>JAGQYE010000054.1 GCA_020436225.1 Bacteroidota bacterium | reverse complement strand
TAGCTTGATACGATTTTGACACTTTATAAATGACAAAAATGACAATTGCCAAAACGATGATATTGATTGGGAAAGGCAACATAAATATCAATCGAATTATCCAATAAATTAGATAAATGATTGCGCCTCCATCGCCGCCGCTATCACCACCGCCACCAGAATGACCGCCACCGGCACCACCTGCAGCTGCAAAAACAGTAGCAACTGCCAAAAAGAATAGTAAGAAAATTAAAAAACGTGGAAATAATTTTGGTTTCATAGTTGAATTTGAATCATAAATATAACTATTCTACGAAAAGAAAAATCATAAAGAAAATTAAATCGACAACACAAAACGCCAAGGTAAGTTTTTATCTTCTTCTGCATAATCAATGCCTATTCGTGGTGTGATTTGTATTTGATTTTCTTTTATGATGATATTTGATTTTTCTATCCAAACATTATCGCTCATTAAAGAAATGCCATATTGTTGTTTGGTGATGCCTAATGCTTGACAAACTTTTCCGGGTCCGTTGCAAAGTTGCTTGTCGATTTTTGTTTTATTTCTTCTAATTAAAATTTCTTCAACGCCAATAGTTGGTTTAATGCTTCGAATCAGTACGGCTTGTGCTGTTCCTTGTTTTCCGGTTACTACATTAAACAAATAATACATGCCATAACACAAATACACATAAGCATAACCGCCGTTGCCAAACATAATTTGAGTTCTGTCTGTCATTCGTTTATTATATGCGTGGCTGCCTTTTTCTATTTCGCTATAGGCTTCTGTTTCTGTGATAATGCCGCCTGTTTTGATGCCGTTGATGTTGGTTATTAAAACTTTTCCCAATAAATCTTTCGCCATATAAACAACATCTTCGTTGAGGTAATATTTTTTGGAAAGTTTCATTGATACAAAGAAACATTGATTCTATAAAACTTTCAAACAATTAACAAATATCTCTATCTTTATGAAATGCCGAAAGGAAAACTTTATTTAATTCCGAATTTAATTGCAGAAAATGCTGTTGAAACTATTCCGGTTTATATTCTAAAAATTATACAAGAAACAGACATCTACATAGTAGAAAATATTAAGCCTGCAAGGCGTTTTATCAAATTAATGGTGAAAGAAAAAGATATTGATGCGTGTACGTTTATCGAATTAAACAAACATCAGCAATATACTTTTGATGAATTGCAATTAAGCGAAATGTTGCAAGGAAAAAACATTGGATTGATTAGCGATGCCGGTACACCTTGCATTGCCGACCCTGGAAATAATGTGGTGCAACTTGCTCAAGAAATGAACATTACGGTCGTTCCTTTGGTTGGACCTAATTCCATTTTAATGGCATTGATGGCAAGTGGCTTTAACGGACAGCTTTTTACGTTTAACGGTTATTTGCCTATCGAAGAAAATGAACGAAAAAAGAAGATTTTGCAAATGGAAAATTTTGCAAAAAACGGGCATACGCAAATTTTCATGGACACACCTTATCGCAATAAAAAATTATTTGATGAACTTTTGAAAATATGTAAATACGATACCTTGCTTTGTGTGGCTTGTAACATTTCTTCATCTGAAGAATTTATAAAAACACTGCCGATTGCTGAATGGAAAAAACGCCAACCGGAAATCAACAAGAAGCCAACTATTTTTTTATTGGGAAAATAATTTACTTCGACTTTTTCTTTTTATACTTTTGTGTGATTTTATGATTTTAATTGACGACAAATTAATTAGTGATGATGTGGTGGAACAACATTTTGTTTGCAACATAAAAAAGTGCAAAGGTATTTGTTGTGTTGAAGGCGATAGCGGCGCACCTGTGGAGAAGTCGGAAACGAAAATATTGAAGAAGATTTATCCGAAAATAAGAAAGTATTTGTTGCCCGAAGGCATTAAAGCTATTGAAGAACAAGGCACTTTCGTTAATGAACCTGACGACGAATATACACCTTATGCTACGCCATTAATCAATGGTGGTGCATGTGCTTATGTAAATTATGAAAAAGACGGTACGATTTCTTGCGCTATAGAAAAAGCATGGAAAGATGGTGTTATAGATTTTAGAAAACCAATTAGCTGTCATTTATATCCAATCCGATTGAAAAATATGGACACCGTTACAGCCGTTAATTACGACGAATGGGATATTTGTAGTGATGCATGTAAGCTGGGAAAAAGTTTAAAAGTTCCGTTGTATGTTTTTGTAAAAGATGCGCTTATTAGAAAATTTGGGGAAGAATTTTATGAAACTTTAGAATACGCTGCTAAAGAGCATCATCAACAAAAGAAGAAAGGAAAATAAATTATTGTGTATTAATCTAAATAATCTTGATAATATTCTTGAATATATTCTTGTAAACAAATTTTCCAATCGCGCATAGTATTTAGTTGGCGCAATTCTAATTTCTTGTTGATGAGTCGTTCGCTTGGTGGTCGTTGAGAGAAATATTCTTTCGCCCAAAAATCAGAATCTACCGGTGTTATTTTTATTTCATTTTCTTTACCTACTAATTTTACTAATTCAGTTGCTACTTCTAATCTGCCAGTCGTTCCGCCACAAACCATATTGTACAAGCCCCAAACTTCTTTTTGTAATAGCAATTTTACATTTCGAGCAAAATCATACGTCAAAGTTGGCGTTCCCAATTTATCATTTACGATAAACAATTCTTTCTTGCCGTCTTTGAGTTGTTGCATTAATTTTTGGATGAATTTTTTATCTTTTTTGGGTCCGCCGCCCATCATCCAACCGGCTCTACAAATTAAATGTTGCGTTTTATTTTGTTGTACATACACTTCGCCTGCCCATTTGCTACGCGCATAATGTCCTAACGGATTTGGAATATCCCAATCGTCAAAAGTATCTTTTGCACCATCAAAAATGCCGGCAGTAGAAATGTATAACAATGGAATATTTAAAGCATTGGAAATATGCACGG
>JAGQYE010000008.1 GCA_020436225.1 Bacteroidota bacterium | reverse complement strand
GGAATCAATATAAAATATAAGATAATATGCACGAATAAGTCGAGTTGATGATTGGTCATAAATGTAAATTTACTTAAGATAAACATCAACAAAGTACACAAAACTAAAAAGCCAAAAAGTTGAACTGCGTAAAATTTTTCCCATTTAATTTTGAAAATTTTCAAGCAATAAATGCTATAACAAACCAACATAAACAGTTGCGTAATCAACGTAGCAATGCCGGCGCCTTTTGCTCCATAGTTTGTAATCAAATAAAAATTTAAACTAACATTGATTATAACAGCAACGATTAAAGTATAAATCATCAACCTGAAATTTTGGTTGGCAGTCAGCAAAGTTCCGATGACATACAACATCGCAACGGGAAAAAAATTCAACAATAAAAATCCAAAAACTTCAGCCGAATATTGAATATCGGAGCCGACATACAACAACTCCATCAATTCCTTTTTATACCAATAAAAACAAGCAATTATCGACACGCTAATGCAAAACATTATAGATAATGCCGATTTCAACAGCACTTTTATCTCTTTCTTTTTCGAGAGATGATAAGCAAACAATGGCAACAAAATACCTGCAAACAAATAACCAATATTGTTCAACGCTTCCATAATGCGATAACCTTGCGCATAAATGCCACTTTCGAGTGCACCGTTTGTTCCTTGTAATTTTTCCAACATCACGCCATCAATTCTGTAATACGTGGTCATTAAAAAATGAATAATCGCATAAGGCATAGTTTCACGAGCTATTTGTTGTATTTCTTGGAAAGAAAAAGTAAATGAAAATTTTTCTATCAACCGTAATGAAAAAAATAAGCATACTATAAACGTAATACAATAAGCCAAAAGCTGCGCCGACACAAACGTAAAAATCGACAATTGCAAACCTGAAATATTTCCGTAAATCAAGCATAAACAAAAAACAATCATCAACAATTTATCTAACACAGATAAGAGCGCATCGGTAATAAAATGTTGATGTGCAGAAATATTGGAACGCAAATAAATATTAAACGACAATAAAATTTGATTAGCGAGAATAACGAAAATAAACGGCTTGGATAGATAACCCAATGGAAATGCGATGGCAATACAAACCACCAAATAAATCAAAAATAAAAAAGTTTTGATGAGCAAAATGCCGGGCAACAACTGCTGTATGCGTTTGGTGTCTGCCGCTACTTCGCGATTATTGTAATTCTGAAAACCAAAATCTAATAAAATTTGAAATAAGTACGTAAAATTAAAAATAGCGAAATATAAACCGTATTCGCTTTCGCCCAACTGATTTTGCACCGTTCTATCAATGCCGAAAATCCAAAAAGGCTTTATCAAAAAGTTGACAAAAACAAGAAAAAAAACATTGAACAAAAACGATTTTTTCATTGCTTATAAACTTTATCCAATGCTTGTAAGATGATGGCACAAGCCGTTTTAATTTCTTCTTCTGTAATAATTAATGGCGGCGCAATACGCATGCAATTATTGGCAAATAAAAACCAATCGGTTATTAATCCGTTTAAAATACATTCATCAATAACGCGTTTTAGATTTTCAAAATTATCTAAATAAACCGCCATCAACAAACCGCAATGATGTACTTTTTGTATAGCTTGATGTTGCAACAACTCTACAAATAATGCCGATTTTTTCTCGACTGTTTTATATAATTTTTGTTCTACAATTTCTTGAAACGATGCTAAGCCGGCAGCACAGCAAACGGCATTTCCGCCAAAAGTAGTAATGTGACCGAGAATAGGATTGACTTGTAACACTTGCATAATTTCTCTACTCGAAATAAATGCAGCTAAAGGCAAACCGCCACCAAAAGCTTTGCCAAGCAACAAAATATCCGGAATTACATTTTCGGTTTGAAAGCGAAAAATATTTCCCGTTCTACCACAACCGGTTTGTATTTCATCAAACACGAAAAGTGTACCGGTTTCGTTACAACGTGCTCGAATTGCTTGTAAATACTGCTTATCCGGCACCATCACGCCTGCTTCTGCTTGCACCGGTTCTAAAAATATGGCAGCTGTTTTGTTGGTAATAAATTGAATGTCATCAAAATTATTATAGCGAATTTGGCGCACACCAGGCAATAATGGTCGATAATTTGATTTGAAATATTCATCGCCAAGTAAACTCAACGCACCTTGTGTACTACCATGATAAGAGTGATAACAAGAAATAATTTCCGATTTTCCGGTATAGCGTTTCGCCAATTTCATAGCACCTTCAGTAGCTTCTGCACCTGAATTTGTGAAATAAACAGACGACAAATTTTCCGGCAAAAGTTCTGCGAGAAACTTGGCATATTGCACTTGCGGTGCTTGGATAAACTCGCCGTAAACCAAAGTATGCGCATATTGTGCCGCTTGTTGTTGAATAGCTTTTACAATTTTCGGATGACAATGACCGAGTGCACTTACGCCAATGCCGGAAATTAAATCCATGTATTTTTTTTGATGAACATCGTACAAATACATGCCTTCTGCTTTTTCAATTTCCAATGCTAAAGGTGCATCGGAAGTTTGTGCAACGTGTTGTAAAAAAAGTTGGCGTTGTGAAAGCATTTGTATGTATTAATCCAAAAATAAATATCCAACAAAAATACAAAATACGGAAGTCTAAACGGCACAAGTGTCAATTTAATTAATGACATACTTCAACTTTAAAATAAAAATTAAGGTCTATCTTTGCTTACATTTCATCATCAACAAAAATTCAACTTTGAAAAAAATATTCCTTTCTTTAGATAAGTTTGTTTTAGCAACAATTTTTGTTATTCTATTTTCATATTTTTTCTACAGCACCAACAGCACTTTTAATACTATTTTAGAATGGATTAGCACCATCGGCATCGCGCTAATTTTCTTTTTTTATGGATTGAAATTAAGTCCGGAAAAATTAAAAAACGGATTAAAAAATTGGAAGCTGCATCTTGTTGTGCAATGTTCTACGTTTTTCATTTTCCCTTGTTTGGTATTGCCATTTTATTTTCTT
>JAGQYE010000053.1 GCA_020436225.1 Bacteroidota bacterium | reverse complement strand
TTCCATTTATGAAACCTTGGTTAGGTGATGAAGAATGGAATAGCTTGAGAGAAATAATAAATAGCGGCTGGGTTAGTCAGGGACCAAAAGTAAAAGAGTTTGAAGATCTGGTTGCAGATTATCTCGGTGTAAAATACGCAGTGGCTACTAATGCTTGTACATCGGCGATGCATTTGGCTTTGAGAATTGCCGGCGTAAAATATGGTGATGAAGTTATATTGTGTGATAGCACTTGTATGGCAAACGTAAACGCAGTAATTATGGCAGGTGCAATTCCTGTTTTTGTAGATGCGGATGCACGCACATTTAACATAGATACAGCATTGATTGAACAAAAAATTACTGCTAAAACTAAAGCGGTGATGAATATCGACCAGATTGGTTTACCTAATGATTTAGATGCAATACAAGAAATCTGTAATAAGCATAACTTGTTTTTATTAGATGACGCTGCAACAGCGTTTGGTGCAACTTATAAAGGAAAAAAATTAGGAGGAAAAGGTGTTGTATCAACGTTTAGTTTTCATCCAAGAAAAATGATTACGACAGGTGAAGGTGGTATGTTAGTTACCAACGATGCTGATTTCGCAGAAAAAGCTAGAATTTTAAGGTCTGCCGGTGCATCTATTTCTGATCTCGAAAGACATAAAGCAAAAGGTACTATGTTGCAGAAATATTATAAGAATGGCTATAATTATAGAATGACGGATATGCAAGCTGCGATTGGAATTGTACAAATGAAAAAAGTAAATGCCATACTCGAACAACGTACAGAACAAGCAATTTTTTATAATGAGAAATTCAGCGGCAACGAAAAAATTAAAACACCTTTTGTTCCAAATTATGCAACACATGCTTGGTCGTCATATTGTATAAAAATTACAGAAGTTTCCAAAAAAAGAGTTCCTGAAATTATACAAGAAATGACCGATAAAAAAATTGGCGTTCGTTATGGCATACAACCGCTGCATCAAGAACCTTATTTTGATAGCATCGGTTTTAAAGATGAAGATTATCCGGTTAGTTGTGATATTGCAGAAAACGCCATGTTCTTACCAATATTTCCCGGATTAAAACAAACAGAACAAGCGTACGTTGTTGACACATTATTAAATATCTTACAATAAACATGTCAGAGAAATCTAAAAATAGTGTAAGTTTAATTATCCCGGTGTATAATGAAGAAGTGTTAGTGAAAGATGCACTCAATGAATGTCTAGCTAAATTAGCCGCTAACTTTGAAGAGTATGAGTTAATTGTTGTTGATGATGGAAGCAAAGACAATACCAAAAAAATTATTTTAGAAAACTTTTCCAATACACCTAATGTTGTTTTTTGTCCGAATTACATCAACCTAAATCAAGGAGTTTCAATACAACGTGCCTTAGCAATTGCTACAAAAAAATATGTGGTACACAATGGCATTGATTTACCTTTAGACATCAACGACCTTAGAAAATCTATAGATGAAACGCCGGATGCTGATATGATAGTTTTTCAACGCACTATTTATTCCGGCGCAACAAGTTGGCGTAAATTGACATCAAATATCAATATTTTAATTCGTCGAATATTATTTCCAAAACTTACAACCGGAATTCCCGATATGAATTTCACACAAGTTTATACTAAGCAAATAATTCCGTTTGTTATGCCACTCGCTAAAAGTCCGGCATTTACTACGCCTGAAATGATAATGCGTGCAAGACTAATGAAATATACTATTCAACTCAAAGAAATTCATTTTCATGCACGTCAACATGGCAGTGGCTCTTTAGGAAAATTACACGACATACTTTGGACAATTTACGATATGTTTAGATTTAGACATTTATTGTGGATGGGAATAGAAAAGCATGGAAAAGTAAAATAGTCTATATAGAATAAAATGATTAATAAATAACCTTTCTTCTATTGCATACATTATAAAAACCCAAAATTATCATTGCCATTTATCTGAATAAAACATTGTACTTTGCTATCAAATATCCTAATATACCATATCTAGGTTTCAGAAAATTCTTAATTTTACACTATGAATAATAATGCTCCCAAAGCCACTATTTTAATCACCGGTGGCGCTGGTTTTATTGGTTCCCACCTTTCAGACCATCTATTAACTTTAGGATATCGAGTAAAAGTAATTGATAATTTATCAAATGGGAATTTAGAAAATCTGAAAGAGGCACAAAGTAATCCCAATTTCAGTTTTGTGAAAGGTGATATTTTGGATAAAGAGATGTGTATGGAAGTGGCAAAAAATTGTAATTATATTTTTCATTTGGCATGTCTTGGGGTTCGACATTCAATACATTCACCTTTTGAGAATCATCGTGTAAATGCTGAAGGTACATTGAATATATTAGAGGCAGCACGACAAAATAAAATCGATCATTTTTTTTATATTTCTACTTCAGAAATATATGGCAGAACTACTTCCTTTCCAATAACAGAAGAAGCTGCGACTGCTCCGTTAACTGTTTATGGTGCAAGTAAATTAGTTGGAGAACATTATACCAATGCATATAATGAATGCTATCAACTTCCGACTACAGTATTGAGGATATTTAATAATTATGGGCCTCGAGCTCATTATGAAGGCGACTCAGGCGAGGTTATACCAAGAAGTATTGTTCGTATTTTATATAATGAGAAACCTATAATTTTTGGTGATGGTCAAATTACCAGAGATTTCTTTTTTGTAAAAGATACAGCACGCGCCTTAGCCGATTTAATTGGCAACAAAAATATCAATTATAAAACTTTTAATATTGGCACAGGAGTAGAAATATCTATGAAAGAGCTATTGACGACTATTTTAAAAATGATGGATAGAGTTGAATTAGGATTGGAATATCTTCCGGATAGGCCAGCCGATGTTCCACGCCTTTGGGTAAAAGCAGATAAATTTTATGCAGCCACTAATTTCAAGGCTAACTATTCGTTTGAAGATGGGCTAAGAGAAACTATTAATTATTATATTGATTTATCAAACAAACAAAATTTAATAGAAGCAGTTAAAGTCCAGAATTGGGAGAAATAATTGTATTTGATAAAAAATTTAAACGAATAACAAATGAAAATCCCATTAGCGAAACCATACTTAGATAAAGAAGAAGCGCAATATGCATACGATACTATCTTAAGTGCTTGGGTAACGCAAGGTCCGAAAGTGCAAGAGTTTGAAGAGAAATTTGCTGATTATGTTGGCAGTAAATATGCTGTTGCCGTTTCCAATTGTACAACAGCCTTGCATTTATCTATGATTGTTGCCGGAGTTACTGTCGATGATGAAGTAATCTGTCCTTCAATGAGCTATGTGGCAACAGCCAACTCAATTCGTTATGTTGGAGCAAAAGTGGTTTTTGCTGAAGTAAATCCTGTTACTTATAATATTAATATTGAAGATGTACGAAAAAAAATTACGAGTAAAACAAGAGCTATCCTCATTGTGCATCAAATGGGAATGCCGGCAGATATTGATGCTTTCAAGGAATTGTGTGCAGAAAAAAATCTCGTTTTAATTGAAGATGCAGCTTGTGCTGTCGGTTCATCTTATAAAGGAAAAAAAATCGGCAGTCATTCTGATTTGGTTTGTTTTTCTTTTCATCCACGAAAAGTAATTACAACAGGTGATGGCGGCATGATTGCAACCAACAACGAAACTTATAGAGATAGGTTAAAGTTGTTGCGTCAGCATGGAATGTCGGTAAATGATAGAGTTCGCCATGAATCAAATAAAGTAATTTTTGAAGATCATATTGAAGTTGGCTATAATTACCGAATGACGGACATACAAGCAGCAGTCGGCATAAAGCAATTAGAAAAGTTAGATTTTATTGTGGAAGAACGAAGAAAAATTGCCTTTCAATACCACGAAGCATTTAAAGATATTGATACGATAAGATTGCCATTGGAACAAGAAAATTATTTCAGCAACTATCAATCGTATAGCATTTATTTAAAACCGGAATGTAAAATCAGTCGCAACGATTTGATGCAAACCTTATTAGATAAAGGCATTTCTACTCGTCGTGGAATTTCAACTGCACATAGAGAAACTGCCTATAAAACATATCAAGAAAATTATTCATTACCAGTTTCAGAAGATGCAAGCGACAGAAGTATTGTAATTCCGTTATACTATCCAATGCTACAAGAAGAAATTGATTATGTGATTGAGCAATTTAGAGTAGCAATAATTTAAAATTATGGCAGTAGAACTACCTTACATTAATCTTTTATTGATTGGCTTTTCCGCATTTTTATTTGTTTATTGTATCGGACATGTTTTTGTAAGTGCTCTAAATCTTGAATATCCCAAATCTTATTTTGCAGAATTTATTCGCATACTTTCCGGTATGTTGATGGTCACTTTTTTTTATTCTGTGATTAGAACTTCTTTTTTTACAGTCAATTGTTTGTTGCTGTTTTTCCTATTTTATCTTGTTTTCTATCTTAAAAATATCAGAAAATTTAGATTTGATAAATCAACATTTTTAACGCAACTTTTATCTATTAATTATAAAACAATCTTACTTTGTTTTGTATTGTTTACTTGCGCTTTTACGTTGGTTTATGCAAACTTAAAAAGCATGTTTCATCCGGTTTATTATCAATTAAACAACGATTTTTATTGTAATGCTACGAATGTTGAAATTCTAAACAAGTATGGAATAGAAACGATGAAAAGTAATTTTCAGTTTTTGAACGAAACAGTAAGAACAGTTTATCATTTCGGTGAGTTATGGTTCGCAGCATTCTTTAGCAAACTATTTGCCATAAAACCAATTTTTTCTTTACTGTTAATACTTTTTCCTATTGCTATTGTTGCTTATGTTTTAGGATTTGCGGCATTAATTAGTAATAAAAAGAATCATTCAACTTTTAAGTTGTACTTCTTTTCCGTATTATTCTTATTTGTTTCCGGTATTGCATTTTATATCCCTAAAGAAAGCATACTAACACGTGGAGAGTGGTTTGTTGCAACAGTAAATTATCACACTAATTTTAATTTCCATATTAAAATCAGTTATATCGTAATAATATTATTGTTAGGCGCCAACTTAGTAAAACGCAAACATTATGACTTATTTTTCTGCACTTTTTTATTGCTTCCAATTTTAAACACTTCAGTTGCATCAACAATATATGTAGGAGCAAATTTATTTTTATTTTATTTGCTATTGACTAAACAATTTACTAGAAGCCAATACTTTAAAACACAAATTTTTATTGTATTTAATTTTTTATGTCTTGCCGGATATATGTATTTAATTTCGGTAACCAACTCAAAATCTTCTGCTACAATTCCAATAAAATTTGGTGTGGAAAGTTTCAACTTATCGTATCTAAGAACTTTTATTAATTGTATTATTGGTCAAACTTTTAAATTAATAGTGAGCAATATCATCATCGTCTTTCTGCTTGCTTATCTATATTTTAAGAAGATTCAATCTGCATTTAAAGATGTTTTGTGGATGCTGTTGATTGTGAATATTTCAGGAATTTTAATGTTTGCCGTATTCCATATCATGATTGATGCCATTCAACTTTGGGCGGCTGTTTGTATTCCTACAGTAGCCATTTTTTCTACTTTAATTTTATGGAATTTTGCGAAAATAAAATCTAAAATAACTACCGGAATTATAGCCACACTTACAGTATTATTTCTCTATAATTATTATCAAGATAATTTGAATGCATTTTATAGAAAACCACCATTAGATACAAAGTTTATTGAAAAAGTTAATCACTCCTATAAAAGAGATGCTCAGATTGCGTCTTTGTCCTCTTCATCAGATTTGATATCTATTTTTTTGCAAAGTGTAGATATAATTTCACCGGCAATGTATGTGAGAATGTATATGCCGGAATACAATCCGGTATCGCTTTCTTCTTTTGAAATTCCAATTGATACAACATCAAAAATTATTGAAATGGGTGAGCGACAAATTCAAATGAATACAGTTTTTTACAAATATGTTCAACAGCAAAAATCAAAGAATACATTTGTAGATTTGAATTCAAGTCAAGTTCAGTTTATTAAAACCTATAATATTGGTTATTTGATAACAACTCAAAAGGCAATGATTAGTCCGCAAATTTCTGCTATGATAAAAGAGCAGTTTGCAGATAAGTATGGCAATAAATTTATAGTTCTGAAAAAGAATTAAATTTTCTTGTTGTAATCACCTCTCGAAAATTGTTTTTCTATCCAACAATACAATAAAATAAAAAAGTATCGACTGCCCATTTCTTTTATCTTCAATTTTGATTCGCCATATTTTCTGTTTGTCCAAGAATTTGGCACCACAGCATACGTATAACCTCGAACAATAGCTTTTAAAGGCAACTCTAAAGTCAGGTTAAAATGTGGAGATAGAAAAGGTTTCAAACCTAAAATGGTTTCTTTTTTGTAAAGTTTAAAGGCATTGGTGCAGTCGTTGTATTTGAATCTAAACGCCATTCTAACTATAAAATTTGCCAAGCGATTAATTCTTCTTTTAAGTGCAGGATAATCTACCACTTTGCCACCTTTATCCCAACGAGAGCCAAACACACAATCGTAATTTCCTTCTAAAGCTTTTCTATAAAATTTTACTAAATCTTTCGGGTCATCCGATAAATCAGCCATCATTACTGCAACATAATCGCCGGTAAATCTATCCAAACCATAGCAAACAGCGTTGCCGAATCCATTCGGACCGGAATTGGTAAAATAGACTAATGTTGGGATGTCTTTTACTAAGTTTTCTAATACTTGTAATGTGTTATCGCTTGAGTTATCGTTTGTCACTACAATCTCGTGCTCAATATTTTCTTTTATCAACGTAGAATATAATGTGGTTAAAGTTTCCGGTAAACTTTCTGCTTCATTGTATGCTGGTATGACAACACTTAATTTCATTTCTCTATTTTAAGATGGATGCAAGTTGCGCTTCGTTTGCTTTCATCCAAGCAAAAATTTCTTCTAAAATTTGTTTCGGTTGAATTTCCGGTTTCCAACCTGTTTTTGCAGTTACTTTACTATTGTCAGTAATGTATATTCTTATATCAGCCGCTCTGTTTTCAGGTACTTCGTGAATCGGAATTTTATTACCAGTAATTTCTTGGCAAAATGCCGTTAATTCTTGTAAAGAAACGCTGATTTCTCTGCCGCCACCAACATTAAAAACTTCGCCGTTGATAGCATCAAGATGATGCATTTGCCAATCTATCAATCTAAACAAATCATCGGTGTGCAACATGTCGCGCACTTGTTTGCCTTTGCCGCCATAGCCAATATAGCTCAACTGCTGATTCCAATAATGTTTAGCTAACCACAACACTACAACGCCTTGGTCAATTTTTCCCATTTGCCAAGGTCCGGTTAATACACCACAACGATTGATGACAGTCTTTAATCCAAAAAATTGCTTGTATTCTTGAATAAATAATTCGGATGCCAACTTAGTAGTGCCATAAAGAGAACGATAATTATCTATTGGAAAGTCTTCGCTAATGCCTTTAGTAGAAAAACCTTTTGTTGTTTGTTCTTCGGCAATTTCAAATCGAGTTGCTGCTTCTATATAGTTTGTGTTTTCTATGGTTTCAATCGGATAAATTCTAGACGTAGAAAGAAAAATAAAATCAGATTTATTTTTAGTCGCGAAGTTTAAACAATTAATAGTGCCGTTTAAGTTGGTATTGATGAGATAATCCGGTGTGCTGTCGATGCCTGCTAACACGGATGGTTCGGCACTTGCCTCAATAATGCAATCTATTTTTGGCAAACCATCAAAATCTTCTTTGTTTCGAATGTCGCCGTGTACAAAATGAATGTTTGCTGTTTTTAATCTTGGTAAATTTAATTCGGAGCCGCGTCTTTTTAAATTATCCAAAATATAAATTTCGTAATTCGGATATTTTGATTTTAAAGATAAAGCCATTGCTGAGCCAACAAATCCAGCACCACCGGTAATGAGTATGTTTTTTGTGTTCATCTGCTATACTAAGTTAAGTAATTCTTGAAACTTTTCTTTTAAACTATCTGTGCTGTGTTTCTTACTGTATATTTTCCATTGTTCGTATGGAAAATCTTTTTGTAAGATTTTATCTCTCAAGCGTTCAATTTTCTCTAATTGCTCTTCAATATTATCTTCATTCGTTACTTCTCCTAAGTTATATTTCGGCACATCATCGCCAACACAACCTTTATTAGTGGCTAATACTAATTTTTGGAAATTGGCAGCTTTAGTCAATCGGTTACTCGAACTATAGAAATTCTTATATACAATATAAATGATGTCGAAACTGCAAAAAATCGAATTGTATTCTTCGCCTTCTTTCAGTAATCCGGTTTTCCAAACAGCATTTTCCGGAAGATGCTTGATGAAATCTAAAACTTCTTCTCTTTCTTTTTCAAGATAAAATGATAACTGATGTTCGTCGAAATTTCCGGTAAAAGCAAAAAAGAATTTTTCGGGATTGGCTTGTTTACACAACTGAATCATCGCCATGCTTCCTTTGTGATATTCTAAGCCAATACTGCCGACCACCGTTCTGCCGTTGGCTTTTTCTCGAATAGTTTTTGCTAATGGAAAATTTTCATTTGGTGCAGTTGTGTCTGCTATTTCAGGAAATAATATTGTCGGTTTTTTTATTCTTCTTTGATATCTTTCTAAGATGCCTTCGTCGTGCAAGGTTACCGCAACACAATTTTTTGCAGTAAAAACATTGTCTATATCTCTTAAATTTATAGCTTTTTCTAAGAATTTTTCATTGACTCTAAATACAGTCGGATGAAAATATAATCCTGACCATTTATAAGGGAAAATCTTATCTATCAAAAATGAAGATAGATAATTAGACATAAATACATCCACCCAGTTAAAATAAACTAAGTCAAAATTTAAAGAAAGTTTTTGTTCTACCTTTTTTAAGAAATCGGCGTTTTGTTTCAAAAATTTAAGCACACTTGCAGCATGATTAAATTTGCCAAATCCATTAATTTGTCGAAATATTAAAGGATAATCAACATAAATAATATTTGAAGAATTCTCTGGCGCATGTTGATTTATCCATTCTTTTATATTTGTTGATTTAGGATAAATACAAACTACTTTTACATTGATATCTAAGCAAGCTTTTGCAAACAAACACATAAACGCATCACGATGTCCACCAGTAGCGTAATCTATTAATGCAATTGTTTTCAATCTAAAAAATTAGTTGTATTTGCCAAGTAATGATTTTACGAAAACGCGTAGCGCACCAAAAGGTCTTTTTAAATCGCGTGCTGCCAATGCTTGATTATATGAAACAGCATAATGCTCTGCATGGCGCTGGCTGAGTTCAGTGGCTTTGTAAGCCGGAATTTTTGTTTTGCCTTCGTAATCATAATCGATGTCATAATTTGGTTTCTCTAATATTAAACCAAATACATCAACAGAATTTCCATTGCCATAGTTTACAAACCTTTTTTCTGTCCAATGAAAATCAATGGTTCCACTTGGAATTAAACCTGTAAATTGTATGTTTTGTAAAATATCGTTTAAAGGCATTTTTAAGGCAACGTCAAATGTGAGAATTAATTTGCCACCTGGTTTTAGAATCCTCGCCATCTCTTTTAATCCTTGTTGTTTTACTTGAATATCTTCTATATGTTCTAAAACACTGATACAAAAAACGCGGTCGAATGTATTGTCAGCCGCCGTCATCTTCGTCATGCCATCATTAAAGAAATTTATTCCTAACGCATCAATATACGATTTACGTGCCCCGAAATGCGAATGACCTTCAATAGAATCATCTTGAATATAATCTGGGTCGTAGCCGGTTACATTTTTTGCGCCAACGCGTTCTGCCAGCAATGCAGTGAATGGTGTATTACCACAACCAACATCGGCAACTTTCATTCCTTGTTGTAAATCGGCTTCGATAATAGCATATGGAAATTCCCACATGCGCGCAGCATAATACATCGGCTTGTCAGTAATTCTATCAGCCCAAGAAAATCGACTTATGTTGATTGCTTCGTGGTCTTGCAGTTGATATTTTTTTTGAATTTCTATTAGTTCTTTGTTGACGGCTGCATATTCGTCCGAAAATATTTCTTCAAATTTTGCAAATCTTGAATTGGATAACATACTTTTTAGTTTATTTTAAAGTCCAAATGGAAGGCATTAACATGATGCCGGCTGAAGGTTTATTCCATTCTTCAATTTCTTCTTTATTGTTGGGTAATATTTCTAAGTTGGTAACGGAAGGTACATATTCTAACGGACCATTCAAACATCTGGCGCCAATATTTAAAACATAAATTCCGGCTGCTAATTTCGGATTTAATTTTGTGGTGATAGTATAAGTGCCCGGTTTTTGGATATTTATGGTTGGAATACTGGATGTAGAACGACATTCTATAAGTGCTGCATCTAAGGTGTCTTTAATAGAAAACCCAAGCACTAATTCTTGTATAGATGCAGTACAATCAAATTCTATCTCGAATTCTATTTCTTCGTTTTCATAGATATTAGAAACGTCTGATAAGAATGTTAATTTACGAATAAAAAAGTCAGTAGATTTTGGTCCGACGCGTGGAATTTGCGAAACATCTATATGCGTGGATTGTTGGTTTCCCAAAACATATTCGCCAACTACTTTATTAATATTTCCGGTTGTTTTCAAAACGCCATTTTCCAACAACATTCCATATTTACATAAACCTTGTACTTGCGATAAATTATGGCTGACAAACAACACCGTTTTTCCGTGATTCGTGGCGGCATCATTCATCTTGCCCAAGCATTTACGCTGGAAACTTGCATCGCCAACCGCCAATACTTCATCTAAAATAAGAATATCGGTGTCGAGATGTGCGGCAACAGCAAATGCCAACCTCACATACATACCGGAAGAATAGCGTTTTACTGGTGTGTCAATATATTTTTCTACACCGGCAAAAGCAATAATTTCATCTAATTTAGAGGCGATTTCTTTGCGCTTCATACCTAAAATAGCACCATTCAAAAAAATGTTTTCGCGTCCGGTAAGTTCGCCGTGAAAGCCAGTACCAACTTCCAACAAAGAAGCCATTTTTCCATTTATTTTTATTAAGCCGGTGCTTGGTGCTGTTATTTTGGATAATAATTTTAATAAAGTAGATTTACCGGCGCCGTTTTTTCCAATTACACCCCAAGTTTCTCCTCTTTTGATTTCGAAATTGATATCTCGAAGCGCCCAAACATAATCGGAATTGCCTTTTTGTGTTCGGTCGTTGGTTTCACCAATTTTTAAATAAGGATCTTCTTTGCCTCGAATTTTATACCACCAACGATTTAAATCGTGGCTAAGTGAGCCGGTACCAATTTCTCCCAAGCGATATTGCTTGCTTAAATCCTCAACTTTAATAATCGTATCTGCCATCTCTATACCGTATCAGTAAATGTTTTTTCGGTTTTTGAAAAAGTATAAAATCCAATTAACAATAAAATTACCATTACTAAACAACTATACAATAAGTTAGATAAACTAAATATTGTATCATTAAAAAATGCTTGTCTAAATGTATTAATAATTGGAATCATCGGATTACTCAGCATTATCTTATATAAGATTGGGTCTTTAATGCTGTTTAACGGAACAGCCAAAGTGCCATACATCAACAATTGAACGCCAAATTGAATGAGCAATGCCAAATCTCGATATTTGGTCGTAAGCGAAGTGATAATCATTCCGCCGCCTAAACCCAAGCCTGCCATAATAAAAATTAAAACAGGAATTAAAAGTATAGTAGGTTGAATATGAACTTCCGTATTTCCTATAATTAAGAAGGAAATCAAAGTGGCTAAGAATAAAGAAAATTGTATAAAAAATTTGAGCAAACCGGAAACAATAATCGACAAAGGCAAAATTAAACGCGGAAAATACACTTTCCCGAAAATATAGGCATTGTCTTTAAATGTAGTAGAGGTTTTAGTCAAACATTCGGCAAAATAACTCCAAGCGGTAACGCCAATAAGATAAAACAAAATCGGATGAATGCCGTTGGTAGTTGTTTTTGCCGCTTTATTGATAAATACAAACAAAGCTGTTGTAAGGGCAGGTTGAATAAAAAACCACAATGGACCCAATATGGTTTGCTTGTAGTTGGTTACCATATCTCGTTTTACAAACATCCATAAGAGGTCTCTATATTGCCAAACTTCTTTTAAGGTATAAAAAGAAATAGAAGATCGACTTTCAATAACACTTGTCCAATTTTCTTGTTGCATGCAAGCCACAAAGATAAGTATTTAGATGTCCAAATTGAATTATTAAGCTTATTTTTGTTCGCATGGAATTGGCTCCTATTGTATTATTTTGCTATAATCGCCCACAACACACATTAAAAGTATTGCAAGCACTCCAAAAAAATGTTTGGGCAGACCAATCTACGTTATATATCTTTTCGGATGGAGCAAAACTAAATGCTGATGAAAATACAAAACAGAAAATAGAGGAAACTAGGTGCATTATCCGACAAGAAAAGTGGACAAAAGAAGTACACATAATAGAACAAGCAACAAATAAAGGCTTAGCTAATTCAATAATTGATGGCATTACAGACGTAATCAATAAACATGGTAGAATTATTGTTTTAGAAGATGATACGATGCCCAGCATTGGATTTCTAAAATTTATGAATGAAGCCTTAGAGTTATATAAAGACGATGAAAAAGTAATGAATATTAGTGGCTATCTATATCCAATACAAGAACATGACTTAAAAGAAACTACTTTTTTTTCAAGAATAGCCGCCGGTTGGGGTTGGGCAACATGGAAACGTGCTTGGGATAAGTATAATCACGATATTGATTATCATATTTCAAAAATTAATGGAAATAATGAACAATATATATTTGAGATAAATGGAGCATCCAGCCATTTTCAACAGTTGATAGATAATAAAAATGGAAAAATTTATACTTGGGGAATTCGTTGGTATGCTTCATGGTTTAATGCCGATGGATTAAACTTGTTTCCTTCAATTTCACTAATAAAAAATATTGGATTTGATGGAACCGGCGAAAATTGTGGTAATGAAGATTTGTTTCATTCACCGGTTACAGACTTTGTTGAAATTAAAAAGATTCCAACTGTAGAAAATAATGATTTAAGAGAGAAGATTAGCAATTATTTTAAAAGTATTCAGCCACCTAAAGCTACTCCTTCTTTTTCTACTAAATTGAGGATGATTATTCATAAAATTCGACAAAAAATTGTGCAGTAATTTTTTTTACAACCCTTAATTTTATAGCTTCAATTTTTTCTTGAAAATGATTAAATAGTTGTATTTATAAAATTCGACTAAACAATTTTTGTAGATTCAATAAATATTGAAATAAAATGGACGAAACAGCTTGTAAAATATGTAATAATAAAACCGAAAAACTTTTTCAAGGTAAAATTTTAAACAAGCATATTGTCCAATATTACCAATGTACACATTGTCAATTTATTCAAACAGAAAAACCTTATTGGTTGGCTGAAGCATATAGCTCAGCAATCGGAGAGCAAGACATTGGCTTATTAAGACGAAATAATAAATTAGTACCACAAGTTGTCGAGATATTCCAAAGAAGCAGAATTAATTCCGACTCAAAATTCTTGGATTACGGCGGTGGCATGGGCGTTTTTGTTCGCTTGATGCGCGATGAAGGTTATGATTTTTATTTGTACGATAAATATTGCGAAAATAAATTTGCCCAACACTTTCAAATAGAAGATTTACAAAACCAATATTTCGAAGCTATAACAGCTTTTGAAGTGTTTGAGCACTTAGAACAACCAAAAGAAGACATAAAAACAATGTTGCAACACAGCGATATGCTTATTTTTTCTACAGAACTACAGCCTAATATTCAATTTAAATCTATCAATGATTGGTGGTATTTTGCTCCGCTTGGTGGGCAACATATTGCCTTATACAGCAAGCAATCTTTAGAAGAATTAGCACAACAATTTGGTGTATATTTTTATACGAATGGCACACATATACATGTGTTCTCAAAAAAAGAAATTCCTCATCCATTCCAACAAAAAAAATCGATAAAAAATATCTTCGTGAGAATTGGGCAAAAATTGATTCGTATCTTTGAAGATAAACCTATAAAAAGGAAATCATTAATTTCATCTGACGAAGAGCAGATTCTAAAAAAACTACAATGAACTTTAAATATCCGGTATATCAACCCAACCTTTCTGGCAACGAAAAAAAATATGTTTTAGATTGCTTGGACTCTACATGGATTTCTTCCAAAGGAAGCTATATCAATAAATTTGAGTCGGCATTTGCGCAGAAAATTGGCGTTGAGTATGCTGCTTCTGTTTGCAATGGAACGGTTGCCTTACATTTATCTTTAGTAGCATTAGGAATAGGCGAAGGCGACGAGGTTATCGTGCCAACACTTACTTACATTGCTTCAGTAAATTGTATTGTATATGCCGGTGCAAAACCTGTTTTTGTGGATGCAAATGCTGATACTTGGCAAATGGATCCGGAAGATGTGAAGAGAAAAATTACAGCTAAGACAAAAGCCATTTTATGCGTGCATCTTTACGGTCAAGCATGTGATATGAAAGCAATAACACAAATTGCTAATGAACATCAACTTTATGTAATTGAAGATTGCGCAGAAGCGCTCGGCACCAAATACAATAATCAGCATGTTGGCACTTTTAGCGACATTGCAACATTTAGCTTTTTCGGAAATAAAACTATCACAACCGGCGAAGGTGGCATGGTAGTAACCAACAACGAAACACTTTACGATAGGTTGGTACATTATAAAGGTCAAGGCTTAGCAAAGCATCGCGAATATTGGCACGATGTAGTAGGTTACAATTATAGGATGACGAATATTTGTGCGGCTATCGGCTTAGCTCAATTGGAAAGATTTGATGAATTGTTAGAAAAAAAACAGCAATTGGCAAAATGGTATAAACACTATTTAAAAGATATTCCTGTTACGTTTCACGAACAACAAACCAACACCTTTCATTCTTATTGGATGTGTTCTGTTTTGGTCAACAATGTAAAAGATAGAGAGCCATTGCGCGAATTTTTAAAAGCAAATGGCATCGAAACACGACCATTGTTTTATCCGGTACACACCATGCCGATGTACACACAGCATTATCAAATGTTTCCGGTAGCAGAAAATTTAGGTTGGCGAGGCATCAACTTACCAAGTTATCCAGATTTAAAAGAAGAAGATATAGCATTTATCTGCAAACAGATTGTCCAATATTTTAATGCATGAAAAATTCTATAGTTCAGCTCCATCCACAAAATCAACATTTACTGGAATTATTTCTACAAAAAATGGGAAATTCCAAGCATTCGTTTCGCTATTTTGAGTCAAGAAGTTTGGATATTCTTCAGCAACATGTAATAACGCTATTGTATGTTGAAGATGATGAACCTATAGCTTATGGACATTTAGATAAAGAAGATGATATTGTTTGGCTTGGAATTGCTGTGGCAGAAAATCAAAAAGGAAAAGGATTAGGAAATAAAATAATGCAGGCATTGATTGAAAATGCTAAGCAATTATACGTAGAAAAAATTAGATTGTCTGTTGATAAAGACAATGCCATCGCCATAAAATTATACGAGAAATTTGGCTTTAAAATGATATCAGAAAATCAGAAATCGTATTTTATGGAAAAACAAATAGAAATATGAATATCTTGTTTTTTATTCCGGATAAAGACCCACGAAGTGGAGGCATTTTTCAATATATAAATTGTCTTTTAGAAATATTAGGAAGCTCCGAGGATGAGAATCGATATTATTTATTATTGAGAGATAACACTGCTTATTTCCTCGATTATGAAAAGCGATTTAAGAATATTAAATGCATTCCGGAACACGAGTCTGGAGCTAATTCTACTTTATTATCTTGGAAAGAAAAAATTCAAAAAGGCATCTCAAAAGTATTTCAGAAAATAAACATTCAACTCAACATCACTACAGCAAATAGTTTGGATAAAGTCATAGGAAAATATGCGATTGACGTGGTTCATTTTCCATACATCAGATGGGAAAAATTAAATGTGCCAACTATAACAACTATTCACGATGTTCAAGAGTTATATTTCCCGGAATATTTCTCTGCAGAAGAACGTACCAAACGTGCTGTGAACAATTTTAAATACATAACAAATGCCAATCATATTATTGTTAGTTATCAGCATATAAAAAACGATATTGTTCGTTTCTTTCAACAGCAACAAGAAAAAATTGATGTTGTATTGTTGAATATGCAACACCTTTGGTTTGATAAATTTTTATTGAATAAAGAAGAGTATAAAAAAACAGTTAAAGAACCATATCTCTTGTATCCGGCTGTAACCTGGCAACATAAAAATCATCTCAATTTACTAAAAGCTATTCTACATTTACGTGAAACAAAAAATATAAATGTCAAATTAATTTGCACCGGAAAGACAACTGAATATTACACACAAACATTACATCTATTTATTGTCGAAAATAGATTAGATAATAATGTTTCGTTTGTCGGAATTGTTGATGATGAAAATTTATTTTCGCTTTATCAAAATGCAGTTGGTGTAGTGGTGCCAACAAAATATGAAGCCGGCAGTTTTCCATTAATGGAAAGTATAATGATGCAAATTCCGGTTATTTGTTCCAATGTTACATCACTTCCTGAAACTATAGGAAATGAAAAATATATTTTTAATCCGGACGATATTCAAGAAATGGCAGATAAAATAGAATTGCTTTTTACTTCAGAAGAATTTCGCCAACAATGTGTAATGGATTGTCAACAACAAATAAAAAAACTTCAACATACAAACGCATATAACAAGCTAATGGCAATCTATGCAGAGTTGGGTAAAAATTTTTAATAGAAAATCTAAACATCTAAAACACAAAAGATACTCAATAAAACATAGTACATTTGTTCTTACAGATTACTATCTTAGAAAAATACAGAAAATAAATAGATGTACCTTTTCGGTTTAATTACTAATACAGAAGACGTTTTTAATAACCAGTTTTTGTTCTTAAACGATTTTATATTCGGGCCATTGTATTTGTATCTTTGGTATTCCGTTGTAAAAAATGTTGCTGAGAAATATTATAAGGGAACAATTCACCATACTTATTTAATGTATGCATTTAAAGTAAAAGCAGCGAGTAGTATTGCTTTTATGTTGATTTTTATTTTCTACTACGGTGGAGGAGATACATTTGCTTATTTATGCAATGTAATGCAACTAAAGGACTATTTATTAATAGATCCGACAGGCACCTATAATATGCTTTTTCGTCCTAATAGTTTTGATGCGCATTATGTCATGGATAGTTATATGTTAGCACAAGGAAGTTATTTAACAGATGATAGCTCTCGGATAGTTATTTTAATCAGCTTCTTCTTGAGTTATTTGTGTATGTCGTCTTATGTAACCTTGTGTTTTATGTATGCCTCATTCTGCATGATTGGAGGTTGGAAACTTTATGTAACCTTTGTCGATATGTATCCACAACTACATCGGGAAATTGCAATTGCTTGTTTGTTTATTCCTTCCGTATGTTTTTGGGGCGGAGGTCAATTAAAAGACCCGGTATGTATGGGATTTGTCGGGATATTTACAAATGCTGTTTACGAAGCATTTCTAAAGAAAAGGAATGTTGGTAAAAATATTTTTATTGTAATTGTTTCTGTATATTCTATCATGCAAATAAAAGTATATATCATATTAGCATTTGCTCCGGCCGTTGCACTTTGGGTTTTTTCAAGATATAGATATACTATTAAAAGTCCATTTATTAAAACAATCATCGGACCAATAATGATGGTCGTTGGAGGTGGGTTAAGTGTCCTGATATTAACCCAAATGGGAAAAGTTGCAGAACGCTATTCTTTCGACCAAATGATGCGAACAGCTCAAGATACTCAGAATTGGCTGATAACATCTTCGCAAATGTCCGGAAGTACGTCATTTTATACTTTAGGAGATATTGACTTCTCCTTAATGGGAATGATTAAAGTATTTCCTGCTGCAGTTAACGTTTCCTTGTTCCGCCCATATTTTTGGGAGTCGGATAAACCCATTTTGTTGCTTTCGGCATTAGAAGGTTTCATATTTTTTGCCATTACCGTTCGTCAAATTTTTAAAGCAGGTTTTATAGGTACATTAAAACAAATATCAGATAATCCGGAAGTCCAATTTTGTTTAATCTTTTCTATCATTTTTGCATTTGCAGTCGGTTTCACCAGCTTCAATTTTGGAGCTTTGGCTCGATATAAAATTCCATTTATGCCGTTTTATTTGTTGGCATTCTTTATTTTGGCAGATAGTACCAAGAAACTAGAAAAGCAGAAAAAGTAACAGCATTTTTGTATCTTTGCACTCAAAATTTTTTCAATCTTTATTGTATTAAATTAAAGCGATAATATGAATATAGCGGTAGTTGGCACCGGTTATGTAGGTTTAGTGTCCGGAACTTGTTTAGCAGAAACAGGAAATAATGTGATTTGTGTTGATATTGATGCACAAAAAGTGGCGAATATGAAAGCAGGAAAAATTCCTATTTTCGAACCTGGTTTAGAAGTCTTATTTCAAAGAAATATAAAAGAAAACAGATTACAGTTTACCACCAATTTAGAAGATGCAATTAAAGATGCAACATTAATATTTTTAGCGCTTCCAACTCCTCCGGGAGAAGATGGTGCGGCCGACTTAAAATATGTACTCGGTGTGGCTGATGAACTCGGGAAAATAATGAAAGATTATAAAGTCATTATTAATAAAAGTACAGTTCCGGTAGGCACAGCAGAAAAAACACGAGCAGCCATTGCCAAAAACGCAACCGTCGAATTTGATGTGGTTTCTAATCCGGAGTTTTTAAGAGAAGGTGTTGCTGTAGATGATTTTATGAAACCGGATAGAGTGGTTGTCGGTACACGTTCTGAGCGCGCGCGCAAATTAATGGAAGAGCTTTATCGTCCGTTTGTGCGCCAAGGAAATCCAATCATTTTTATGGATGAACGTTCATCTGAAATGACAAAATATGCAGCTAACTCTTATTTGGCAGCACGTATTTCCTTTATGAACGAATTGGCGAATCTTTGTGAAAAAACAGGAGCAGATGTGGAGACAGTTCGTCAAGGAATGGGTACGGATAATCGCATAGGCAAACGATTCTTATTTCCGGGAATTGGCTATGGCGGAAGTTGTTTCCCGAAAGATGTCCAAGCATTGGCAAAAACAGCCGAAGAAAATAATTACGATTTCAAAATTTTGAAAGCCGTGATGAAAGTCAATGAGATTCAGAAACACGTTTTAGTGGAAAAGATTTTCAATTACTATGGCAACGATTTGTCCGGCAAGAAAATTGCAATTTGGGGCTTAGCATTCAAACCGAATACCGATGATATAAGAGAAGCGCCGGCATTGTATATTATTGAAGATTTATTAAATGCAGGTGCAGAGATTGTTGCCTACGATCCAGAAGCTATGCCAAATGTACAACAGCATTTTGCCAATTTACCGGAGCAACAAAAATCAAAATTACATTTTGTAGATTCTTATTATAATGCAATAGAAGGTGCTGATTTCTTGGCAATTCTTACGGAGTGGACAGAATTTAGAACGCCGGATTTTGCAAGAGTAAAAACATCTTTAAAATCACCAACTATTTTTGATGGTAGAAATTTATACGATTTAGAAGTGATGGAAAAAGAAGGATTTTATTACAACAGCATCGGCAGAAAAACAATTACAAATAAATAATTTCAAGTTTAATTAGAAATGGCTCAAGATAAAAAACGCGTTTTAATTACCGGAGCAGCCGGATTTTTAGGTTCTCATTTATGCGATAGATTTTTAGCAGAAGGTTATCATGTTATCGGAATGGATAATTTGATTACTGGAAACATTAAAAATATTGAACATTTATTTCCATCTAAAGATTTTGAATATTACCATCACGATGTAAGCCGCTTTGTGCATGTTCCCGGTAAGTTAGATTATATCTTGCATTTTGCTTCACCTGCTTCGCCAATAGATTATTTAAAAATGCCTATCCAAACTTTAAAAGTTGGTTCGTTAGGTACACACAATTTATTGGGTTTGGCAAAAGAGAAAAAAGCACGCATGTTGATTGCTTCTACTTCAGAAGTTTACGGCGATCCAAACGTTCATCCGCAACCGGAAGAATATTGGGGAAATGTCAATCCAGTTGGTCCGCGTGGTGTGTATGATGAAGCCAAACGTTTCCAAGAGGCAATAACCATGGCATACCACAATTTCCATGGAGTAGAAACCAGAATTGTGCGCATTTTTAATACGTATGGACCAAGAATGCGTTTAGATGATGGACGTGCGTTGCCGGCATTTATGAGTCAAGCATTGAATGGAGAAGATTTAACCATTTTTGGAGATGGTTCGCAAACGCGTTCTTTCTGCTATGTTTCCGATTTGATAGAAGGCATTTATAGATTGTTGTTGAGTGATTATCATTTGCCTGTAAACATTGGAAATCCGCAGGAAATTACCTTGTTGCAGTTTGCCGAAGAGATTTTAAAACTAATCGATACAAATTCAAAAATTACTTATCATCCATTGCCAACCGACGACCCGAAACAACGCCGTCCGGATATTACCAAAGCGAAAGAAATTTTAGGTTGGGAACCAAAAGTGGAACGTTCAGAAGGATTGAAAATCACTTTAGAATATTTCAAAAAAGAACTTGGAAAATGATTTTCAATGGCTGATTCTTTTTTTATACGAGCAGCAAGAAAAGGATACCAAAGCATTTTTGGAAGTTATAGAGAAAATAAAATAAGAGATTATTTTGATATTCCAATTTTAGATAAAGAATCCGGAAACAATAAAATTGCTGATTGCTTATCCAAACAAGAACCAATACTAATTTGTAGGTTAGGAGCAGTTGAAACTGCAACTATATGCAACTATTTTGAAATAAAAACATTTCAACAAGCATCTCCAATACAATATTTAATGAAAAAAATTCGTGGAGAATCTAATAGATGGCGACAAGAAGTAAAATATGAATTAGAGTTTAATGCAGGTTTCTTTCCAATTTCTGAAAATAATGTAGAAAAATTTGTTGAATTATATCTTAAAATTATTCCATCAATAGACATATTGGGCATTTGGTATAATTATTATGAAGATGTAATTGTAAAAGAATACTGCCCTACTTCCAAATTAGTTCCATTAGAAAGTATTGAGCCATATTTCTATAAAAATCCTTGGAGTAGCACATTAAAAAACAAGAAAATTTTATTTGTTCATCCTTTCCAAGAAAGTATAGAAAACCAATTTAAAAAACGAGAAAAATTATTTGATAATAAAAATGTTTTGCCTGAATTTGAACTTCGTACAATAAAAGCAGTACAATCCAATGCAAATTGTAAATCCACTTTTAATACTTGGTTTGATGCGCTTGAATATATGAAAGAACAAATCTCTAAAGCAGATTTTGATATTGCTATTATTGGAGCCGGTGCTTATGGTTTACCTTTGGCTGCATTTGTAAAAAGCATAGGCAAACAAGCTGTTCACATGGGCGGTGCTACACAATTAATGCTTGGAATAAAAGGAAACCGTTGGGATAATATTCCTGAAATTAATAAACTTTATAACGAACATTGGGTGCGTCCATTACCACACGAAACACCGAAAGATTATAAAATTGTTGAAGGTGGAAGTTATTGGTAATTTCACTTTTTAAACCAGCTTGCATATTTCACATAATTATTGGCAATGCGTTCATTTTGATCTTTAAAAGTAGCCTCATCTAATTGTTTTACTTTTTTGGCAGGAACGCCTGCATAAATACTTCCGGCTTCTACACGCGTATTTTCCAGCACTACCGCACCGGCAGCAATTAATGCATTCTTTTCTATGTAACAATTGTCCATCACGATGGCGCCCATACCAATCAACACATTATCTTCAATAGTGCAGCCATGTACTAATGCATTGTGTCCGATAGAAACATTATCACCAATATTGACTTTCGTTTTTTGATATGTGCAATGTAAAACGGCACCATCTTGTATGTTGACTTTATTGCCCATTTTTATAGAATTGACATCGCCGCGCACAACGGCATTAAACCAAACACTACAATCATTGCCCATTACAACATCACCAACAATAGTGGCGTTTGGAGCAAGAAAACAATTTTCGCCGATAATTGGCGTTACATCATTACAAGGAATTATTAATGCCATTTTTCCTATTTATTTTAGATATTTGTGTAGATATGAAAAGACTAAAATACAAAATATTACTGTTGTTATTTGTCATTTTGTTGTTGCCATCTTGCGCAGCGTATAAAGCAAAAAAATGTGGTTGTCCAACTTTTGGTGCTTCGGAAAAACCTACTTCCGTGAGCCAACATACACACCAACAAGTATAATTGTTAAGCCAACAAAATGAGATAATGTTAATTGCTCGCCAATAACAATGCCGATAATCACAGCAACAATTGGTATAGTAAAAGTGGTCATCGTGGCAAATAATGCCGATGTTTTTTGAGTTAATATATTGAAATAGATTTGAGCAACCGCAGTTCCTAAAACACCTAATAACAATAAATATTTTAAAGCCTGCCAAGCGAGATCAGGTTGTAGTGTAATCTTTTGAAAAGTGCCATTAAATAGTAAAAATGAAAATGTAATAATACCAACAAATGCGTATTGTAACAAGGCTATTACCAACGGGTCATCATCCTGAAAATACACTTTAAAAATATTGGCATTCATGCCATAACTCATCGTGGCGACTAAAGGCAATAAAATGTAAAGATTTAAAGAAGTTACGGATTGTGTTGATAAAATAATCAGCATCGAGCCAATAAAACCTAAAATTACACCAATAATTTTATTGCCGGTAAGCAGAACACCAAAGAGCAAACTGCCAATACCTAAAGCAAATAAAGGTGTGGTCGCATTTAGAATACCTAATAACGCACTGTCGATTCTTTTGGCAGCAATGCTGAACATCACAGCAGGAATTAAATTACCCAAAAAACCTAAAACAGGAATCCATTTTACTTTTTGTTTCTTAATTTTTAATCGCTTTCGATATTTAAATAAAAATGGTAGAAAAGCAAGCAAAGCGATTGACATTCTAAAGGCTGCAACTTCTAAAGAAGTGAAAAAGGTCAAACCCATTTTTATAAAGTAAAATGAAAACCCCCAAATAAATGATAAACCAAAATAAATCAGCCAATTTTCTGCACTAATTGATTTGCTTGTACTGAAATTATTTAGTGTTGGTTCCGGAACGCTATCGCCACGCATGGCACAAAAATACCGAATAAATTTATTTGGCAAGCATTTTGTAATTTTGTTCTATGATGAAAAAAATTGCCGGATTTTTTGTAGCTTTTTATTTAGGATGTTTGTTAATACATGCGCAAAATCCAATTCAAACGGTCAATATTGAATCGCTGAAAAAAATATACACAGTTGACAATGACACCACCTATATCATCAATTTTTTTGCTACTTGGTGTGCGCCATGTATCCAAGAAATTCCGGTATTAAATACTTTTTATTCAAAGAATAACAACACTAAGAATAAACTTATTTTGGTAAGTTTAGATAAAATAGCAGCACTCAAATTCTTGCAAAAAAAAGTAGATAAATTAAACATCAAAGCGCCTGTTTTTTTATTAAATGCCAATTCTGATTATGCGTGGTTGCCACAAATTGATACACGTTGGCAAGGCAGTATTCCGGCAACTATGGTTATCAATAATAAAAAAAATGTAAAAGCATTTTTTGAAACACCTTTAGAAGAAGGTCAGTTAGAATTTTATCTTTCTAAATTAGGTTTGTAGTAGCCTTTTTCACTATCATTCTTGTTCGTATCTTTGATGCCTTATATGGCAATCTTTGGTCGCATTTTAAATGGTAATTTTTTTTCTGGTTATTGGAATCAGTTTCGACACTATTTATTTTCTGAAGGACGTTTAGTACAGTTGATTACCTTAAAACCTATCGACTTATACAAAGAAGAAACGGAAATAGAAATTGACACGGCTTTAGTAAAATTATCAATTGATAGTAAACTCGAAAATATTGTACAACGAAGAATAGACAGAACAATACATTTGCTTACTTCTAAATTATCTGATAGTATTAAAGATGCCTATTCGTATAATTTCAAACTTAATATCAAAGCAATGGCAACAGATGAAGAAATTTCTAAATTCTTTAATCATCATTTTGCTCAACAAAAAATAGATATTGAAGAAAATAAATATGCGATTATAATAGAAAATATCCGATGGGAAACAACCACTTCTGCAATAACATTAAGAATGAATTTCAATTTAGAAGCGAATCGATGGTTTTTACGCCAATCTAAAAAAGGTGTTGCCGTATTTACAGGAAATATCCAATATCATCAACCAAGATTTGTTATCAAAACAAGAAAATTAGATTATACATTAGAAACAAAAAGTAAAACCTTAAAAATGATAGACTATTTCTATCATCAACAAATATTGGAAAATGTGAATCAGTATTTTCAATATAATTTTCAGGAAGATTTACAAAATGCACAAAAAGAAGCTGAAGAACAACTCAATAATTCCGGCAATAATTGGTTAAAAGGAACTTTAGAATCTTTTGAATTAGATAATATTAGCATACATCAAGGAAAGTTACATGCTACATTTTTTGCAAAAGGAAAACTCCAATTAATTCGTTAATTTTGTACCACCCATGACTTTATATCAACAAGCACTACATCAAACTCCAATAGAAAATAAACGATTTTTAGTTACCGGTGGCGCCGGATTTATCGGTTCTAATATCACAGAATATTTATTGCAACATGGCGCAAAAGTGCGTGTATTTGACAACTTGGCAACCGGAAATATAGACAACCTAAAAGAATTTCAAAATCATCCGAATTTTGAATTTTTTGAAGGCGATTTGCGCTCAACAGATGATTGCGCTAAAGCTGTAAAAGAAATAAATGCCGTTTGCCATCAAGCAGCAATCGGTTCTGTGCCACGTTCTATTAAAGATCCAATAACTACGAACGATGTCAATATCGGAGGATTTGTAAATATGCTTACTGCCGCAAAAAATGCCGGCATTGCTCGTTTTGTTTACGCATCTTCATCATCTGTTTATGGCGATGAACCTAATCTTCCCAAGAAAGAAGAAAAAATCGGCAATCCTTTGTCGCCGTATGCAGTAACAAAATATACTAACGAAGTTTATGCTTCTGTTTTTTCGCGTTGTTATCCATTGCAATTAATTGGCTTGCGCTATTTCAATGTTTTCGGACCTAAACAAGATCCGTATGGCGAATATGCCGCCGTAATGCCATTGTTTATTAAAGCTTTATTGGCTGACGAAGCTCCTTTTATAAATGGAGATGGCGAGCAAACACGCGATTTTACGTTTGTACATAATGCAGTGCAAGCTAATATTTTAGGGTTGACAACAGAAAATCCTGCAGCATTTAACCTAGCATACAATGTGGCCTTTGGCGAGCGTTTCAGCATCAACCAAATGTTTGATTCTATTGCAAAAAGTTTAAATAAAGAGATTAAAGCCAAGTACAGAGAACCTCGTGCCGGCGATATCAGAGATTCTTTAGCCGATATTTCTAAAGCCAAACAATTATTAGGTTATCAACCTCAATATTCATTCGACCAAGGCTTGCCATTAACCTTAGCTTATTTCAAAAATGTGTTTGGTTCTTAGTTTTGACTTAAAAAATGTGAAATTTTACAAATAACTCATTAATAAAATCTTATAACAAGAGCGCAAGTAACTATTTTGTTTCTAAATCTTTATCTTTGTTCCTCTTTTAAAATCTCCTCTTTGAACAAGAGCCTGAAAATAGTTTGTTTATTTTTTGCCATATTTTTTGGCACTAAAACTATTTATGCTCAAGAAAATGAATTTGGTGCTTGGTTGGGAACTTGTGTGTATTTAGGCGACTTAAATCCGACATTTTCTTTCAAAGATGCAAGATGGGCAACGGGAATATTATATCGCTATAATTTGAATGATAGAATGGCGGTGCGCGCGCAAGTAAATTATGGATTCTTAGATGGCGCTGATAGACGAATAAAGAATTATCCATATTTGCAAGCACGTAATTTGGATTTTAAATCGCAATTGGTGGAAGTGGCTGCAACGTATGAAATCAATTTCTTTAGATATTCATTAACCAAACCCAGAGGCGCCAGTAATGATGTAAAAAAATGGACACCTTACGTGTTTATGGGAGCGAGTTTGTTTTATTATAAACCCTATACCAAACTCAACGGCGATAAATATATCTTAGAATCGATTGGAACAGAAGGGCAAAAATCCGCCAATAATCCAACTCGAAACAGAGGCTATGATAATTATGCATTTGCTATTCCGTATGGTGTAGGAATTAAAGTCGGATTATCACAAAATTGGGCACTTAACGTGGAGGCAAGCAGTCGCATTACGTTTACCGATTATATCGACGATGTAAGTGGAAATTATGCCGCTCAAGATGATGTTACCTATATCGTGGATGGTGTAAATGTTGGTCCTGCTTTAGCAGATAAGTCGGTGGCTCAAATTGGAATTGAAGGTAAACAACGTGGCACCAGTAAAGATAAAGATAGATTTTTCTTTCTAGGCGTTGGAGTAACTTATACAATAAACACAATCAAATGTCCGAAAGTATTTAATTAGTGGAACAAAAAATCGACATAGAATACCAATCAAAAATTGACCTTGCGCGATTGCCTCAGCATATCGCCATTATTATGGATGGCAATGGTAGATGGGCAAAAGAGCAAGGAAAACATCGAATCTTCGGACATAAAAATGGTGTAAAAGCGGTACGAGAAGTAACAGAAGGTTGTGCAGAGATTGGTGTGAAATATTTAACCTTATATGCTTTTTCTACCGAAAATTGGAATAGACCTAAAACAGAAGTTTCTGCTTTGATGGAATTGCTGTTTCTAACTATCGGAAAAGAAATTAAAACCTTACAGAAAAACAATATTCGATTAAATGTCATCGGACATATACACAACTTGCCGGCTTCTAATCAAAAAGCATTAGCAGAAGTAATGGAAGCCACGAAAAACAATACGCGAATGACGTTAACCTTGGCGTTAAGTTATGGCTCGAGAGAAGAAATTTGCGAAGCCACCAGAAAAATGGCTCAAGCTTATAAAGATGGAAAAATGAACTTGGAAGAAATAAACCAAACTAATTTTTCCAATTATTTATATACACAACAAATGCCCGATCCGGAATTGATGATACGCACCAGCGGCGAACATCGCATCAGTAATTTTCTGTTGTGGCAAATGGCATACACAGAGTTATATTTTACAGAAAAATTTTGGCCTGCATTTGAGAAAAACGACTTATATAAAGCCATATTTGAATACCAACATAGAGAAAGAAGATTTGGCATGACTAGCGAACAAATTAATGAATCATTAAACAATACATCACAACAGTAATGAAGAAGACATTTATAAAACTTTTGACAATTAATTTATTGCTGTGTGCATGTTGGTTGCCTCTAAAAGGAAATGCGCAAGATACGATTGCCTCTAAAATGGTGTCTTTAACATTAACAGATACACTTGCTTCTGCAAAGTCAGATTCAGATTCCGTTTCTCTACCAACAAATTCTACTGATATTTCAAAAATTTTATTCAACTATAAAGAGCCTAAAAAATTTAAAGTAGCAGACTTGCAAATTAATGGAACGGAATATTTAGACAAAAATATTATTCGCTCATTAACCGGCATAAAAATTGGCGATGCCGTAACTATTCCCGGCGATGACTTGACTAAAAGTATCAAAAATTTATGGAAACAAGGTTTGTTCGGGAACGTGCAAATTTATGCAGATAAGGTTGTTGGCGATAATGTTTATTTAAGTATTGATGTGCAAGAACGACCACGTTTGAATGAAATTATTATTAAAGGATTAAAAAAGAGTAAAGCAGACGACTTAAATAAAAAGTTGGAAATGTTAAAAGGAAAACCATTAACCGATGCGTTGAAGGTAAATGTCCGAAATATTATTGCTGCCCAATATGAAGAAAAATCTTACCTGCATCCAATTATAGACATTCAAGATAAAACCGACGAAGGCTTGGTTAATAGTGCATCACTAATTGTACATGTAGATAGAGGCAATAAAGTAAAAATTAATAACCTCAATTTTATTGGAAGAGAATATGGCGAATTAGCCAAAATGCGCAAAGCTATGAAAGGCACGCGCGAGCGCTCAAGAGTGGAATTGAGAGTAAAAGACGGAAGAAGCAGAAAACAAAAAACAAAGGATGCACTTTATACCTTAGCTAATTTGAATTATAATTCCGTAAAAGATTTCTTTCAAGAACGATTTAGAATTACATTCAAAGGCTCTAAATTTAATGAAGATAAATTTGAAGAAGACAAGAAAAACTTAATCAATTATTACAACAACAATGGTTTTAGAGATGCAAAAATTCTTGCAGATACTGTAATTGATGATCCGGATGGAAATGTAAGCATAAACCTTTATTTAGATGAAGGAAACAAATATTACTTTAGAAATATTGATTTCAAAGGCAACGCCAAATTCTCCAGCGAAACCTTAGCTAAAGTTTTAAATATCAGAAAAGGAGATGTATATAATGCCGATTTGTTGAATAAACGCATTTCACAAGATCCGGATGGCGGCGATATTAGCTCGTTGTATTACGATGATGGCTATTTATTCTTTAGCATTAATCCGGTCGAAGTTGCCGTAGAAAATGATTCCATCGATTTAGAAATTCGTATCAATGAAGGTCCGCAAGCTACTATTCGAAACGTGATTATTGAAGGCAACGACAAAACCAATGAACATGTTATTCGTAGAGAATTGCGTACTTATCCCGGCGATAAATTTAGTCGCTCTGCGTTAATTCGATCTCAACGTGAAATTGCCAACTTAGGTTTCTTTGATCCACAAGCTACGCAAGTTCTTCCAATTCCAAATCCTGCAGATGGAACGGTTGATATCAAATATATAGTAAAAGAAAAATCAGCCGACCAAGTAGAATTATCAGCCGGTTGGGGTGGAAAAGAAAGTGGACTAATTGGAACCTTGGGCTTGAAGTTTAATAACTTCTCTGTTAAAAACATGTTTAAGAAAAAAGCTTGGACACCACTTCCTACAGGCGATGGACAACAATTATCAATCAGAATTGAAAGTAACGGAAAACAATATCAAAACTATAATTTCTCGTTTACTGAACCTTGGTTGGGTGGCAAAAAACCAAATGCATTTACATTTGCAGCCTTCCGTTCTAGAATTCAAGATATAATTAGTAGAAAAGTTATTGGAAAACAAATTACCAACGGCTTGTCGGTTTCATTAGGAACGCGCCTCAAAAAACCCGATGATTTCTTCATCGTTCAAGCATCAGCTAATTATTACGGATATAAATTAGATAACTTTACTCAGCGCTATTATGTCAACAACCAAGCATTAGATAGCGGAAAGTTTAGCAACCTTAATTTTAAAATTTCATTGCAACGTAATTCTATCAACCAACCGGTTTTCCCAACCAGCGGAGCAAAAGTAGAGGTATCCTTGCAATTTACGCCACCTTATTCTTTATTTAAAAAAGGTGTGAATTATGACGGACAAACATTAGCAGAAAAATATAAACTCATCGAATATCATAAATGGAAATTCTCTGTAGATTGGTATCAGCAATTGGGTAAATCTAAATTTGTATTGAGAACGGCAGCCAAGTTTGGTTTCTTAGGAACTTACAACAAAAAAATTGGTATTACACCATTTGAGCGATTCCAAGTTGGTGGCAATGGTATTCCTTCAAACGTTACTTTGTTTGGTACAGACATCATTGCGCATCGTGGATATGAAAGCGACTATTCTAACTCAGGTGGTGACCCGATTTATAACAAATTCTTGTTAGAGTTGCGTTATCCGTTCTCTTTAAATCCATCAGCAACTATTTATGGATTAGTTTTCTTTGAAGCGGCGAACACCTATGCTTCTTTTAAAGAATACAATCCATTTAAATTGAAGAAAAGTGTAGGTATTGGTGTGCGTGCCATATTGCCAATGTTTGGCTTAATCGGTATCGACTATGGCATACGTTTTGATAGTGCTAATGGTAGTCCAATTAAGAACTACAACGGTTTCTTTGACTATATAGGAAAAAATGGAAATATTTCATTTATCTTAGGATTTGAACCGGAATAAAATAGAATAAAATGAAAAAATTAATTTTATCTTTTGTCGTATTTATTGCAGTAATTTTTTCTGCCAATGCTCAGCGTTTTGCTTATGTCGATACGAAATACGTTTTGGAAAAATTGCCGGAATATACAGCAGCACAACAAAAATTAGACAATCAGGCAGCAGCTTGGCAGAAAGAAATTGACACAAAGAACGAAGCCTTAAAGAATATGTACACTAAATATCAAGCAGAAGAGTTCTTATTGACAGCAGAATTGAAAACACAACGTGAAAATGAAATTGTAAAAGCAGAAGATGAATTGAAAACACTTCAAAAAAATAGATTTGGATTAGAAGGCGATTTATTTAAAAAACGCCAAGAACTAATTCAACCCATACAAGACAAAGTATTTGATGCAGTTCAAAAAATTGCACAAACCAGAAGTTATGATTTTGTTTTCGACAAAGCATCTGGTAGTTCTGCAATGCTCTTCACTAACCCACAATACGATATTAGTGAAGAAGTATTAAAAAAACTTGGTATGTAATTTGCGTACACTAAATAAAAAATATTATCTAAAACCAAACCATTTAATAATTAATCAAATCAAGTAACGATGAAAAAAATCAGTACAATCTTAATGTTAGTTTTTGCATTTACAGCAAGCACTTTCGCACAAAACAAATTTGGATATTTAAGCTCTTCTGAGCTTATTCATTTAATGCCGGAATCTTTAGTGGCTGATACAGCTATCCAAAAATATGCAAACGAGTTGGATGGATTAATTCAACAAATGTATGTTGAATATCAAAAGAAAACAACTGCCGCACAAGCTAACTCCAAAACAATGTCTGATGCAGAATTGGAAGTTACAGGAAGAGAATTGGCAGATTTAGAAAAACGTATTAACGATTTCCAACAAACAGCTCAAGATAAAATTGATGCGAAACAACAAAAATTATACGAGCCAATTTTGAAAAAAGCGAATGATGCAATTGGTGCAGTGGCTAAAGCAAATGGATATGCTTATATTTTTGATTCCAGTGCAGGTTCATTACTTTTTGCTGAAGAATCAGATAATGTGTTACCATTAGTAAAAAAATATTTAAACTTGAAAGATCCGGCTCCTGCAAAAGCCGAAACACCTAAAGCACCTAAATAAATAGGTTTGCCAAATAATTTTAAGAAGTTCGTCGAGTTTATTCAAGACGAACTTTTTTTTGTTTTAATACGAAGATTATTGAACTTTATAGAATGAACACAAAAGCACAAGCACCAATTGGACTTTTTGATTCCGGAATCGGCGGGTTAACTGTAGCCAATGCCATTTTACAGCAGTTGCCTAACGAAGCTCTTATTTATTTTGGCGATACTGCTCATTTACCTTACGGCGATAAGTCAGCAGATACCATTCGATATTTCACCAAAACCATTGGCTCATTTTTGTTGTCTAAAGAATGTAAAATAATTGTGATTGCATGTAATACTGCATCTTCTGTTGCCTTCGATTTGTTGGAAAATTTGGCGGGCGACAAAGCCATTGTTTTTAATGTTATTGATGCTGTTGTAGATGAAATCATCCGTAAAAAATATAAGAAAGTTGGCGTAATTGGAACACTTGGCACAATAAATTCTAATGCATATCTCAATAGAATTAATAGTAAAGATAAATCAGTTGAAGTACATCAGTTAGCAACGCCTTTATTGGCTCCGATGATAGAATCCGGTTTCGTTGATGGACAGATTTCTAATGTGATAATTGAAGAATATTTAAGTGCACCCGAATTACAAGACATCGAAACGTTGATTTTGGCTTGCACACACTATCCGTTAATTAAAAAAGAAATAGAAGATTATTATCTCGCCAAAAATAAAAAAGTAGATGTGTTGGCAACCAACGAAATTGTGGCTACACAAATCAAGCATTTTATGATAGAAAACGGCTTAATCAATTACGAAAAGAAAGGAAAAAGTGCATTCTATGTTTCAGATTATACCGAAAGCTTTGAGAAAACAACCCAACTCTTCTACAAAGAATCCGTGGATTTAATTCACTTGCCTTTGTTTAAGTAGTGCTTGATTTAAATTCTTTTTAAAAAATCTTCTAATCGTTGATTGTCAGTTTTTAATTTTCCGAAACCTCGACACAATTTTATTTTTTCCATTGCTGTTTCTAAATCTAAATTATTTGACTCGCACATAACGGAAAACCCTTTTGTTGTTAATGTTTCAGCTAAATATTCTTGTTCGGTTTGTCCTTCTGCCGGAATAAAAATGGCTTTCTTTCCCAATGCAGCCAAATCCATCACGGTTGAATATCCCGAACGACAAATTATACAATCTGCTTTTTTCATTGCAACAAATAAATCGTTTGTTTCTAAATAAGAAATGATAGTAATATTGCTGATGCTTGTTTGTGTTAATGTTGCCGTTTTTCCTTGAATCAACAAAACTTTTTCTTTTCTTTCTTGAAATTTTTCAATCAATTTTTTTTCTAACGAGCTGCGTTGCGGTTCCACGCCGGATAAAACAACCAACACATCAAAATCTATATTTTCAATAAATGAAACTGTTGGATTATAATTTAAGAATCTACTTTGTATGCCGATATATTTATGTGTAATTCCAAAATTTATTTGATGTGATAGTTTTCCTGAAAGATTGTTTTCTGTTTCAACATCAGGAATCCAAAGCTCATCAAATTTTTGAATTTGTCGTAAATGTAATTTCAAGAAAAACGCATTCATCCATTGAAATGGTTTCGGTGCTTGCAATGCAATTTGATGGCAAATAAAAATGCTTTTGATGTTTTCATGTCGAACTCCATAACGATTATCTGAAATAATTAAGTCGATTTGTGCTTGTTCAATAAATTGTTTTATGGCTTTATTTTCTGCTTTTATCGTTCGTAATATTTTCGGTGTTTGCAACAAACTTTGTACGGCTGCATTTTTTCCGGATTCATATTTTATATTGTATGCCGGCAACTCAAAAAACGTTAATGTTGGATATGTTTTCTTCAATAATAAAAATGAATCGCCATTGCCAGCAATGATGATGTTGTGTTTTTTTTCAATTAAGAGATTAATTAGAGGCATACATCTGGTGGCATGTCCCAAGCCCCAATCTAACGGAGCAACCAATATGTTTTTTTGATTGTTCAACTTAATTTTCTTCCTTTCCAGGTGTATTGTAAAAAATTGCCAAATGTGCCAACAAATGGAATATACCAAATATGCCAACATTCACTAATTAAGAACGATTTCATTAAATCTTTTCTGTCGAAAAATTCAACAGCAGATTTTAAAAAGAAATAGTCAATAATACATTTGCAAATTATCTGAATAATTGCCATAAACAAGAAGAAAAAAACAGGTAAAAAATTAATCAATGCTATTAAAGTATTTTCAGGAAACAAAATAGAAAGCACCGATCTGCCAATAAAATATAGTGTATTCATCCAAATACTCAACACAAATAAATAAACCAAACCTAAAATGAGTGTTATTCTTCTGTCTTGATAACTGCGTGATTTGCTTGTCCAACGAAAACGTTGTTGCAAAAAATTATGAATGGTTCGTTGCGGTTCGGTGTAAACAATTGCTTGTTTGTTTTTTAAAAACTTAATTTTAGATGAAAATTTTTGCGCTATTTTATACACGAGCAACATATCGTCGCCACTGGCTTTCTGGTCGATATGTTGGTAGCCGTCAACATCCAAAAATGCTTGTTTTTCATAAGCTAAATTGGCACCATTTGCCATATTAAACATTTTCATTTGCAACGAAGCGCCCGTAATGGCTTGCATTCCACAAAAATCTAACGCTTGGAATTTTTCAAAAAAAGTGGTGTCATTTTCAAAACCAACAGGAGCCGCAATTAAGCTCGGCTTTTCTTGCTCATAACAAGTAGCAATACTGCGCAACCAATTTGCTTGCACGCGACAATCGGCATCAGTGGTAACAATTAAAGTGCCTTTCGCTTTTTGTACTGCAGCTTCGATAGCGCGTTTTTTATATACTTGCGTTGTTTCATCTTCAATTAATTCTTGTAGTTTATAAACGGAAAGTGTTAATGTATTATTTGACGCAAATTGCTTGCAAATGTTATAAGTTTCATCTTCTGAATGATCATCAACCACTATCACTTCTAACAATTCATTTGGATAATTTTGCTGAGCAATATAAGTCAATAATTTTCCAATATGTTGAGCTTCATTTCTTGCCGGAATAATTACGGAAATAGATGTTTGTACATGCTCTGCTAAGTCTTCGGTTTCTTTTACTTCTTGCCAAACATTTTTATACGTCAACATAATGCCGATATAAAAAACAGTGAGTAGAAAAGAAAGAATTAAGAATACAAACATGTTGTTCTTTAAAGTTCTTTATAAAATTAAACATTATGATTGGTTTCGCATTTTTTTTCTGGAAGATGTTTCAATAAAATTCGATTTTAAAAAATCAAGATAAAAGAAATAGTAGCTCAACTAACAGTTTCAAAGCCGGCATATTCTTGTAAAACTTCATCTAAAATAGAAAAAATTTCATCGGCATCGTTGCTTGTTACCAAGCGTGTGCGATACGGTTTTATATTAGGCAATCCACGCAAATAATTAGAATAATGTTGGCGCATCTCTAACACACCTAAAGCATTACCTTTCCATTCAATAGATTTTTGTAAATGAACTTTTACGATTGCAATTTTCTCTTCGATAGAAGGCTCATCAATTAGAATGCCTTCTCGCAAATATTTTTTTAGACGATTAAAAATCCAAGGCGCACCAATAGCTGCACGTCCTATCATTAAACCATCAACGCCATGTTTATTTTTGTAGGCTAATGCTTTTTCCGGAGAATCAATATCGCCATTGCCAAAAATGGGAATTTTTATGCGTGGATTTTCTTTCACTTTTGCAATCAGCGTCCAATCGGCTTCGCCTTTATACATTTGCTTGCGCGTGCGTCCGTGAATGCTCAACGCTTGTATGCCGATATCTTGCAAACGTTCGGCAACTTCTTCAATATTCTTGCTGTTATCGTCCCAACCTAAGCGCGTTTTTACGGTAACCGGCAACTTGGTTGCTTGAACAACTTGCTTGGTAAGTCGAACCATTTTAGGAATATCTTGCAAGATGCCTGCACCGGCCATTTTGCAAACTACTTTATTTACCGGACAACCATAATTGATGTCGATAAGGTTGGGTTGTGCTTGTTCTACAATTTGCGCACTTTGCACCATGGCATCTTCTTCGCCGCCAAAAATTTGAATACCTATCGGTCGTTCATAATCGTAGATGTCTAATTTTTGTACACTTTTCGCTGCATGTCGAATCAAGCCTTCAGAAGAAATAAATTCGGTGTACATCAAATCAGCGCCATATTGTTTACATACAAAACGAAAAGGCGGATCGCTCACATCTTCCATTGGTGCAAGTAATAAAGGAAATTCGCCAAGTTCTATGTCGCCGATTTTTATCATAATTCTTTTAAATCGATAAACAAATTTATCTTTATACAAATTTACAAAGAATGACAGAGATTTTGTCGGAAGCAACATTAAATGAAAAAAAAGGAATCAATGCATATTCGTTTTATGTGCAATTATTGATTTGTTTGTCCATATTTTTCTTTTGTTTCTTAGTTGCACAATTGGTTAGCGGCGCTATAATCGTTATGTATTATCAGGCAACCGATATGCATGTAATTGCCGCAGACGTAAAAAACCTAAATGCATTGCGTTATGCGCAAATTTTTGCATCATTAATTAGTTTTTTGTTTCCTGCATTTATTTTTAGTAAACTAAAAACAAAAAGTTATATCGATTATGTATCGGCAAAAACAGGATTTCCTATTTTCTTTTTCTTGCTTATTCCTTTGATGTTGCTCTGTTTTTATCCTTGTATTAATCTCATTTATTATGTGAATGAATGGATTGGAATAAGTTCACTTTATAAAGGCAGCCAAGAAGATTATAAAATGATAGTTGATGCTTTGATGAAAGATACAAGTGTGTATGCTATTTTCTTAAACATTATTACCGTTGGCATTATTCCGGCTATTGCAGAAGAATGGATTTTTAGAGGAACACTTCAAAAATTATTTATGGAAAAATGGAATGCTCATTTGGCTGTTTTTGTTGCTGCAACTATTTTTAGTTTAATACATTTCGAGTTTTCCGGCTTTTTACCGCGCATTGTTTTAGGAATGTTTTTAGGATATTTATTCTATTACACAGGTAGTATTTGGGCGAGTATTTTTGCGCATGCCGTTAATAATACCACACAAGTTATTTTAGTTTATCTGAATAATGCATCAATTTACAAATCGAATGTAGATGTACCTGAAATGCCAAAAGTTTGGGAATTAATCGTTTATACAGTGGCATTTGTAATTTTGTGTCGCATTTTTTACTATTTCGTACAAAAAAGAAAAAAGAGTACCTTTGCAGGATAATTTTTAGGAATCGAAGAGAAACGTAGTTTGTATTTCGAGTAGTAAAATTAATATCATCCTTTCCTAAAATCATAAATAAACCTCATGGGCGATATAGGCACACGTATAGTTACCGGAATATTTTTCTTGATTGTAATGATAGGCGGAGTAATGTTGAGTGAATATTCCTTCTTGATTTTATTTTGTTTATTGGTGGTTTTATGCATTAATGAATTTCATGGAATTACACATAATCTGTTGACATCCACACCGAAATGGAAGTCCACCTATAAGCTTATCAATACCATTTTTAGCGTTGTAATTTTTGGTATCGTTTTTTTTGTAGCAAGTAAAAAAATTAAACTTATTTCTTTGTCGTTGATTTGCGGTTTTCCTCTAACATGGTTAGTAATAGAAATGTACACTAAAAGTGAGCGTCCGTTTTATAATGTTTGCTTAAATTCTATGGCCATATTTTATATCGCCATTCCATTGTCATCAGCAAGTTTGTTGGCATTCCACGATGGCGATTACAGTTGGCATTATTTATTGGCAATCATGGTGTTTGCTTGGGCAAATGATTCATGGGCATATTTGTCCGGAAGATTTTTAGGTAAACACAAATTATTCGAACGTATTTCGCCGAAGAAAACTTGGGAAGGCTTTTTTGGTGGCATGATTGCAACAATAGTCTTTGCTTACATTGTTTATTTGTTGTTTCCAAAATGGACAGGTTACTCGGTTAGTTTGACAACTTATATCATCTTAGCAATTATTACTTCTATCACTAGCACTTATGGCGATTTAGCAGAAAGTATGATAAAACGAAATCTACAAATTAAAGATACCGGAACGGCATTGCCCGGACATGGTGGTTTTTTAGATAGGTTTGATGGCTTGATATTTTCTTTGCCGGCTTGCACCTTGTATCTAACTTTCTTTATGAAATAAAAGTAAGATTTCCTTATCTGCTTCCTGAAAAATTGCTTATACTACCAACGCTTTCTCATCTATCATTTTTCTTAAATTCAAAAGAGCATAACGCATTCTACCTAATGCTGTATTGATGTTGGTGCCGGTCATTTCAGCAATATCTTTAAAACTCAAACCGGCATAATGTCGTAAGATTAATACTTCTTTTTGGTCGTCCGGCAACAACTCAATCAACAACTTTACTTGTTGTATATTTTGTTCGCGCATCAGTTTTTCTTCTTTGCTTTCATCTGCAGTAAGTCCTAAATTATGTAATTCTCTTCCTTCGCAATCCGAAAAAATCGGCATACGTTTATTTCTCCTGAAATGATCCATACATAAATTGTTGGCAATCATCATTACCCAAGGTAAAAACTTACCTTCTTCATTATATTTTCCGGCATTTAAACTATCAATGACTTTATAAAAAGTATCTTGGAAAATATCTTCTGCTACTGCACGATCTTTCATCCGCATTAGAATAAAAGAAAATAACTTTCTTTGATGCTTTTTTAATAAAAAAGCGAGCGCTTTTTCGTCGCCGTTTATATACCTTTGGAGAAGTTCATGATCACTTTGAACAATAGAGTACATGCGTTGCGTTTTTTTAGAGTGATTAAATTTGCCGATGTCATGTAAAAATTTTTCAAACGTGAAATTTTGTTATTAGGTGATTAGAAGTCAATTTTAATAAACAAAAATGAGTTCTTCACACTCTTAACAGTAATTAACGCAAAAATTGTGCCCATAATATGCCTAGTAAGGAAAAAATAACGAAAAATAGGGAGTTGAAAATTAGTGTAAAAGGTGCACGAACACACAATTTAAAAAATGTATCAGTTGAAATTCCAAGAAATAAATTTGTGGTGGTTACAGGTGTTTCAGGTTCCGGAAAATCATCATTAATTTTTGATACTTTATTTGCCGAAGGACAACGCCGATATGTCGAGTCGTTATCTTCTTATGCTCGTCAGTTTTTAGATAGAATGGACAAACCAGATGTTGATTATATCAAAGGACTTTCGCCTGCTATTGCTATTGAACAAAAGACTTCTGTTGGTACAACGAGAAGCACTGTTGGTACGCTTACTGAAATTTACGATTATCTACGTTTGTTGTATGCAAAAATTGGAAGAACGTATTCTCCGATTTCAGGAAAGGAAGTAAAAAAGCACGATGTTGCTGATGTTATAGATTATATAAAAACATTAAAAGAAGATACAAAACTCCAAATTTTAACACCACTTAATGATACTTCATCTCGACATTTAGAAACCTTGCTGAGTGATGGTATTCAACGTATTTTGATTAATGACGAAGTGGCTCGCATTGAGGATTATCTTCAAACTAAATCAACTAAACAAGCAACTTTTTTTATTCTGATAGATAGAGCAACTGCCGAGCAATCTGAAGAAAATCTGTATCGTTTAGCAGACTCAATTAGTTTGGCTTTTTCTGAAGGAGAAGGAATTTGTATTATTGATATTCCACAAAAAAAGCGAAAAATCTTCAGCAATAAATTTGAATTAGACGACATTGCATTTGAAACACCAAATATTCAATTTTTTAATTTCAATTCGCCTTTTGGTGCGTGTAATAAGTGCGAAGGATTTGGAAATATTTTAGGTGTCGATCATGATTTAGTAATTCCCGACAAGAATTTATCTGTTTATCAAGATGCTGTAGTGTGTTGGAAAGGAGAAAGTTCAAGCACTTGGAAAAAACAACTTATTCTCGGTGCTTCGAAGTGCAATTTTCCAATACATAAACCTATTATCGAATTAAGCAAAGAACAATATCAAACACTTTGGAAAGGCAATGAATATTTTCAAGGAATTAATGCATTTTTTAAAGATGTTGAATCGCAAACATATAAAATTCAATATCGCGTATTATTGGCAAGATATAGAGGCAAAACAAAGTGCGACGAATGCAACGGCACACGCTTGCGCTCAGATACAGAATATGTAAAAATTGCCAGCAAATCTATCGGCGATTTATTAGAGATGCCAATCAAAAATTTATACGAGCATTTTCAACAATTTTTTCAAGAAAATCCAAGCACAAGAATTATATCAGAGAAAGAAAAAATTATTGCGGATAGGATATTGACAGAAATAAAACATCGACTACAATTTATGATGGACGTTGGCTTAGAATACCTAACACTCAATCGTTTTTCCAACACACTTTCAGGTGGCGAATCGCAACGTATAAACTTAACACGCACTTTGGCGAGCAATTTAACAGGCTCATTATATATCTTAGATGAACCCAGCGTCGGTTTGCATCCGCATGACACGGGAAAACTCATCCAAATTTTAAAATATTTACGTGATTTAGGCAATACTGTAATTGTTGTTGAACACGAAGAAGATGCTATTCGCGCTGCCGATTATTTAATTGATGTTGGTCCGCATGCAGGCACATTAGGTGGCGAAATTGTATTTGCCGGAAATGCTGATGATATCATCAAAAATCCAAGTAGTTTAACCACAAAATATTTAACCGGAAAGTTGAATATTGAAGTGCCAAAACAAAGACGAAATCCAATCAACTTTATTGAAATAAAAGGTGCCAGACAACACAATCTTAAAAATATTGATGTTAAAATTCCGCTCAATGCATTGACTGTAATTACAGGTGTTTCCGGTTCAGGTAAAACAACTTTAGTAAAACAAATTTTGTATCCGTTTTTGCAAGTGCAGTTAGAAGGTCATGGCGAAAAACCCGGAAATTTTAAAGAAATTATCGGTTATAAAAACAAGCTAAAAAAAGTAGAATACATTGACCAAAATCCGATTGGAAAAAGTTCGCGTAGTAATCCGGTTACTTACATAAAAGCGTATGATGTTATTAGAGATTTATTTGC
>JAGQYE010000052.1 GCA_020436225.1 Bacteroidota bacterium | reverse complement strand
TTGAAAATAACGAAGTATTTTCTGTTTGCTTAAAAATTAATGGTGAAGAAAAAGCAATTGGCAAAGGTAAAAATAAGAAAGAAGCAGAAGTAGATGCTTGTACTTCCGCTATTAAAGCTTTGGAATTAAATCAATAAAATTAATTTTTTATAGCTAAGATAGCACCTAATACAAATAATGGTGTAAACACAAACCATTGCAATCCTGCAGCTGCTAAAATGGACCCACCAATCACACAACATCCTCCGAAAATTGTATTTTTTATGCTGTTGTTTACCGGTTTTTTCTTTTCTACCATTTCTAACTCATAACGCTTAAAAGCTTCTGACAATACTAAAGGAGAACGCGTTACGATATCTAATATTTCGGGTGCATTTTGAAGTTGTGTTTTAATAATATCTACAGGATTAACCTCACCTAAAACCATTTTTCTGATATGTTTTTTGGTTACTTTTTGAATGTCAAATCCAGGCATGATAACATTGCCGACACCTTCGTAAGTAATAATTGCTTTCACCATTAAAACTAATTCCAATGGATAATACATCCTGTATTTTGAACCTAAGGCTACTGATTCTAAAATTAATTTTGCCAAAGAAAAATTCTTGAAGTTTGGTGCTTTCAACCACCGATTGCCGATGGAAATAAAGGCTTTTCTAAATCCTTCTACATCACTGCCTTTTCCTTTTCTTGCTAATAAAGTCAAATATCGAGCTGCACCTTGCGGGTCGCCGGTTACTAAGCTATTGAAATAGTACAACATCGTTTTTCGAGTGCTGTCTTCAAAGCGACCTACCATTCCTAAATCAATAAAGCCGACTTCCGGGCCATCCGAGCCATCCATAATCATCAAATTTCCTGGATGTAAATCGGCGTGAAAAAATCCATCTTGATATAGCATTTGGATAATGGCATAAGCACCATAATCAACAATTTTTTCTCTTTCACTTTCATTATATCTTTCATACGCGCGATGGTCGGGTTTAATTCCGCGAATAAATTGCATACAGATTACATCGCTGGTCGAATATTCTCTGTAAATTTTAGGGAAATGTACATGTGGATGTTTGACGAAGTTGGCTGCAAATTCTTCGGCATTATCAGCTTCTAATCTAAAATCAACTTCTCGATTGGTATAATCGCAGAACTCCGTAAACATATTTTTAGGTTGCAAGTGTGGAATAAATAATTCTAAAATTCCACCCATCGCTTTTATGATTTTACTGTCAGTTTGAATGAGTTCACGCGTGCCCGGTTTTAAAAGTTTTAAAACTACTTCTTCACCTGTTCTCAATGTAGCTCTGTGTGTTTGTGCTATGGAAGCAGATCCCAATGGATTTTGTTTGATTTCCGAAAAAACTCTATGCAATGGTTGTTGCATTTGTTCTTCTACTAACTCCACAAAACGCTCATATTTTACAGCAGGTAATGCATCCAATAATTTTTTTAATTCATCGGTGATATCTTTGGGCAACATATCTTCACGCAAACTCATAATTTGCCCGAGTTTGATATAGGTTGCACCTAACATTTCCAAGCGTCGTCGCAACTGAACAGCAAAAGGTTGTTTAATTAAATTTTTCTTGAGCAATGGCCAATGTAACCAAAGAAATATTCTTAATAATATATCTTTTAAAAAACTGAACTTTGCTTTGGTTTCTCGTCGATGTCGAAGATACGCATAACCACCACCTAAAAGCAAACCGGTTAGATGTCGGTTGGTTATCATCAATCGAACAAAAAGAGAACTTGGTTTTTTTTCTACATATTCTTCAAAAACTCTATTAGCATCTTGGTCTTGTGGATGAAGTTCTACGGGTTCTTCTACTTTTATTTCTTCCATAAATTATTACTAATTTCGATAGTATTTTTAGATTAAAAAATAAACATTAAGGTTTCTCAATTCTAACACCTACAATTTCCACTTTTCTTTGCTCAGAAGCGGCAACGCTGTAAACAGATTTTGATACCTCATTTCTATTGTCACTAATTCCTTGTGGTACCATGGTTTCTCCAAATGGAATCGTCATTGCAGATTTTGCCAATACCTTGAAATTATCGCCTAAGCGTTCTTCAATAAAGCTTATAATACTTTGAATTCTTCGGTCGGATAATTTCTTGTTGTATGCCTCTGATGCAAGTGGTGAAGCATATCCTCTGAATTCTAAAGTAACCACATAACCACTGTCAACTAAATTCGTTAATTCATTTAAAACGGCATCTACACGTTTATAGTTATTTTCAGCATCGTCGAAGAATGCTTCTACTTTATCTGCGTTATCAACAGATGCTTTTAGATATTTTTCTTTGTTTTGTTGATATGCGTCGATTAAAATATTATAGTTGTCTTTGTTATCTGTTTTCGGAATATCGTTATCAAAATACAATTGAATTGGCAACATCGTCATAATTTTTTCAGTGGTGTTGACAATAGTTAATGTTGGAGTTGGAACAGTTGTTTTTTGTACAATTACAGGAACACTCACTTCAATAGAATCAATATAAATGCGTTTAACAGTATCAGGTGTAATGGTTTTGTTTAAGACTGTATCTACTATGTTGTTCAATGAATCGGCATATTTTACACGCACTTTGGTGATGACTTCTGCCGGTACATATTCCGGACAAGGTTTTGGTTTCTTAGGTTCGCCAAATTCATAGTTCAATGCTAACTCAAATGCACCCATAGTTTTTGTTGCTTTTCTAAGTCCGGAAACATTGAAATCATAAGCAGCACCAACACGCAATGTTTTATATAAGAAAGATAAATACGCGATAGCGGCATCATTGCCCATTGCTCTATAGCCGGCACCAAAACCTAAACCGAAATCTTTTTTCTCTTTAAAGCGTACTTCAGCTATTGTATTTACTAAAATTTCGTTGGCTTTTCGTTGGTTTTGGAAGTAAAAACCGGGTTGTACATTCCAATTATCTTTTATGTTGACTTTAGCTTTGGCGTAAGCAGAATGTCTTGCCGGTAATTCTGATGTTGTAAAGTATAAGAAATTTTGATTTGGTGTATGTAAGTTAGATGTAGTTGCTCCAATATCTAACAAGGCTTTTTCTTTTATTTTGGTTCTGAAATTTAAGCCTAAAGTGAAGTTTGGATACGTTACATTGTTGTTGGAAAACGTTTCTCCTGAAGGAAGATTTGGGTCAAAGGTTGAACCATTGTATTGATTGTCGAAAGTTAAGCCTAACTCGTCTAATGATTTTACAGTAATGCCTGCCGTAATACCGATGGTGAGTAATTGTTTTTCTTGATTGAAATATTTTCCAAGATTTAAAGTCAAGTTTGGATTAAAAATACTCAAGTTACCGTCGCCTGCTTTGTCGTATAAAAATTCAATTCCGCCACCGATGAGCCAACCTTTTTTGAATTTTTTTAATAATCTGTCGAAAGAGGCTGTTGTGGTTGAATATGGAACCGGTAAAGTGCGCCATTGATCTCTATATAAACCGGCAACTCTGTTTAATTTTCCATATTCTGTAACGCCGGCAAATGCAGGATTTAAATAAAGCGGATTGTATTGTATTTGACTAAAATGAGGATCTTGTGCTGATGAAAATTTTGCCACAAGCATTAAAATAGACATGATAAGTAAATTCCGCTTCATAAGTGCTAATATAGTTTATTTATTTTAATAAATATAGTGCTATTGTTTCCTGAGTTATTTTTGTGAAAATAAAATGTTTTATAGTTATCGAACGAGTGTAATATTTCCTTTTATACTTATTTTTTCTCCTTGAATACATTCTCCGTTAAAAATATATCCATAAGCATCTTGTGGAGCAGGTTGTCCTTTGAATTTACCATCCCAGCCATCAACAATAGAATCACTTTCGAATACTTTTAAGCCCCAACGATTGTATATTTCTAAATGCATATTTTTTAGAATTTTGGAACGCACAAGATATGTATCATTTATTCCATCGCCATTAGGAGAAAATGCATTTGGCAAATAAATATTTTGCTCTGTGCAAGGAATATAGAGAATATCAACAAAGACGGAATCAGTTGCTTTGCATGTTGTTTGTGGATTTGTTGCGATTACATTAAACCAAGTTGGCGTTTGTATGGTGGCAATTGGATTTTGAAGTTGAGCATTATTTAGTAAATCTATTGGTGTCCAATTATATTGAAGTGTTTCAGAAGTTTGTACATCTAATTGTATTGGTTCTCCAATTTCTGCTGAATCTTTATCAGCAATGGCGTTAATTATCGGCAGTGGATTTATACTTAAATTCAATAAGATTATACTATCGCAACCTTGAGCTGATGTTAGGTTGATTTCATAATCTCCGGCTTGAGAAAATATTTGATTACCGATTTGAATTTTTTCTCCGGCACAAATTGAAGTATCTAAAGTAAAACGTTTCTTAGGTAGAACAGTAATGGTTAAGTTTAGCAAACTATCACATCCGTTTGCGGAGTTTAAGTTGATGATATAATTACCTTCTGTTTTAAAAATTTGATTGGCAATAGTAACGCTGTCACCTTCGCAAATTGACCTGCTTATGTTTGCTTTTGCAGTATCAATAACATTTAAATGTAAGTTGATTAAACTATCACAGCCGCCAACTGCTTGTAGATATATTTTATAATCGCCTTCTTGAGTGAAAGTTTGTTGTTGTATTGAGAAAACATCGCCGGCACAAATTGTTTGATTTAAATTTTCAACTATTGTATCGGTAACTAATAAATGTAATGTGATAATAGAATCACAACCGAAAGAAGTTCGCATCGTATCCATATATGTTCCTGTTGTGTTATAAACATGATTGCCAATAGTAGTGCTATTTCCGGTGCATATTGTTCGATTGATTGTTGTATTTTTTTGTGGATGAACTAATAATATAAGTTGAATAATGCTATCACATCCTTGAGTAGTTTTAAGTGTAACGACAAAATTTCCTGTTTGATTAAAAACTTTATTTCCGATTACAATGCTATCACCTTCACAAATTTCTTCATTCAATGAAATTGTATATGTTGGATTAACCGTTAAATGTAGCTGAACAATAGAATCGCAACCATTCGTTGTTGTTAATGTATCTATATAATTTCCGCTTTGTGTGTAAATATGATTGCCGACTTGAATTCTCTCGCCTTCGCAAATAGTTTTTTCTATCACTGTATCTTGATTAGGCAAGACAGTTAAATGTAATGTTATGGTAGAATCGCAACCTTCTGTTGTAGTTAATGTAACCACATAATTTCCTGTTTGGTTAAATGTATATTGTCCTATTTTTATAGAATCGCCTTGGCATAAAGCTTCATTTAGTTCGAGTGTTTTTTTATCGTTTACAACTACTGTAATTCTTGTAGAATCTAAAGGATTACAGTTGTTTGGATCGCTTAAAATAAAAAGTACAGAATAAGTTCCCGGTTGTATATAGGTATGTGTCGGATATTGCACAGTAGAAGTGTCGCCATCGCCGAAATCCCAAAACCAATTTTTTCCAGGTTGAGTTGCTGTATAATTAAATTGAGTTTGCATTGGATTGCATCCGGTTTGAGGTGTTGCACTTGCTGTTATAATTTGTAATCCGGTTAATTTAAAATCAAATTTAAATCCCGCCATATTACAATTAAACGCATTGTTATTTGGACCGACAACGCCTGTCGTAGTTGGAAAATCATTGGTGCCACCACAACTGGCACAGACAGCTTGATAAACAATTCCGTTTTTGTCAAATCTACTCGTGCCGCCGTCCACATGATCGCCAATTCCGCCATCTTCGCCGAAATAAGTAGCATAACCTAAATTGGCTGCATTGGCACTTAAATTAATTAAATAAAAATCACTTCCATCTGTAGTTGATTTGAAAGCATCGGCAGTAACCGGCATGCCAAAAGTTGTTCCTTGATTGTTGACGAATCCACCCCAACCAACAGCATAAATATTATAACAAACATCTACTAATAAGGCTGTTGGCGTAATATTTATTTCGCTGCTATTTGCTGTGCCAAAAACAGTTGAGAAAAAAGTAGAATCTAAATTATTGTTGAGTTTGTGAATGAATTGTTTTGCATTTACATCAGAATAAACTCCGCTACTTACAGAATAATTTCCTAATGTTTGCCCAAATACATAAACATTATTATCTAAGTCGATATCCATAATGTAGGCTTGGTCATAATCATTCGTACCTAAATAGGTTGTAGTTAAAATTGCATTTCCGTTTTTGTCTATTTTTGTAATAAATCCATCGGTCATTCCTCCTTGATATAAAGGATGTAAACCATGAATAGTATTAGGTAAATCATTGCTGGATGTGCCACCACAGATAAATATGTTTTCATCTTTATCTAATACTAAACTATAAGATGCATCCGCATTTGTACCTCCAAAATAGGTAGCCCAATTTAAGGTAGAAAGATTAGTATTAAATTTAGCAACTACACCATCAAAACTTCCTTTGTTGTTTGGTTGTGCTTTACCTGATGTTCCGGGAATATTAGTAGAATTAGTTGTTGAAGTAATAAAAATATTCCCATTTTTATCGATGGCAATATCACTTCTTGAATCATCGCCATAATTGAAGTTGGTGTTATTATTCAAATTCAATCCGTCATTTCCGTTTCCACCAAAATAAGTAGAACCAATGATTGCAGTGCCATTAGAATTTAATTTAGTGAGGACAATGTCTGAACCATTTAAGAATTCAATAGAATTGCCCATGGCATACGCAATAGTTCCGCCGTTGAAAGTTTTATCGTATGCATTGGAAGAAGTCGGGAAATCTGCTGAACTTGTCGTCATTACAGCAATCAATTCATCTTGTGGTGTGCAATGCAAGCTGGCTAGGAGTTCATTACCTGTTCCTCCTAAATAAGTAGAATACAACATTGCTGTTCCACTTGAATTTAGTTTAGTGATAACTACATCAGATTGTTCGTTTCCTGTTCCGCCATTGTATGTTGTCTGGAAAGCGCCAAGTGTAGTCGGGAAACTAGAACCAAACGCAATGCCACCTAAGAACATATTTCCTGCTGCATCGTTTGTTGCCGAAGAGCCCCAATTGTCGGAAAAACTTCCGGAATAAGTAGAAAAAACTAAAATTGGATCGATGACTAAATCGTAATTTTTATTGTATCCTTTTGGCAATTGAAAAGACAAAATATTTTTGTTGAGTACATATTGACAAGCAACTTCAATTTGTTTTCCGTTGATATTTTGATAAGCGTAAGGTTGAAGCTCGTAAATCGTATTTATAGAAGTTGTAATTTTTAATTTTCCTTCTTTTGAAATTTCGATAGCATCAACACCTTGATATTGAAATTGCAAATCTTGTACATATCCATTTTTGTGAATGGTGTAGTCCGACTTCATGGACGAATTACTACTGTAAAATTTAAAGTCGATATTGGAATAAATATTTCGATATGTGATAGTGTTGTAAACTCCAACATTCGATTTCCATTTGCTTTTATCTTTTCCTAAGAAATAATTGTGATAATAAGGTCGAGTATCTGAGCTTTCTATTTTTGTATTTGGATTTGCATTTAGCCAATTGATTTTATAGGCATGACCTTTTATAATTTCTGAAGTGTTGACTTTATTATTTCTCGTTGGATGTTGATGTTTGTTTTCAAGAAATTTGAAAGTAATGCCATTATTTTCCAAGAATGCCCAACCGCCATACAAGTTTGCTTTGTATAAAATAGGCGCTTGCCATTGACCTTCATTCTTTACATAATCTATTTTTTCAGTTGGTAAAGATTTTCCGAATGATGAAGTAAATAATAAAATAAGAATGCAAGTAGAAATATAGTTTTTCATAAACTTCTTTATGGAAATTTTTAATGTAAGGAAATTATTTTCTTCTTTAGGTCTAGAAAAGAAATTTTAAAAGTCTAATATAATAAATAAATGCTTGTTTTGGATTTCAGTATTTAATTTTTATCGCAACAAAGTGATGTTTCCTTTAAGCGAAATTTTTTCACCTTGCAGACATTCGCCAGTAAAATAGTAACCGTAAACATCAGCATTTGCCGGTTTACCTTTGTAAGTTCCATCCCATCCTATGTTGATGTCTTTACTTTCAAAAACTTTGTTTCCCCATCTATCATAAATTACTAAAAGCATTGATTTAAGAACAGATGAACGAACGAAATACACATCATTTATTTCATCGCCGTTTGGAGAAAATGCCGTTGGCAAGAAAATATTTTTAGAGCCACATTCATATTGTACCACTTGAATGCTGACTGTATCTTGATTTCTACATTGATGATTATCTGTTATTAAAATCGTATAAGTTGTGTTTTCTAAAGGAGTTGTTGTCGGGTTGAAAATGCTTGGATTTGAAACAGCATTTTCCGGCAACCAATGATATGCATAATTTTGATTTTCTGTAGCTAAAAGTTGAGCTGTTTCGCCATAATAAACTATAGGTTTATCCGTACTTGCTTGCACTTCAGGCTTTGGATACACGTTTATTAATACACTATCAGATTGAGTGCATCCGAAATTATTTTGTATGTTGAAATAAACATAAAATGAACTATCCGGTTTTAAAGAAAGTGTACTTGAATTGTTGATTTTAATCGTATCATTTTTGTAATGCCAAGTAATAATATAGTCGCTCGATGTTTGGATTTCTAAATCTATTTTTGCTGAATCACCGAGACAAACTTCAATATCTTGCTTCTGATATTTTATGGAATTATTTTTTAATAGAATGCTATCAATGGTAGAACAAAATTTATTGTCAGCTTTTATATAATACCATTTTTCGCCTTGCTGTTGCGTAATTTGTAAAGTAAGATTAGTGCCAATTAAATGTGATAAATCACGCGAATCATACCATTCTATATCATCATAATTTAAAACAAAAGCATAAGCAAAAACAGAATCAGTACAAAAATTAGTTGGCGAAGATAAACTTACTGTTGGTACTGTTGGATTATAAAACACTTTGATGCTGTCTATCCAAGCACAATTATTTTTAAATACTTTTAAATAATACGTTTTTTCTGTTTCAGTTTGTGCAATTGTAAATGAAGATGTAGTGTCTAAAATTGTTGTAAAGTCAGTATTTATTGACCATTGCAACGAATCATAATTTTGCACATTAGCCATAATTCTTGCAGAATCAGCACACACGAATAAGCTATCGATAAGTTGAATGCTTGGAATTTCTTTTGGAATTCGAATTTGAATACTATCTACAACGGAACAAAATTGATGTATTGCTTCTATATAATAGGTTTGAATTTCTTTTTGTTGTATAAAGTTTAATTGATTTCCGGTTGCCAGAATAAATTGAAAATCCGGATAAACTGACCATTTAATTTGGTCGGCATTTGATACATCAGCAACAATATTTATTTGATTCGTACAAAGTGAAATGCTGTCGCTTAGTTGTATGCGCGGAACTGTATCATTGTACATCACAACGACGCTGTCTGTTACTTCACAATCTCTATAAAATGCTCGGATATAATACGTTTTTAATGGAACTAATTGTGCTACAACAATTCTTGGTGTTGTGCCTATAATGCTTGTAAATATTGGTGTTTCCGACCATTGTATCGAAGTAAAATTTTTTATTACGGCATTTATTCGTGTCAGTTCGCGGCAAACTTGTATCGTATCTTCTAAAAATATTTGTGGAATCGTATCTTGAACAATTGCCATAATGCTGTCGATATTCGAGCATGTTTGATAATCTGCTTTTATATAGTAAGTGCTTGTCTTTGGAATTTGTGTAACAGATAATTGCGTTGAATTACTAAGTATAGGCGAAAATGTTGAATTATTTGACCATACTATATTGTCGTAGTAATTGATATTTGCTATGAAATTAAATTGATTTGAACATTGCAAAACAACATCAGTAAGTGCAATTTGTGGAATGGTATCGCTGAATAAAACGACAATGCTATCTATCTTTTCACAGAAACCTGATGCACTAATTTTTACATAATATTTTTGTTGTTTATTGATTTGCAAAACAGCAAGATTGGTTGTTGTTCCAATAATTGGATTAAAGGTTGATGAAGTTGACCAAATAACGGTTTGACCAGCACTAATAGGTACACTTAACCGAACAGAATCTCGACAAACTTGAATTGTATCTTGCGTGTTTAATTGCAAATCTTGCAGTTGAATTATTTGAACGCTATCTTCTTGTACACAAGTATCTCCATTCGATAATACAGATTTTATCAAAACATGATAGGTAATATTTTCTGAAGTTGAACTTGTTGGATTTTTTATTGTTGGATTATCTAAGTAATCGCTTGGTATCCATAAATACGAACTGTTTCCATTGCCTTCCAAATCTAATTGTACATTTTGATTGGTACATTTTGTTAAAATTGGAGATAAGGAATATGTCGGCTGTTTTAGTAAATTAAATTGTTTTGTTATTGTATCAGAACAGCCATTTTTAGATGTAACAATCAGCGTTGCCGAAATAAAATTTAAACTGCTATCAAACCTAATTTTTGGATATTGTACAGTTGAAGAATCACCATTAGAAAATGCCCATTTCCATGCTATAACGCTTAAGCTGTCGGTGCTATGGTCAATAAATTGCAATAAATTTCCTTGTTGTAAGCAAGTAGTATCTTCCAAAGTAAAATCAGCTTTAATACGTTTATACTGAACAGAAACTTCTTTAATAAAATCAGCATGACAAGTGTCTCCTTTTGTACAAATTAATTTTACAGAATAAACGCCGGTATCTGCATACGTATGAATTGGATTTTCTTCTGTTGATATTTGTCCATCTCCAAAATCCCATAAATAAGAATCTGCACCAACGCTTTGATTATTGAAATGAACATCTAAACTATTACATTGCAATTCAGGAGCAAAAAAACTACTGATTACCTGTAACCCACAATTCACTACATTAAATTGAAAATCGCGGATGGTTTTCGTTAACAAATTTCCATTTCTATATTCTTCGATAGAAACGCCAACGACAAATTGTCCTTGCGTAGTTGGTGTACCACTAAGATGTCCGGTATTAGAATTTATAGACAAAGGAGTTCCTCCTAAAACATTCGATAAACTAAATGGCGGTCGCCATTCAATCGTGTCGAATGGTGGTGGTTCATAAGTGTAATCATTTAAGGGATCAAAAATGGAGGCACCACTATACGGAGTACAAAGTTTGTAAACTAAGCTATCGCCATCGGCATCGTAAGCGGAATGGTCATAATCTATGGGCTTTCCCAAGCAAATATAGACAGGAGGATAATTAGAAAAAACAGGCGAAGTATTGATAATATGCTGTCCGGTTTCTGCCGGAGGAATATTAATGGTATAGGTTGCGCCCCAAGTAATTTGTCCCCAAATACTATCTGATGTAATATTTAAAACACTATTATTCCGACAACATCGTTGATAATAAATTTCATATCCACTTCCATTGGGAGGCAAATTAATTATGTTTTGGTAACGTGTCCAGTCCACACATTCATCAGGTTGGATGAGTGCACAAGGATCTTTAATGCTGGCATCTAAAAAGCTATCAAATGGAATGGGAAATAAATAAATATTATACAAACTGTCGATGTCATTGTCATATACCCAAATTCTTGCTTCAGGATCTAATGTTGCGCCAGGGTTGGCACGTTTGCAATCGCGATAGACATATAAGTTGATTTCAAAGTTGTCGTTTCCTAAATATTTATAATTCATTACGCCACCAACAATATGTGATGCTTGGACGAATTGAATACCATAAATCAATAAGAATATAACAGCTATATACCTAAACCATTTTTGCACGTAAGATTTTTTTATTGAAGTTAATTAAAGAAAATAAACTTTCCTACATTCTTAATTGAACTTTTAATGCTTGTTTGATATTGAATGAGAAGATTTAAGTATAGGAATTGAAACGAGCATTGTTTGCCAATAAATCTTCATAATTACCTAATTTGATAATGCTTATTTTTGCACTTCAATTGAAAAAGGATGACGATAGCTGAAGAAATTAAACGAAGAAAAACATTTGCGATTATCTCGCATCCGGATGCCGGAAAAACAACACTTACAGAAAAGTTTTTGTTGTATGGTGGTGCCATTCAAACTGCCGGTGCAGTGAAATCCAATAAAATAAAAAAGTCGGCAACTTCCGATTTTATGGAAATAGAAAAGCAACGTGGTATTTCTGTCGCTACGTCGGTCATGACTTTCGAATATCAGGGAACTCTAATTAATTTGCTGGATACGCCAGGACATAAAGATTTTGCGGAAGATACTTACCGAACATTAACAGCAGTTGATAGCGTTATCTTGGTGGTTGATTGCGTGAAAGGTGTCGAGATGCAAACCGAAAAATTGATGGAAGTTTGCCGTATGCGCAATATGCCGGTGATTGTTTTTATCAATAAATTGGATAGAGACGGAAAAGATCCGTTTGATTTATTGGATGAGTTAGAACAGAAATTATTTATTAAAGTTCGTCCCTTATCTTGGCCTATCGGTGGAGGAAAATTATTCAAAGGTGTATATAATATTTATGATAAACACTTGAATTTATTTCGAGCATCATCTACCAAAGTGGAGGAAGAATTTGTTAGTATCAATGATATTAACGATGCAGAATTGGAAAAACAAATTGGCAAAAATGATGCGGATAAATTGCGAGAAGATATTGATTTGATTGATGGCGTTTATGATACTTTTGATGAACAACAATATAAAACCGGAGAAATTGCGCCTGTTTTTTTTGGTTCAGGTGTCAATAATTTCGGAGTAAGAGAATTGTTGGAAACGTTCATTAGAATTGCACCTTCACCTAGAGGCAGAAATACAAACACACGCGTTGTATTACCAACGGAAGAAAAAATGACTGGTTTTGTGTTTAAGATTCACGCTAATATCGACCCAAATCATAGAAGTAGAATAGCATTTTTTAGAGTTTGTTCAGGGAAATTTGAGAGAAACTCTTTTTATTTTCATACAAGATTGAAAAAACAATTGCGCTTTAGTAATCCGGTTACGTTTATGGCATCATCTAAAAATATTGTTGAAGATGCTTTTCCCGGCGATGTAATTGGCATGAACGATACGGGAAATTTTAAAATTGGAGATACATTAACCGAAGGAGAAAATATGTTTTTCAAAGGTATTCCAAGTTTCTCGCCTGAGATTTTTAAAGAATTAGTAAATACCGATCCGATGAAAACGAAACAATTGGAAAAAGGTATTCGACAACTTTCCGAGGAAGGTGTGGCGCAATTGTTTACGGTTCAACATACACAAGCAAAAATTATAGGAACAGTCGGCGAGTTGCAGTTTGAAGTCATTCAATATCGTTTACTGCAAGAATATGGTGCATCGTGCACATTTAAACCAATTCAATATTATAAAGCATGCTGGCTTACATCTGAAAATCCGGCAAAGCTTCAGGAATTTATTCGAACAAAATCGAATTATATTGCCTACGACAAAGAAGAGCAACCTGTATTTTTAGCCAGCTCAGAGTGGATTTTAGAATTAACGCAACAAGATTACCCTGAAATTCGTTTTCATCTTACTTCTGAAATCAATAAAGATGAAATTGTACTTTGATGGTTTTAGAATTGTGATGATTAATGGTATAAATTTTAAGAATGAATAAAAGAGTAGAATTTTTGAGAAATCAAATTGGAAGAGACGAATGGCAATATCCATATCCATTAATGGATTGGCTTAAAGCAAAAGTAATAGAAGTAGAAGAAGGAAAAGTAAAAATGCAATTTACAGTGGAACGATATATGCTAAATCCTATAGGCATTATGCATGGTGGAATTATGGCAACTATTTTAGATGAGGTAATGGGTGCTTCGAGTTTTACGTTGGCAAGGCCAAATGGTTTTGCCACAATAAATATGAACGTAGATTATTTAAAGCCGGCAACAGAAGGCGAAACAATATTTGCAGAAGGAACTGTTGTTCGAGCAGGAAAAACTATTTTACATATTAAAGCAGAATTATGGGATAGCAAGCATGAATTGTTAGCTAAAGCCACTTCAAATATGATAAAAACTGCTGCAGTAATTCCTATTTAGACATAAAAAGAAGACGGAGTGGCGAAACCACTCCGTGTAAGAACTAAACTACTAACTATTTTTTATAGACAATGTGGTCAAAAATGGAGCAAAGAATAGTGCTTCAAGTCAATAATGGCGGAGGTTCTGGCTCATATCATTGAAAGTACTTTCAATGATATTATCTTAGACTATGAAAAAACTAAAAAAAATGC
>JAGQYE010000051.1 GCA_020436225.1 Bacteroidota bacterium | reverse complement strand
CTTTGAGAAAAACAATAGTCTAACAAGAAATGAACAACAAAAACGACATATTGAATGAATTGAAAACGATTTCGCCTTTACTTTATTCCATAAAGGAAAACGAAAAATCGTTGTTGGTTCCTGAAAATTATTTCGAGCAACTTGCAGATAACGCATTGGCAGAAATTCAGATAGAGTCGGGTTTATTAGCGTCATTAAAAAAAGAAAAAATAGAAATTCCAGAAAATTATTTTGATACTTTTTCAGATTCTATTATCGATAAAATAAAAAATCAAGAGCAAGAAATAGAGCAAGGCAAATTGGTTGCTTTGCCTAAAAAACGAAACAAGATTTTTGTTTTGTTTAATACCGTTGCTGTTGCGGCAAGCATAGTTGGTGCAATTATTATGATTAGACATTTGCAAATTCAAGAACCGACTATTGTTGCACCTCAGATTGATGTAAAAGCAGCAATTGCAAGCTTAACGCAAGACGAAATATATCAATATATGTATGCCAATAGTAACGAATTTGGATTGGAACAAATAAAAACAGCGGTTTCATCTAGTTTTCAAAATGAAAATGAAAGCGTAGAGAAAGCAGCTGAAGCAACATCAACAATAGATACAAGCAAATCTTCTATTCCTGAAATTACAAATGAAGACATTGATAATTACTTAAAAGAAAATACAAATCTGATTATAACAGACGATTTATCTACTGACATTTTTTAATTTAATAAAACTTTTTATCATGAAAAAACAAACATTAATATTGTTCATCACTTTCTTCACTGTGTTCTCGTCGTATGCACAAGGAGGAAACGAAAAAATAGAAGCGATTAAAATTGCTTTTATTACAAAAAGATTACAACTGACTACAGATGAGGCAAAAACTTTTTGGCCGATTTATAATCAATACGAGGCAGAAAAAAGACAAGTGCGCGAAAGCACTTTAGACAAAATTCAAGATACTAAAACGGATGGTGATTTTTCGAATGCTGATGCCGAACAAGCTATTACGAAGTATATAGAATTTAAAGCTAAAGATTTAGACTTAACTAAAAAATATGTTGCTGAATTTAGGAAAATAATTCCGGCTACGAAGATTGCAAAATTAGTAACTGCCGAAGAACATTTTAAAAAGATGCTTGCCAAACAAGCACAAAAAGGTGGGCAAAAAGAAGGACCTGACGGGCCAGAACCCGGCGATGGACCAAGACCTTGGCAAAGAGGACAATAACTTATTTTTATGACTACAGATGCAAAAAAGCCGAACAATTTTGTTCGGCTTTTTATTTTAGTTTGAAGAAAAAAATGATTGTCAAAAAATAATTAGTTGGCAACCTCACTCAAAAATTTCAAACGCACTAATTGTATTTCGCGAAGCTCTATATCTTCTTCTTTTAATTTTTTATACGCAAGATCTACATTGTCGCTGTCTGCTTGCATAAAGTAATCAAAAATTTCTTCTTGAATATCTTCATCCACAGCATCTTCCAAATAATAATTAATGTTGACTTTAGTGCCGGAATGTACAATGCTATCCAATTCTAAAATTAAATCTTCCATATTTAATCCATACGAACTGGCAATATGTTCTAACGGCATTTTCTTGTCGATAGATTTAATGATGTTTACTTTTACATTCGAATTTTTGTCGGCAGTTTTAATCACCGAAAAATCAGCGTTGCGCTCTATCTCATTTTCTTCCACATATTTTTTAATAGCCTCTAAAAATGCTTTTCCAAATTTCGCTGCTTTTGCTGAATTTACGCCATGTATTTTAGAAAGTTCTTCTGAAGTAAAAGGAAAAAAAGTCGCCATTTCTTCTAAAGATTGTTCAGAGAAAATAGTGTATGGTGGCAATTTCATTTTTTCGCCAACCGATTTTCTAACACCTTTTAAAATCTCCATCAATTGCGGTTCTAAAACATTTCCGCCGGATTTATTACTTGTCGTAATTTCATCATCATCTTCGCCTTCAGCAAATTTATGATTCAACACAATTTTTACTGATGTAGGTTTCTTGATAAATTTTTTGCCTTCATTGGTCAACTTTAAAACGCCATATTGTTCTATATCTTTTTCCAAATAATTTAATAAGATGGCTTTACGAACTACAGAATTCCAAAACAACATATCGTGTTTGGCGCCTTTACCAAATAATTTTATGCCATCTAAATGATTAGCTGTTATATCAGCCGATTTTCTACCGATTAAAATATTTATCGTGTTTGGAATGTTTACATGTTCATTCGTTTCTGCCACTACTTGCAATGCTAATTTTACTTCTTCTTTAGCTTCTATTTGCTCTTTCGGATGATTACAATTATCGCAATTGCCACAGTTGCTCATTTCTTCTCCAAAATAATGCAACACCACTTTTTTTCTGCATTCCGCACTTTCTGCATAAGCTTCTACTTCGCTCAATTGCATCACGGCAATTTCTTTTTCAGCAACCGTTTTTTCTTTATTAGATAAGATGAATTTTTCGAATTTATGAATTTCTTTAGGAGAGAAATAAGCAATGCAATTTCCTTCTAAACCATCTCTGCCTGCGCGTCCTGTTTCTTGATAGTAATTTTCTAAAGATTTTGGAATATCAAAGTGAATGACAAAACGAACATCCGGTTTATCAATGCCCATTCCGAAAGCAATCGTCGCCACGATAACCTGTACTTCTTCCATCAAAAATTGATCTTGGCGTTTACTGCGCATATTAGCATCTAAACCGGCGTGATAAGCTGCAGCGTTAATGCCATTTACTTGCAAAACTTCAGCTAATTCTTCTGTAGAGTTTCTACTTAAACAATAAATTATGCCGGATTTATTACCTTCTTTTTTGATGTATTTGATGATATCTTTTATGGCTTCTTGTTTGCTCGGTTTTGGACGAACTTCGTAGTATAAATTTTCGCGCAAGAAAGAAGAAATATAAATTTCAGGATTTTTCATGCCTAACGTTCGCACAATATCCGATTGAACTTTAGGTGTTGCTGTTGCTGTTAAGGCTACAATCGGGATATTATCTTCAATGTCATTAAGCATGCTTTTTATCTTGCGATATTCCGGACGAAAATCGTGTCCCCACTCTGAAATGCAATGCGCTTCATCCACAGCAACAAAAGAGATTTTAATCGTTTTTAAAAAGTCGATGTTCTCTTGTTTCACTAATGATTCGGGAGCAACGTAAAGTAATTTACATTTTCCGGCAACAATATCATTTTTTACTTGAGTTGTTTGCGCTTTGTTCATCTGCGAATTGATGAAGTGCGCAATCGTATCGGTGCTGCTATATCCACGAATTAAATCCACTTGGTTTTTCATCAAGGCAATTAGAGGAGAAACAATAATTGCTGTTCCTTCTGAAATAATTGCGGGCAATTGGTAGCAAAGCGATTTGCCTCCACCGGTAGGCATTATTACGAATGTATCTTTTTTGGAAAGAATACTTTCTATAATTTGTAGTTGATTACCTTTAAATTTTTCAAAGCCAAAATAATCTTTAAGTGCTTTCGAAACGGAATTGATTTGTACGGTCATAAAGAAATGATTACTATCCTCACTAAAAACGTTCTCTCGTGAGAACGTTTTAATAACTTTAATATACCCAAAAATACTCAATATCCCACCCATTTAATGTTAAAAATCTTTATCTAAATTTTATAAAATTGTTCAATATAAACAGATAGATAAATATTTTGATTTTAATCAATAAGTATAAAGAAAGTCTAATTTCCTTATCTTTGTTTTAGTATGAACAAGAATAATTTTGTGTGTATTATGGCAGGAGGAATCGGAAGTCGGTTTTGGCCAGCCAGTAGAACGGAAAAGCCCAAGCAATTTTTAGATATTTTAGGAACCGGAAAAACGCTAATCCAAACTACATTTGACCGCTTTTTAAAAATTTGCCCTAAAGAGAATATTTTTATTCTTACACATTCCGATTATATAGGTTTGGTAAAAGAACAAATTCCAAGTATTGAAGATGTACAGATCTTGACAGAGCCGGCGAGAAAAAATACAGCACCTTGTATTGCGTATGCGGCTTTCAAGATTAACAAAATAAATCCGGATGCTAATATTATTGTAGCTCCATCCGACCACATTATTTTACAAGAAGATGCCTTTATAAATATTGCCAATACTGCATTAGAATTTGTGGCAAAAAATGATGCATTATGTACCTTAGGAATTCGACCAACTCGTCCTGACACCGGATATGGCTATATTCAATATTTTGAGAAAGAAACAAGTTCCGGCATTCATAAAGTAAAAACTTTTACCGAAAAACCGATTAAAGAAGTAGCTCAGCAGTTTATTGAAAGCGGTGATTTCTTATGGAATGCCGGCATTTTTATTTGGAATGTGAAAAGTATATTAGCTTCTTTAGAGAAAAATCTTCTTGAGGTTTATGATGCCTTCTCGGAAGCTGAAAAAGATATATTAACTAATAAAGAAACAGAAGCTATTGAAAAAGCCTTTATTACTTGTCCGAGTATTTCTATAGATTATGGCATTTTAGAAAAAGCGAATAATGTTTATACTTTACCATCGAGTTTCGGATGGAGCGATTTAGGCACTTGGGCATCTTTATATGTTGAAAAAGAGAAAGATTATTTCAAGAATGCGGTTAACGGGAAAAATGTAGTTGTATATGAATCTACCAATAATATTATAAATGTTCCCACCAAAAAATTGGTGGTTATTCAAGGTTTAGAAAACTATATCGTAGTCGATACAGACGATGTTTTATTGATTTGTAATAAAGACGAAGAACAACGTATCAAAGAATTTACGCATGATATAAAAATGAATAAAGGAGATAAGTATCTGTAATACTTATCTCCTAAAAAAGTTGCACCTAATATATGTTTATGAAACTGTAATAGTTTTTAATAATGTATAACCGTCTGTCGTATTTCCGATAACAGAATCTGCCATATTTAAACTTAAGCTATCAGCAAAAAGATTATCTTCAGAATTGGTAGTATCCGGAGTACCATTGTAATCTGTTGTGGCATACACCGCATTGTAAACCGATTCTGGGAATGCAATTTGTGTTGCCAATAATGAAGTTCCGCTTGATGATAATACTTCTAAATGAATATGAGGTGCTCTACCTGTGTACCATCCAGGAAAAATACTTATAAAAGAAACATTTCCATTACTATCAGTAGTTTGTCTGCCTCGTAAAAAATTGGCACTTGTGTAACTACCATATTGAGAGTAGTTTCCGTCCTTGTCGCAATGCCATACATCCACCAATACACCCGAAAGCGGCGTACAGCCATTGCTTTTGTCTTGTACGGTAAAAGTCATTAACAATGCAACACCAGTTCGATCACCAATTATAGAAGATCGTACTAATTGTGTTGGTGTTAAGATAGGATAAGGTCCTTTTGTTTCCGGTGCTGATAAGGTACAAGAACCGTCAGTTTTCTCTTCCTTGGTACAAGCGTTAAATGCAGTTGGAAGTGCAATAATTGCTCCTAAGCCAACAATTCCTTTCTTTAAAAAATCTTTTCTTTCCATATTATTTATATTTAATGTATAATACGTCAACTTCGTACATATATTTTTTTACCTTGATTAATATTAGTTAATCCATCTCTCTTTTTTATTAAAAAATGTGAAACACCATCGCATTATTTTTAAAATAATACCTTATCTTACAACAATAAGTAAAAAATATGTCGAATTTATTTGCAAAAAAATCCGTTCAAAAATTATTAAAAGAAGCTGATGAATCTGAAAAAGGATTAAAGAGAACTTTAACATCTTGGTCATTAGTTTCATTAGGAATTGGTGCTATTATTGGTGCCGGTATTTTCGTTAGAACTGCCGCCGCTGCCGCCCAAAACGCTGGACCTTCCGTTACCTACGGATTTGTGTTAGCTGCTATTGGTTGTGCATTAGCAGGTTTGTGTTATGCAGAGCTGTCTTCTTCCATTCCAATTTCAGGAAGTGCATACACTTATACGTATGCTACTATGGGCGAATTCCTTGCGTGGATAATAGGCTGGGATTTAATTTTAGAATATGCGGTTGGCGCTGCAACAGTAGGCATTGCATGGAGCGAATACTTAAATAATTTCTTAACTCAAATATTGGAAGTTGCACCAATACCATATCAATGGTGTCATTCACCCATGCAAGTTTCTGCGGAGGGAGTTCATGGAATCATCAATTTGCCGGCATTAGGCATAGTAACTTTAATAAGTTTATTATTAATTAAAGGCATTCAAGAATCGGCATTAGTAAACAATATCATTGTGATTTTAAAAGTAACTATTGTGATTATGATTATTGCTTTGGGATGGCAATTTATGCGTCCTGAAAATCATACACCTTATATTCCGGCACCAACCACTTATACCGACCACGATGGAATGGTTTATCACTTTGGAGGAATAATGGGCATTTTAGGTGCGGCAGGAACAGTGTTCTTTGCCTTTATTGGATTTGATGCAGTGAGTACAGCAGCGCAAGAAACCAAAGACCCCAAAAAGTCTATGCCGGTAGGTATATTAGGTTCACTTGTTATCTGTACTGTTTTGTATATCTTATTTGCACACGTATTAACCGGATTAGAAGATGTTGAATTTTTCAGAGATCCAAGTCGTGGAGGCGAAGCATCTGTGTCTGCAGCTATTCAAGCAGCTATGCCGGGTTATGGTTGGCTGAGTAAATGTGTAACGTTAGCTATACTTGCAGGTTTTTCTTCCGTAATATTAGTGTTGTTATTAGGACAAAGTCGTGTGTTTTATTCCATGAGTAAAGATGGTTTATTACCAAAAGTTTTCTCTGATATACATCCAAAATATAAAACGCCATATAAAGGCAATTTAGCTATTTTGGTTTTGGTGGCGCTATTTGCCGGACTTGTTCCCGGGAATGTAGTTGGTCACATGACAAGTATTGGCACATTATTCGCTTTTATTTTAGTATGTATTGCGGTTATTGTTTTACGTAAGAATGAACCAAATATGGTGCGACAATTTAAAACACCACTTGTTCCTTTTGTACCGATATTAGGAGTTATTGCTTGTGGTGCTATGATTTTTGGATTAGGTTGGGAAAACTGGCTTCGTCTTATCGGCTGGCTGATTATTGGATTTATAATCTATTTTGGATACAGTAGAAAACATAGTAAAGTCAATCATCCAGAAATAGAAGACTAACACATCGTTCTTGATTGATTTTAACAATCAACTTTTGTAGAGACTGAAGATTACTTTTTAAATTTTTACTGACTGTCGAGATAAGGCTGATAAACATTTTCTTTGGATAGCGTGTTTATTTTATATACTTCGATTAGACATTTAAATTTTAAAAGCTATGATACAACAAAATTATGTTTCTCTAAGAAAACTTAGAGAGGAAGGTGTGCATATTGATAAACTTCCATTTTCCATCAGAATTTTATTAGAAAACGCCATTCGCAACCACGATGGATTTCGCATTACAGATGAACATGTTGAAACCTTAAAAAATTGGAATCCGAAAGGAACAGATAAAGAAGTGCCATTTATGCCGGCACGTGTCTTAATGCAAGATTTTACTGGAGTTCCAAGTGTGGTAGATATTGCATCACTACGCGAAGAAGCAGTAAGAAAAGGTAAAAACGGCAATAAAATAAATCCTGCCATTCCGGTAGATTTGGTTATCGACCATTCTGTACAAATTGATTTTTTTGGAACAGAAGATGCCTATAAAAAAAACGTGGCAATGGAATACGAGCGCAATAGCGAGCGTTATCAATTATTAAAATGGGCACAAAAAGGTTTGAAAAATTTTACGGTTGTTCCACCCGGAATGGGCATTTGCCACCAAGTCAATTTAGAATATTTAGCAAAAGGTGTTATTGAACGCGATGGTTGGGTATTTCCGGATACTTTGGTCGGCACAGATTCTCATACGCCAATGGTAAACGGCATTGGTGTTTTGGGTTGGGGCGTTGGCGGCATTGAAGCAGAAGCAGCATTTCTTGGCCAACCTACTTATTTTGCTTGTCCGGAAGTGATAGGATTGAGATTGACCGGAAAAATGCCCGAAGGTATTACGGCAACCGACATGGTATTAACTATTACCGATTTATTGAGGAAGCGCGGTGTTGTTGGGAAATTTGTTGAAGTTTTTGGAGATGGCTTAAAAAATCTTACTGTACCGGATAGAGCTACTATTTCCAATATGTCGCCGGAATTTGGTTGCACCGCTACCTATTTCCCGATTGACGATCAAACCTTAGAATATATGCGCAGAACCAACCGTTCTGACGCAACGATACAATTGGTTGAAACTTATTGCAAAGAAAATTTAATGTGGCATGTTGGAGATGAAAAGATTGATTATACAGACATCGTGGAATTAGATTTATCTAAATTAGAACCAACAGTTGCCGGACCAAAACGTCCGCAAGATAAAATCTTGGCAAAAAATCTACATGCTAAATTTGGCGAATTGTTGCAATCAGAATTTAAACGAACTTATCTTCCATTAAACCAAAGAAAGGAAAGAGCAACGTTAACCAGAAATAGCACCGGAAATGGATTCGACTATCAAACTTTAAATAACGAAGCAGAAACAGCATCATTAAAATCTATTAAAATAGATGTTGATGGAGAATCATATCAATTGAGTGATGGTTATATTGCTATCGCTGCAATTACGAGTTGTACAAACACGTCTAATCCAAGCGTAATGGTAGGCGCCGGTTTAGTTGCTCGAAAAGCAAGAGCACTTGGCTTAAATGTAAAACCTTGGGTAAAAACAAGTTTAGCTCCGGGCTCAAAAGTCGTAACACAATATCTAACACATTCCGGATTGATAGAAGACTTAGATGCTTTAAAATATAATGTTGTAGGCTATGGTTGTACTTCTTGTATTGGAAACAGCGGTCCGTTACCACCACATATTGATGAAGCTTATGAAAAAGGAAATATCATCTTGGCTTCTGTCCTTTCCGGAAATAGAAATTTTGAAGCGCGTGTGCACCCAAAAGTAAAAATGAATTTTTTAATGTCGCCTATGTTGGTGGTGGCTTATTCTTTGGTCGGCAGAGTAGATGTAGATATTACTACAGATGAGATAGGAAAAGACAAACAAGGAAATGCTGTTTATCTCAAAGATATTTGGCCAACACAACAAGAAATAAACGACATCATTTTAAATTCATTAAAGCCGGAAGATTTTAAAAAGAATTACGACGTAATTTATGATGGCGAAGAACAATGGCACCATTTACACGCACCAGACACACCCAATTTTGTTTGGGATGAAAACTCCACCTATATAAGAGAAATTCCATTTTTCCAAGATTTGCCTGAAGTGCCGGAAAAACCTAAAGACATTAATGCTGCACGCGTGCTATTAAAGTTAGGCGATTCAGTAACTACTGACCATATTTCTCCGGCAGGTGCATTTTCTAAAGATTCTCCTGCAGGAAAATATTTATTGGAAAGAGGCGTAGAACAAAGAATGTTTAATTCGTATGGCTCGAGAAGAGGCAACCACGAAGTGATGATGCGTGGAACATTTGCTAACGTGCGCATCAAAAACCAAGTGGCAACAAAAGAAGGCGGCTATACAACCCATTTTCCGCAAGGCGAAGAAATGACCATTTTTGATGCATCTATGCAATATCAAAAAGAGAATGTGCCATTAATTATTTTGGCAGGCAAAGAATATGGTAGCGGTTCTTCCAGAGATTGGGCGGCAAAAGGCACTATTCTTTTAGGTGTGAAGGCCGTTATTGCAGAAAGCTATGAGCGTATTCACAGAAGTAATTTGTTGTGTATGGGCGTGCTGCCGCTTCAGTTTCTAGAAAATCAGAATGCGGATTCATTAGGATTAAAAGGCAATGAAGTATATTCTATTGAAGGTATCAGTGATGGTTTAACGCCACATCAACGTTTAAATGTTCATGCTACAAAAGAAGATGGAAGCGTTATTTCTTTCGAAGTAAACAGTCGCTTAAATTCTCAGATTGAAGTGGAGTATGTCAATAATGGCGGCATTCTTCAATATGTGTTGAGAGATTTTCTTAAAGAAGCATAGCATTCTTAATTATAAAGAAGATGAATTATCTTAGAAAACATTGGTATGATTTAGGAGGCATATTTGTTTTATGTATAATCATTTTTTTATTTACTACAATAAATCTTTCAGCGTATGAAGAGATAATGTGGTTAAGTTTACTGGCGCTTTTATTACATCAACTAGAAGAATATAGAATTGTTGGCACTTTTCCGGGAATGATAAATAAAGTAATGTTTCGCAGTGATATGCCAGACAGATTTCCACTTAATACAAATACTGCTTTTATTATTAATGTTTGCATTGGTTGGTCAACTTATTTAGCAGCAGCAATTTTTGGAGAACAGGTAATTTGGTTAGGTATTGCTACGATGATGGTTTCACTTGGAAATATTGTTGCCCATACTTTCTTGTTTAATATAAAAGGAAAAACATTTTACAATGCCGGATTGGCAACGAGCTGGCTGTGTTTTGCACCTTGTATTTATTGTTTTATTTCTATTCTTCTGAAAGAAAATTTAGCACATACAACAGATATGCTTATCGGCATTTCTTTAGGCATTTTTATTAATGTAGTCGGCATTTTTAAGTTGATAGATTGGATGGCAAATCGCTCGACAAAATATATTTTCGAAAAACGAAATCTTTTGCTTTCAGATAAGAAAATAGGATAAAAAAAGTAACTTGATTAGTTTAATAAAACGATGTTTTATTGATTATTTATTCGCTAAAAGGTAGAGTTGCTTTTAATTTAGCATGTAATTTCTCGTTGTAAGTTTCAAATAAATAATTGAAATAATTTTTTGAGGCTTTACTCAAACAAGAAATGTAAACATTCAATCTATATTTTATTTCATCTTGCAAAGCATCAATAAGTGCAAGCGAATCCAAATAATTTGTAGCGTTTTCGCGAATACGTTCAAAATGATTTTCGCTGGAAATATCAATAGCTTCTAAGGTTTTCTTGCCCTTGTTGTATAATGTGTAATAGTTTTTCTCCATATCAAAATCGAAATTTTGCGTGTTGGGAAATAATTCTTTTACCGTATCCGGCAAATCATACAACAAACCTTTCTCCATTTGTATTTCGCGCTCGTACAAATGTTCTAAGAATTTTTCTGGATTTACAAACACATCATGCCAATCAATAAAATCTTGCCACAAACCTAAACGGCGCGCATTATTTCCTAAATCGATGATGGTAAATTTATTTTTGTTGGGCAACTTTCTACTGCCACGTCCAATCATTTGATGATATAACGTCAACGAGCGCGTTGCTCTGTTCAGGATAATACATTCTACTGTTGGTTCATCAAAACCAGTTGTTAAAATTCCAACCGATGTAACGATAGCATCCGGCGTTTCTTTCAACCACCTCAATACATCTTTTCTGTCTTGCTTGTTGTTGGTGCTGTCTAAATGTTTGATTGGAATTCCTTGATCTAAGAAAAATTTTTCTACCGATTTTGAAGTTGCGACAGACGAATTAAAAATCAACGTTTTTTTACCTTTTGCTTTTTCTTTATATGCTTGCAACAATTTATCGTGCATATCAAAATGCATATAAATTCTATCTAAAGAACTCACGGTATAATCGCCGTCTATGCCAACTTTTAATCCACCCAAATGCACATCATAAGTGTACGTTGTTGCATCGCTTAAATAACCTTTTGCAATCAATTCTTTGATGGAATCGCCGATAATGAGTTTCTTGTAATTTTGAGCTAAAGGTAAATTTTGATTAGAGCTTAACGGCGTTGCCGTAACTCCTAAAATAACGGCATTTCTAAAGTAGTGAAATATTTTTCGGAAAGAATTGTAATGTGCTTCATCTACAATAACAAAATCAATATCATCTAAATACGCTTCATCGTCTTTCAGACGATTATTTAAGGTTTCTACCATTGCCAAAAAACAGAGATATTCTTTTTGGTCAGGAATATCATCCACTTCGCTCGTAATTAATTTACAGTGTATGCCGGCTTCTTCTAAAGCAGTTGCCGTTTGCTTTAACAGCTCAATTCTATGTGTGAGAATTAAAATTTTCTTTTGAAATTGTTCGATATATTTTCTTGAAATTTCAGAGAAAATAACGGTTTTGCCGCCGCCGGTTGGCAATTGGAAAATGATGTTTTCTCTTTTTCCGTTTTCTTCTAATTGATGAAAAATACGCGTGATGTATTCTTCTTGATAAGGATAGAGTTGTTTCGCACTTTCCGGTCTTTCTGTTATTCCTGCAATTCTCATGTATGTCGTTAATCTAAATCAAGATTCGTACCAAAACTCAATCATTCAACAAAGTTGATGTTGTAACCATTTTCCGAATTATCAAAAAAATAAATCCGATTTTAAAAATAGTTGATAGTGTTTAGCGAATTGCGCAATATACAAATTTTCCTATAAGTATAAAAGGAACACGTATTACAAAATTATTGTATCGAATGGTAAAAGTGTGGAAAACCCTTTTTCTTGAAAATAGGATTCAATTTTTGCTTGTGGTTCATTACAAGCAACCAGCACAAAATCGCCGCCCCAAGCTCCGAGTGATTTAATCGTGTATGGAAAATCTTGAAAGTATAATTCTTTTACTTTTGGAAGTTGCAAGGCTTCGGAGATAATTGTTTCGTGGATGTTTAAGTAATGACAAAACTCATCAAAATCAATGGCATTAGCAATGTTTTGCGTTAGCGCATTCAGTTGTTCTATTATAGGTGCTTTATCTACGTTGAGATTTTTATAATGTTGAATACCTTCTCTCGAATTTTGTTTTTTATTGAGATGAAGAAAATACAGATGTTGACTAAAATTTGGTTGAAAATTTATAGGTGTAATTTTCCTTTCTTGATTTTCTACTTGATATAAGATAGCACTGTTTGCCGTTGCACAAGCAATGTCGTAGCCGCTGCCGCCAAATGTTTTTTCTAATAATTGATAAGGATTTTTGTTAGACAATTGAGCCAGCAAACTGATTAAAGTAGAAGAAGAACCCAAGCCCCAATTTTGTGGAAAGTTGAGATGTGTTGTGAGTTGTATGTGCTGAGTTGTAAGTGTGCAATGCGTTAAAATATTTTTTAGTGTTGATGCAATTTCCTGATTGCTGGTAGATATGATATCTAATTGTTCATCAAATTTTGCTTCGAACCAAACTTTATTTTCATTGTCTATACTTTTCCAAAAAACGCCATTTTCTTCCGATGTTTCTTCCGATAAAGTTTGACCAAATTTTGTAGGTAAAGCCAAACCAACCGCACCATCTAAAATAAAATATTCTGAAGTGAGCAATAATTTTCCGTTGGCATGATAGGTTTGTGTCATACGTTTAAATTAATCCATCGACATAAGAATATCTTGCTTGGATTTTCTATAAATTAATTCAATTACTTCACTGCATTTTTTGCGCTTCGGTATTGCTCTAACATTACTCTTGTAGTAGTAAACGAAACGATTTTATCTTTAAAATATTCCAATGCATAATTTTTTTCTTCTTCCGTAGCTTCCAAATAATTTAAGATGTTCAACAAATGCATTTTCATGTGTCCTTGTTGAATACCAACCGTTGTTAAAGCACGCAAGGCTGCAAAATTTTGCGCCAAACCGGCAACAGCACAAAACATCATCAGTTGTGTGGCATTTGGATTACCTAAAATTTGCATACTGCGTTTCACTAGAGGATGCAATTGCGTTAAACCACCAACTGTACCAACTGCCAATGGTAAATCTATCCAAAATTTGAATAGACCATCTTTTACGGTGCAATGTGTAAGTGAACTATACGTTCCATTGCGAGCTGCGTACGTATGTCCGCAGGCTTCTACCGCGCGAAAATCATTTCCGGTTGCAATAATCAACGCATCAACACCATTAAAAATACCTTTGTTGTGTGTCGTAGCACGATGTGGATCCACCTCGGCGATTTTTACTGCCATACGCACTTTTTCTGCAAAGATTTCTGACGGCAAACCACCCACAGTTCCTAACTCTTCAACTTTACATTCTACCCAAGCACGCACCAAACAATTCGGCGTATAGTTAGAAACGATAGACATAATAATTTGAACTTCGCCTTCAAATTGTTGGTCTGTTTGTATAATTTCTTTGAGTTGTGTAGCATATTCTTCTAAAATGGAATTGATGTAATTCGCACCCATAGAATCGCAGGTTTCAAACGAAACTTTGAGTTGAAAATAGTCGGCTTCGTGCTCGGTCATATCCACCAATTCTATATCCAACACGCCACCACCGCGCGCATCCATATTCACGCTCAAATATTTTCCGCCTTCAAATAAATTCTTTTTTATTTCAGGAAAAGAAGCTTTTAAAATTGATTTATCGCCGGAATATTTAAAATGTACCTGACCAATTTTTGTTGTGCTGATTACTTCGGCATGATAGCCACCGCGCTCACTCCAAAATTTTCCTGAATTTGACATTGCCGCTACCACAGAACTTTCTTCTATTGCCATTGGCAAGCAATACCATTCGTCATTAATAAGAAAATTTGGAGCAACAGAAAATGGGAAAAAATAATTGGTAATCGTATTTTCTGAAAACTCATCTAACGTATTTTGCGTTTCCAAATTGCGATGCCAATACGAAATTAATTCGGCTTTAGCGGCTTCGTCATTATCTAAATAATTTTCTACCAACCAATCAATTTTCTGCTGTTTCGTCAATTTTGAATACCCTGAAATTTTTTTCATCTTATATATTTTTATTGTTTTATTTTAAAAAACGCTTTTGCCAATTTTAATCCTTCAATTTGATAAGTGAGATATTGCTCCAATTCTTCGTACGATTTTTCTGCATATTTCAATAATGCTGATGCTTGTCCGTAAACCGAAGTTGCATTTAATTTTTGTTGAAGATAATAGCCATCTAAAAAGTTTTTGATGCCACCGGAAATTATAAATTGTTTGCACAAAACTGCACTTCCTAATTCATTATTTAATTCGTTGATGTAATTTACCATTTCTTCGGCACTATGTCCAATTTGCGTTATAGATGCATAGATGTTTAATTTTTGTTCGTTGCTGCGCAATAATTCCAATTTTGAAAAATTAGTGCCGCCATGTGCCGCCAATTCTATAGCATCAATAGGTAATTGCATCAACAAGCGTAAACTTTCTTTTCCAAAACCTTGACCAACTTCTTTTACGATAATTTTTTGCTTTGATTTTTCTAAAAAATGTCGAATAGTTTGGATAGGTGCGCTGGTAATTTTATCGCCTTCAGGTTGTAGCCATTCTTGCAGTGGATTGACGTGAATAATAATACCATCAGCTTGTAAAAGTTCAACTAATTCATCAATTTTTTTGGTTTGATTTTCTTTGATCAAAATCTCTAATTGTGCAATGCCGATGTTGGCATAAAATGGTAATTCGTTGCCTATGGTTGCTCTAAAGTCAAAATCTTTTAAGCGCGATTTGTTTTCCAATAAAACACGACAAGAACCTAAACCCATGCCCATACCAAATTGCTTACAAGCGCGAGCTAAATTTTGGTTTATCTGAAAAGCTTTTTCGGTGCCGCCTGTCATGCTAGACACCCAAATTGGCGTTTGAAGTTGTTTTCCTAAAAATGAAAATGTTGGAAGATTTTCTTGTGGATGAGCAGCTAAAAATGGCTCATACGAAAAGCGATTATCCAACATAGCTTTTTCTACCTGCGATTGAAATGCCAACTGAATATGGTCTTGCTTACGCTCGGAAGCGGTTGGGTCGTTTGATATTTGTTCTAATTTTTCCAATTACACAAATTTACACATATAATTTATGGTAGATGTAAAATTGTTGGTATGAATTTAATTAGATAAGTCAAATTAAGACTTAACTTTCAATGAATGTGTTGATTTTTGTAAATCTTTTAGCCAAAGTTGGCGTTTGTGGCGCAACAACCAACCCGCAGTTTGATAAATATGACCGTCTGTGGTTTCAAATACATCAACAACAAAAAGAAAGCGATGGTCTTGTTTTTCGGAAGATAAAACACCTGAAATTTGAAATTCTTTTGCTTTTAAATTATTGATGGTAAATGAGCTATCTTGACTTTCTATTTTTGGTTCTTTCATGTTTCTCTTCAATTGATTCAAAATAGAATCACACATCATTTCAAATCCTTTTTCGCCAGGTTTTTGTCCATGATCAACCAAAATAAAATAAACATCTCTATAGTCATTTTTTGCTTGGAAAATGCAATTTGGTTCAGGATAAATGTCGTTTGATTTAAACAAATAAGAAGGATATTCTATGCTGACTTTATCGTTAGAAAAAACTTTAGGCTCTTTGCTATATCTACAAGACGTAAACAGAATTGGGATTAGTAATAAAAATAAAAGTTGATATTTTTTCATTTTTCTTTCGCTAAACAAAATCAAAAAATTTTATTTTCTCTCTAAAACTTTATTGACTTTTTCGATAATATTTTTCGGCATCAAGCCATATTTTTCTAAGAGTTGGTTAGGTGTTCCGCTTTCGCCAAAAGTATCTTGCACGGCAACCATTTCAATTGGTGCTAAATAATTTCGAGCTAAAACACTTGCCACGCTTTCGCCCAAACCGCCGTTTTGTTGATGTTCTTCGGCTGTAACAACGCAACCTGTTTTTTTTACAGATTGAATAATAGCAGCTTCATCTAATGGTTTTATGGTGTGCATATTGATAAGCTCAACCGAAATGCCGTTGGCTTCTAATTGCTTGCCGGCTTCTACGGCTTGCCAAACCATGTGTCCGCATGCGATGATGGTTACATCTGTGCCTTGCGATAAAATTTGTGCTTTGCCGATTTGGAAAGTGTCGTCTTCTGCCGGTGTAAAAATGGGCCAAACCGGACGACCGAAACGCAAATAGGTTGGACCTTCTCGTTCGATGATGGCTTTTGTTGCCAGGCGCGTTTGATTGTAATCGCAAGGAACGACAACGGTCATGTGTGGTAACATTTTCATCAAACCGATGTCTTCTAAAATTTGATGCGTGGCACCATCTTCGCCTAAAGTTAAGCCGGCATGTGAGCAACAAATTTTTACATTTTTGTTGGAATAAGCTACACTTTGACGTATTTGATCATATACTCTTCCTGTGCCGAAGTTGGCAAACGTGGTAGCTACCGGAATTTTTCCGCCGATGGTTAAGCCGGCTGCGATGCCTATCATATTGGCTTCTGCGATGCCGGTTTGCACGAAGCGTTCCGGAAAATCTTCAATAAATTTTTCCAGTTTTAATGAACCAATTAAATCGGCACAAAGTGCGACTACATTTGGATTGTTTTTTCCTGCTTCGTGAATACCAACGCCAAAACCGGAACGTGTATCTTTTTTATCGGTGAAGGTGATATTTTGTAATGACATTTTGTTTTTTTAAAGAAGATAATAATTACACCTTATTTTTTGTCATGCGCGGTTTAGAAACAGATTGCTGCTGCACATTCATATCTTTTGCCGGTGCATGATGTTGTTGTGTTGGAATATTTTTGTTTGAAGACTTGTTTTCTTCGCCTTCATCTGATTTTTTAAACACATCTAAACCTTCTAATAGTGCATACCATTTCACCAATTTTTTTATATCGGAAACATTGACGCGTTCTCTATCAAAAGCCGGAACAATTTTGCCGAGATACGTTTTTAATTCATCATTAGAAGCCGAGCTACTTACAATCGGTGTATTTTCTTTTTGATTTTTCATTTCAATAAAAACATCCAATAATGGCACAGTATCATCTTCTGTATAAATAGAAATATTTTCTAAAGGCGAAAACATGTGTTGGCGATTAGAGTAGAATTTTTTATTTGTTCCATCTAATTCACTTAAAATTAAGCCATCATTTCTGTTGGCGATTAATTTTTTTAATCCGGGCAATCCGGTTACGGCAATAATTTCCTTAAAATCCATATTTTGTAATTATGCTACAAAAGTAGGAAAATGTAGCGGAATGCCGAATGAAATTTTGTTAATAGAAATGTTTAATTGACGACATTCACTTTGCCTGTATAAACATACCAATCATCGCCTTTTTCGTATTGCATTTTTATAAAATACATACCAGAATTCAAATTCTGTTCAATGTTGATATTGCCACTTGTATTTGAATAATTATTTTGATAAACACGTTTACCTGCTATATCATAAACTTCAACATTCCATTTTTGGAACTGAGCATCTCTTGGAATGGAAATCGAAAAATTATTTTTTGCCGGATTTGGATACACCGACAATTGCTCTTTCATTATATGTTGTTGAATGCCGGTTGTCATCTCATCACAACCGAGATATTTATAGCAAAAATTGGCAATATGTCGTTCTGTGCTATCTAAAATAGATTGGTCTATAAGATTAAAGATGATGTCGGGAAAAGTTAAATTCATAAACGGAACATGTCCTCTGCCTTGCCAATCATCAAACTCAACTCGTATGCCTTTATTGACCATGACAGGATACAGCGATTTGCCTCCATATAAAACAGGCAATTGCTGAATACCAAATGGATGACCGAATTTATATGGAACAATATTATCCGCAGAGCCATGCGATAATAACATATCAATTCCATTATTTACCACCCAATTCGTGTCGAGTAATGCACCGGAAATACTGACACAAACTTTTGGTTTCACAAGATCAAATTTATGTCTGAGAATATAATCTGCGCTGTCACCAATTACCTCTGTCACCCATTGTTGATATTGTAATGGCATTTGCGCTAAACTGTCTGTATAACTAATAAATAAACTCGAAACAGCGCCGGCAGAAACGCCACCGATAAACGCTTTAGAGGTATCAATTCTATAAGGATTGCCATTTTGATAAGTCATCATTAAATGATCAACGGCATCTTTCGTATCTATCAATGCTCGAGCAACTGCTTTTACCATTGTTTCATGGTCGAGTAATCCTAGCAAATTACTTTCTTGTCTATAATCTATCGAAACAGCAACATAGCCTCTTTTGGCGAAATAATCACACATCAAAACAATATCTGGACTGTTTTGGTCGAGTAATTTTAGATAAGCACCACCATGAATAAGCAACATTATTGGTCGGCCACTTACCGTATCGCCGTGCGGTTGATATACATCGTATTTTAAATCAATGTACATGCCATCGCTTTGCTTTTTGTGTGCATATTTTACATTTCTCGTTACATCTACTTGAGAAAAAATTTGCTTAATATATCTTCCATTGGAACAATCAGCAGCTTTTAATGCTGGAAGAAATGAAAATAAAAATGAAATAAGTAAAAATCTGAGCAACATAATTTTTGATTTATTTGTAAATGACTATATGTATAATAAGCATATTAAAGGTAAAAAATTTCTTTAAGAATATAAATGAAGAAACACTTCAATTTATGAAATTAACTTTTGTATATCTTTGTCTATGGTTTTCCAACTACATTCTAATTACAAACCGTCCGGCGACCAACCAACGGCTATTCAACAATTAGTTGATGGCATCGAACACAACGAAAAATTTCAAACCTTATTAGGCGTTACCGGTTCTGGAAAGACATTTACCATTGCTAACGTTATTGAAAAAGTACAACGACCAACTTTAATTTTATCACACAATAAAACCTTAGTTGCTCAATTATATACCGAGTTCAAAGAGTTTTTTCCGGAGAATAAAGTCGAGTTTTTTACATCGTATTACGATTACTATCAACCTGAAGCGTATGTTGCAGCAACTGATACATACATCGAAAAAGATTTATCTATCAACGCAGAAATCGAAAAACTTCGTTTAAGTACAACAACATCATTGATGAGTGGCCGGCGAGATGTTATTGTTGTCGCTTCGGTTTCGTGCATTTATGGTTTGGGAAATCCGGCAGAATATAAGAATAGAATTATACGCATCAGCAAAGGACAAACCTTAAGCAGAAATACATTCTTATTTAATTTGGTTAGTATTTTATATGCGCGCACTACAGGCGATTTTCAACGCGGCAATTTTAGAGTGGTGGGCGATAATGTGGAAGTTTTTTTGGCGTATACAGATTATGCTTTTCGCATTACGTTTTGGGGCGACGAAGTGGAGGATTTAGAATCTTTTCATCCAACAACAGGAAGAAGAATTGAAGCAATGGAGAACATCGCCATTTTTCCGGCAAACATTTATCTCGCTCCGCAAAATTTATTGCCAGAAATAATTCATGAAATTCAGGATGAGTTGCAAGCGCATATTGCTTATTTTAATAAAGTAGGGAAACAAGATGAAGCAAAACGCTTGGAAGAACGTGTTAATTTTGATTTGGAGATGATACGAGAAATTGGCTTTTGTAGCGGCATCGAAAATTATTCTCGCTTTTTTGATAGAAGAAATCCTGGCGATAGACCTTTCTGTTTGTTCGATTATTTTCCTGATGATTATTTGTTGGTGGTAGATGAAAGTCATGTTACCATTCCACAAATTGGTGGTATGTATGGCGGCGATAGAAGTCGCAAACAAAATTTGGTAGAATATGGTTTTCGATTACCGAGTGCGTTAGACAATCGTCCATTGAATTTTAATGAATTTGAATCGTTGCTTAACCAAGTAATATTTGTTTCGGCAACGCCGGCAGATTATGAGTTGATGAAAACAGAAGGCGAATTTGTCGAACAAGTGGTGCGACCAACCGGCTTACTCGACCCAATTATTGACGTGCGTCCAAGCATCAACCAGATAGATGATTTATTACACGAAATACAAATCAGAATAAAAAATGATGAGCGTGTTTTGGTAACGACATTAACCAAAAGAATGGCGGAAGAATTATCAAAATATTTAACCAAACTCAACATAAAATGTAAATACATGCACAGCGATGTGGACACGATGGAACGTGTAGAAATTATTCAAGGTTTGCGCTTAGGTGATTTTGATGTGTTGATTGGTGTTAATTTATTGCGTGAAGGTTTAGATGTTCCGGAAGTCTCTTTGGTTGCCATTTTAGATGCCGACAAAGAAGGCTTCTTGCGTAACGAACGTTCGCTGACACAAACAGCAGGTCGTGCTGCAAGAAACGCCAATGGTTTGGTTATTTTTTTTGCTGATGTGATAACGCAATCGATGCAGAAAACAATAAATGAAACCAACCGCAGAAGAGAAAAACAAATTGCCTATAACATCGAACACAACATCACACCCAAAACTATTCATAGAACGAAAGAAGAAATTTTGCAACGCGCTTCGATATTAGATATTCGACAAACGACAGAAACAAAAACGGAAAAAAAATATCGCGAACACGAAGAAACAATGACGACAGCCGCAGAAGAACAAACAGCCTATTTAACAGTGGCACAAATAGAAAAGAAAATTGCTCTACTCAAAAAAGCGATGCAACGCGCTTCACAACAAATGGACTTTATGGAAGCTGCACGATTGAGAGATGAAATGTATAAATGGCAAGAACGATTATAGAGTTAGGTAAGCCTAAATAAAATCCATATTATGAATAAAAAAATCATTCTCATCACAGGTGCATCTTCTGGCTTAGGTTTAGAAGCTGCCAAACAATTAGCCAAACAAGGCAATGAAATAATTTTGTTATGTAGAAATAAAGAAAAGGGAAATGATGCATTGAAAACTATTGAAGAATTTTCCGGAAATAAAAATCTACATCTTTATACAGCTAATCTTTCTTCCCAAAAGTCGATAGAAAAAATTGCTCAAGAAATAAAAAAAGATTTTTCGCATTTAGATGTTTTGCTGAATAATGCCGGCGCAGTATTTAATGAATTTCAGCTTTCTGAAGATGGCATTGAAATGACATTGGCAAACAATCATTTCAATTATTTTTGGTTGACATACTATTTGTTTGATTTATTAAAAAATGCAAATGGTGCTCGAATTG
>JAGQYE010000050.1 GCA_020436225.1 Bacteroidota bacterium | reverse complement strand
TTAAACAGCCAAAATTGTGTGCTGGGAAAAAATTCATTTTTTTTAGAAGGTTCAATTGTTACCAATGTTCAACAAAGTAAACAACTAATTCAGATAGGCGACAATTGTTTGATAGAAGGAGAACTATTTATTAATGCTTATGGAGGAAAAATAGAAGTAGGTAATAATACTTTTATCGGTAAACATTCAAGAATTTGGTCGGGCAGTGAAATAAAAATCGGCAACCATGTTCAAATTTCGCATAACGTCAATATTATCGACACAAACACACATTCTTTAAATGCCACAACAAGAAGAAAAGAATATCTTGAGGTTTTGAATAATGGTTCTATTGCTGATGATAAAAAAATAAGCAAAGCACCAATTATTATAGAAGATGATGTTTGGATAAGTTTTAATGCAACCATTCTGAAAGGTGTAACCATAGGTAAAGGTGCTGTTGTTGCTGCCAATGCCGTAGTTACCAAAAATGTAGAACCTTATACGGTTGTTGCCGGAAATCCGGCAGTTTTGATTAAAAAAATTGAAAACTAAGTTTGTATTATAATCTCCAAATTTGATTTATCTAACAACATATTTCGATAAAAATTATCTTTCACGAGGCATCGTTTTATATCAATCTTTAGTAGATACCGGAACGACATTTCAGTTGTATGTATTATGCTTAGACGATTTTACCAAAAATTATTTTCAAGAAAATAAAAATAAATTTTCTTCCATTACAACAATAACATTGACGGATTTAGAACAAAGCGATAGTGAATTGTTGATCTGTAAATCCAATAGAAATTTGGTAGAATATTATTTTACACTTAGTCCGTGTTTGCCTTTATTTCTAATCGAAAAATTTTCGTTGCCACATATTTGCACCTTAGATGCCGACATTTTATTTCTACATAATCCAAGCAAATTATTTCAATATTTAAATGATTTTTCCATCGTAATTACGCCACATAAATTCTCTAATGAAATCAAAGAATTAGAAAAATTCGGTAAATACAATGTCAGCTTTCAAATTTTTAAAAATGATGAAATCGGCATCGCTTGTTTAAAAAGATGGCGAACTCAATGTATAGCATGGTGCAGTGATTTTTACGATGAACAAAACAATCGTTTTGCCGATCAAAAATATTTAGATGAATGGACAACCTTGTATCCAAATAAAGTAAAAGAACTTAATGATGCTGTTTCCGGCTTAGCGCCTTGGAATCTAAATCATTATAACATTCAGCTAAAAAACGGGCAATTCTTTTCTAATAATGAGTCGATTATTTTTTATCATTTCCATCATTTTAAATTGTTTAGCGATAAATTAGCTACCAATGGTTTTTATTTTTATAAAGCCAGAACATTCAAAGCTATTTACGCTTTATATTTAATGTATTGGAATAAATTAGAAAAGATAAATCAACAATTAGCTACACAAAAAGATGTGATGCAACGAACGCATTTGTCGGGCAATAATACCACTTACCAAAAATTTTTAGACGAAGGTTCAGCTTTTGTCAAGCTATCCAATAAAAATATTTTGTATCTTGATTTTCAAACTTGGAAAGGCCGTTTGCTGAAATACATGTTAAAATTATATGCCTAAATTACTACTTCTCGATACATTTACAGACAACAGAGGTTCGCTTACTGTTATCGAAAAAATTATTCCTTTTGAGATAAAACGCTTGTTTTATATTTATGGTGTTGATGATTCGGTGCGTGGCAAACATAGGCATCACAAAACGATTCAAGCTGCCGTTTGTATTGCCGGTTCTTGTATTATCTCCAATGATAATGGAAAAGAGAAACAAGATTTTACCTTAGACGCACCCAACAAATGCTTAATTTTGTATCCGGAAGATTTTCATTCTATGCATCATTTTTCAAGCGATGCTATTTTGTTAGTGATGGCTTCCGAGCATTTTAATCCTCAAGATTACATTTATGAACCCTACGAATAAGGTAATATATTATGAAAATTTAGCCAAGCTAAACCAGTCATTCGAGCCGGCTTTTAGGGAAAAATTCCAAGCATTTCTTTCAAAAGGTTGGTATATTTTAGGAGAAGAAGTCAGCCGATTTGAACAAGCATTTGCAGCTTATTGCGGTGCAAAATATTGCATTGGCGTGGCAAATGGTTTAGATGCATTAGAATTAGGCATTCAAGTTTTTGATTTCCCGAAACAATCAGAAATTCTTGTTCCATCCAACACCTACATTGCGTCCATTTTGGCGATAGTAAATGCCGGGCATATTCCTGTTTTGGTAGAGCCGGATATAAAAACGTATAATATCAATCCGACATTAATTGAATCAAAAATTACATCGAAAACCAAAGCCATTTTAGTGGTGCATTTGTACGGACAAGCAGCACAAATGGATGAAATTTGCCGACTTGCAGAAAAATATAATCTCGAAATTATTGAAGATTGTGCGCAAGCGCATGGCGCTACATTTCAACAACAACAAGTCGGAACGTTTGGAAACATTGGCGCATTCAGCTTTTATCCAACCAAAAATTTAGGTGCCTTAGCAGATGCCGGAGCCATTATTACATCTGATGAAAATATTTATCAAAAATTGAAAGCCTTAAGAAATTATGGCTCAGAAAAAAAATACTACAACAAATACATAGGCAAAAATTCCAGATTAGATGAGTTGCAAGCAACATTTTTAAATGTTAAACTTCCATTTTTGAATGCTATAAATGAGCATAAACGAAAATTGGCAAAAATATACGACCAACAACTTTCGGATAAACTCATTAAGCCATGCATAGCAACCAACAGCGAATCGGTTTATCATATTTATAACATACGAACAGAAAGAAGAAATGAATTAAAAGAATACTTATTAAAAAAAGAGATTTATACAGAAATTCATTATCCGGTTTCTCCAAATCAGCAAGAAGGCTATAAACATCTTTTTTTTGATAAAAAATGTCCGATAAGTGAAGAAATCCACGCAACTACATTGAGCTTGCCAATTTCTTATGCAACTACGGAAGAAGAAGCGTTAATTGTGTCTAAATATATAAATGAATTTATAAAAGCATAGAAATCTATTTTTATGTCAACTTTCAAAAAAAATAGTATCTTGTAATAGAATTAAAGCTATATATGCGGGCAAGAATAACCTTTTTTTGTTTACTTATTTTCGGATTTTTTATAAATGCTTTTTCTGCAGGAATTGATTTGGTAGAACCATTGAATAATTTCGACCAGCCGGAATTTAAAGTTACATTCAAATGGAATAAAGCTATTGCTCAAGAGGCTTATCTCTTGCAAGTTTCATCTGTTGCTGATTTCAGCACGCTCGATTATAATATTTCTACTAACCAAACAGAATATACCATCAATTTTGCTCCAAGCACAACAAAAATTTATTGGCGAGTATTATCAGATAAATCCAATGGTTTTTTACAAAGCGATAGTTATACATTAAACTTTATAAATCCTTCTCAATCACCCAATGTAATCTTGTGGTTAGATGCCAATAAGATTAGTTCATTACAACCGGATAGCACAATTGATACTTGGGATAATTTAGCACTTGGCGCAAGCGATGCGATACAAACTAATGCAACACAAAGACCCAAATTAATTAGCAACGTATGTTTGCTAAACAATAAAAATGCAGTTCGATTTGATGGAAATGATTTTATGAATGTGGCATCAGGCGGAGACGTAAGAAGTGCGTATGCCGTGTTTAATTTTACAGGAGGTGCTACGTTTCCAACTTACAATGCTCTAATAACAGTAACCAATGGCATTAGCTTTAATAACTATCTGTATTTATTTAGCCAAGGAACAACAAGTTTTGAAACAAACGGATATTTCAAATCCAATACTTTTGCAAATAAGACAAAAACGTCTAGCCTTGCGCCACTTGATAAATACAAAATTGTAGCCGGTTTAAGAGAACCACTCGCGGCAGTAAGTGCACCGAATTTTGTTATTGGTGCAGAAGTTAGTTCTCGTTTTTGGGTAGGCGATGTTGCAGAAATTATTCTAACATCAAATCCTAACACGACAAATAGTGAATTTGATAGCATTCATACGTATTTATACAATAAATACGGAGCACCAATAGCAATGAAAGACACAGTAGTTAATGCTAATTTCTGCGACTTAGTAACTTTATCAACACCGAATTGCTATTCACAATATCTTTGGTCAACCGGCGCCACAACATCAACAATAAGTGTAACCCCAAACAAGAAATATTCAGTAACGACAAAAGATATTTTTGGGCGAGAAAGCACAACGAGCTTCAACGTTTTTCCATATACAAGACTCGACAACAAAACTGTTTTTCTTTGTCAAGGAGATACCTTTAAACTCGACTTAAAAACGCCAGTTGGCTTTACAGCATTATGGAATACCGGATTAAACAATACTAAGATAGATATTACACAAGCCGGACAATACACTGTAAAAATTACAGACAACAACAGTTGTTTTGTTTTTGATACCATCAATGTAATAATAGATAATCCTCAGTTATTGCCAACTCCGGATGTCAATAGCAACCTCAACCTTTGTTTGAACGAAAAATTATTTGTACAAACCAACACCAGCTTTGATGCGATACTTTGGTCAACAGGAAGCACCAATGATTACATCAGCGTTACTGCTCCGGGCAATTAT
>JAGQYE010000049.1 GCA_020436225.1 Bacteroidota bacterium | reverse complement strand
GATGTCCGCATCGCACAACAACATCAAACTTTCGATATCATCGCCGGCATCAAAAATTAAACGTCGAATGGCGCTGTCGGTAATATTTTCTTTGGTCAATGAAATTGGACGCAAATGTAGCGTCACCATTTTTTGCACGAATTTCATTTTCTCATCTAAAGGCAATTTCAATCGAGTGAAAATTTTAGGCACCCAACGTGCGCCAACAACTTCATGTCCGTGAAACGTCCAACCATGACCTTCTTCAAATCGTTGTGTTGCCGGCTTGGCAATATCATGTAAAATGGCAGCCCAACGCAACCACAAATTATTGCTGTTTTCAGCAAGGTTGTCTAACACTTTTAAAGTATGATAGAAATTATCTTTGTGCCCATAATTATCTTGCACGGAAACGCCATGTAGTTTAACCATTTCCGGAAAAAATTGATGTAAAATATTTGTATTAAATAGTAATTTGAAACCAACAGATGGTTTGGGTGTTTGAATAATTTTTTGCAATTCGTCTGTAATTCTTTCTTGCGAAATAATGCTTAATCTTTTTGACAATGGTGCAATGGCGTTGTATGTGTTTTCTTCGATTTTAAATTGCAATTGCGTAGCAAAACGAATGGCGCGCAACATGCGCAATGGGTCGTCATCAAATGTAATTTCCGGGTTTAATGGAGTGCGAATAATTTTATTTTCTAAATCGGCTAAACCGTTAAATGGGTCGATGATGTTGCCGAAATTTTCTTTATCAAGTTGGATGGCAAGTGCGTTAATTGTAAAATCTCTTCGGTTTTGGTCATCTTCCAAAGTGCCATCTTCTACAATAGGTTTGCGACTTTCTCGTCTGTAAGATTCTTTCCTTGCGCCAACAAATTCCAATTCGATATCATGCAATTTTATTTGTGCCGTTCCAAAATTTTTGAAATAAGAAACAGGCGGTTTTGGTTGAATTTTTTCAGCTACTTTTTTTGCTAATTCAATTCCTGAACCAATACAAACGATGTCGATATCTTTACATGGACGTTGCAAGATTTTATCACGCACAAAACCACCAACAGCATAAGCTTGGATGTTTAGTTCATTAGCACTTTGTGCTACAAGTTGTAACAATTCTTCTTCTCTTTTAGTAAATTGAAATTGCATTGGTGCAAAGATAGAGATTAAGGATAATTATTTTTTATTAAACACAAAGTATCACAGTATTTTCTATGCTTATGAATATCGAGAGATGAAAATTATCTTAAATATTCAATAGAAAAATCAGGATTGATTTTTATTAGTTTGGATGCTTGTTTGTATGTTGAAGTGTCGAATTTTTCATTAATGATAATATCTACTTTTTCTTTTATTTCAGCATTAATTTTATTAAATGTGCTTGGATTTTTTTCGCCGGAAATATTCGCAGATGTTGAGATGATTGGCTTGCCAAATGCTGAAATCAAAGCATGACAGAATTCGTGTTTGGGAATTCTTATGGCAATAGTTTGGTCGGCATTAATTGCATTATGTGCTATGTTTTTTGGATTGGAATAAATTACAGTAGTTGGCACATCAAAACTTGAAATTAGATTTTCCAACTCATTATTTATGGTAATATATTGTTTCAGCATCGCAATATCACTTACTAATACAATCAAAGATTTTGATTTTGGTCGATTTTTAATTTCAAAAATCTTTTCTACGGTTGTTTCGTTTGTTGCATCGCCACCAATTCCATAAATGGTATCCGTTGGATATAAGATGGTTTTTCCTTGTTGCAAACCTTCAACTATTGTTGTAATATCAGAATAGATTTTATTCAATTTTTATTTTTGAAGATGAAATTTTTCTAAAAGATTAAACCAACTGACGATATACATTCATCATTTTTTCCGTCATTTTTTCCGGATTAAATTTTTGAATTTGTTGCATGGCTTTTAGTTGAATTTCTTTAGCTAAATCAACATTATAATATATGAAATTAATCGCTGCAGAAATTTCTTCAACATTCGTTGGGTCGATGAAAATGCAAGCATCGCCGCCAACTTCCGGCATTGATGAAAGATTGCTTGTGATAACCGGCTTGCCACAACGCAAAGCTTCTAAAATTGGTAAACCAAAACCTTCGTATAAACTTGGATACACCAAACCTTGCGACATGTGATAAATAATGGGCAACTCGTACCAAGGCAAATTTTTTAAGAAGAAAACTCGACCTTCTAAATGTTTATTATAGATAAATTCTTCGGCGCGTTCATACTCATCGCCACCATTAGAAACCGCTACTAAATGTTTATCTTGATTTTCGGGTAAAGTCATCGCTTCCAACAAACGCAAGAAATTCTTTCTTTTACTTAACGCACCAACATACAACACAAAATCTCTTGGCAAACCATAGCGTTCAAAATATTCTTCTTTTAAAATGATCGTACATTCATGTTCGTATTCTTTATTCCAAGTTGGATAAATCACATGAATTTTTTCTTCCGGCACTTTGGTTAATTCTATTAAATCTTGTTTTGTTTGTTCGCTAACTGCAATGATAGCATCGGCAATATGACATGCTTTTTTTGTTTTGTAAGCATACATTTGTCTGTCTATAAACGGAAACGTTTTAGGCAATTTATGGTAGATGACATCGTGAATAGTAACTACTTTTTTTATAGTTTCAGGTAAATCAGGCACTTCGTTACTCAAACCGTGGTAAAGTTGGATATTCTGTTCAGAAATATCATCTTCAACACCTTTAAATCGCCACAAATCAGAACTGAAAGCATCTGAAATAACTGTGTTTTGTACAAAATAAGGATACTTGTAAGGACTGTCTTGAAAATATTTTTGATGCACAAAAATTTTATACGTTTCATCCGGAAAATAATTTAAGAGTCGATGCAATAAAGTTCTGGAATAGTTGCCTAATCCGGTTTTATTGTCGTACAACCTTTTCCCGTCAAATCCGATAATCATTTTTCTTAGTCTTAAGTATTTAGTAGTAAGTAGTAAGATGAAATTTATTATTTCATTATTTAATTCGCTTTAATTAAACAGCGACATTAAATTCTCTCAATGCATCGTTTAGTGAAGTTTTGGTATCTGTCGATTCTTTTCTTTGTCCGATAATTAAAGCACAAGGCACTTGATATGTTCCTGCCGGAAATTCTTTAGGAATCGTTCCAGGAATTACTACACTTCTTGTCGGCACAACACCGCGATATTCTTTCGGTTCAGCACCCGAAACGTCAATTATTTTTGTTGATTTAGTCAGCACTACATTAGCACCTAATACAGCTTCTTTTTCTATTAAAACACCTTCCACAACAATACATCTTGAGCCAATAAAACAATTATCTTCGATAATAACCGGAGCTGCTTGCACCGGCTCTAAAACGCCTCCAATGCCAACGCCGCCACTTAAGTGTACATTTTTTCCAATCTGCGCACAGCTACCAACCGTTGCCCAAGTGTCCACCATGGTTCCGCTGGCAACATAAGCACCTATATTTACATACGAAGGCATCATCACAACTCCTTTTTCTAAGAAAGCACCTTTGCGTGCTAAAGCATGCGGCACAACACGCACGCCTAATTCAGAGAAATGTTTTTTCAAAGGAATTTTATCATGAAATTCAAATGGACCGGCTTCTATAGTTTCCATTTTTTGTGTCGGGAAATATAAGATAACGGCTTTCTTCACCCATTCATTCACTTGCCATCCATTTTCTGTTGGTTCAGCAACTCGCAACTTTCCATTGTCTAATTGTGTTATAATTTCATTAATGGCATTTAAAGTAGTTCCGTCTTGCAATAGACTTCTGTCTTCCCAAGCATTTTCTATTATTTGTTTTAAATCATGCATAAAAATTCCGAAATTTGTTTTCAAAAATAACCAAATTAAAAATGAATAAGATTAATCTTGAATTAAATGTTGGCACAAAATGGCTTTTATGGTTGTTGGTGTTGGCAACTTTTACAGCATGTTCTAATAAAAAGAAAGTAGAAGTTAAAAATAATAGTGGTATTGTCATCGAAAGTTATTTTGTAGAAAAGAAAAATCCGGATAATAAAATCGGAGAGTACAAAAAATTTTATGATGATGGTAAAATCTTAGAAGTTGCAAACTATGCTGATGGACGATTGAATGGAAAAAGAACTTTATATTATGCTTCCGGAAAAATAATGCAAGAAGAAAATTATACAGATAATAAATTTAACGGCAAATTTGTTGCATATAATGAAGGCGGAAGTTTACAACAAGAAGGCGAATACAAAGATAATATGATGGTCGGCACTTGGAAAAATTATTACACATCACCTAAAAACGTTGTAAAAGAAGAATATACATTAAAAGAAAATCATGTTGATGGACCTTACAAAGAATTTTTGCCGAATGGAAATATTTATGTGTCTGGAAATAAGAAAGAAATTATGGAAAACCTTGACGTATTTGATGGCGAAGTTTTAGTTTATGATTCAGCTGTAAATAATAAACTTGTAGAGAAATTATTTTATGAGAATGGCAAGCAGATTAAAAAAGAAACAATTAAATAAACGTATGAAATTTATTTTTTCTTCCATAGTATTTTGCTTGTTTTTGACAGCCTGTACGAGTTCTTCCCAACAATTTGGCGAACAGTTCAAAGAACAAAATCCAATTTCAATTGATGAAGCTTTGAACCAGTTGCAAACAAATCCAATTATTAGCAACGTTCAAATTAGTGGAAAAGTAGAGAAAAGCTGTATGAGTGAAGGCTGTTGGTTCACTATCAAGAATAAAGATGGAAATGAAATTTATTTAGATGTGAAAGACAAAAAGTTTCGCTTACCTACAAATAGTGCAGGAAAAACAGTTGTTTTGCTGGCTGATGTACAAAAAGATACAAGTTCGGAGCAAGGTGTTGCTGTTTTGGTGAAAGGTTTAATGTTTAAAAAAGCGTTAACACATTAAAAAATCCATTCATTTATTGTCATTTAAGGAAAAAAAACTATCTTTGCACTCGCTTTTGTAAAAAAGCAATGATTCCGTAGCTCAGCTGGTAGAGCAATACACTTTTAATGTATGGGTCCTGGGTTCGAATCCCAGCGGGATCACAGGTGCCAAACCACGAACGCTTGATTATCAGAGGATGACAAGCGTTCTTTTTTTTATATCAATTCTATATTATTTGCTTGGATTACTTTATAAAAGTAAATTTGTTGCAGATATTCATCAATCCTTGAATTAACCTAATAATGCAAGCAATTAAAATCAAGATGCAACTTCTTAACCGGATAAAAATATTGTCAATTTTTGTGATGTTGTTTGGCTCTAAAGGTTTTGCTCAAGAAAATAATCCTAATTTCCGTCCACCAAATGTAGTATTGATTTTAGCTGATGATTTAGGCTACGGCGATTTGAGTTGCTACGGACAAAAATATTTTCAAACACCGAATATAGATGCGTTGGCGGCATCCGGCATGCGCTTTACTCAACATTATGCCGGTGCACCGGTTTGCGCTCCTTCACGTTGTGCATTATTAACCGGAAAAAATACAGGACATGCAACGATTAGAGGAAATAAAAAAGCAAATAAATACGGCGATTATCCTATTTCTGTAACGGATTCCACTTTAGCTCAATTATTTAAGGAGAAAGGCTATGCCACCGGAATTTTCGGTAAATGGGGTTTGGGTGTGCCCAATTCTTCCGGCGATATTATTAAAAAAGGATTTGACGTTTTTTTTGGATATTATGGTCAACTTGCTGCACATAATTATTATCCCGAAATGTTATGGAGCAATAATCAACAAGTGCCTATTTCGGAAAATAAAAGATATAGAAATACGATTTATGCACCCATGATGATACAAGACAGCATCATCCAATTTATTGATAGGAATAAACATCAACCTTTCTTTTTATTTGTTCCAACTATTATTCCGCATGCGGAGTTGGTGCCACCGGATACTTTATTGACAGAAAATATAGGAAAATTCGGACAAGAAAGACCATATAAAGGTATTAAGACGATGAATTTTGCAACGCGTTTTGGTGCTTATGGTGTACAAAAAAATCCCAAGGCAGCCTTTGCAACTATGATAGAATTGTTAGATAAACAAGTTGGAGAGATTGTAACCAAATTAAAACAAGAAGGCATCTATGATAACACCATTATCATCTTCACTTCTGATAACGGCGCACATAAAGAAGGTGGCGCACAACCTGATTATTTTAACAGCGACGCAAATTTTAGAGGATACAAAAGAGATGTGTATGAAGGTGGTATTCGTGTGCCACTTATCGTGCATTGGGCAAATAAAATTCAAGCCGGAAAATCGGATATTATTTCAGCCAATTGGGATTTATTACCAACACTATCAGAAATTATAAAAGTGCGACCGCCCGAAAAAATAGATGGAATTTCTTTATTGCCAACTTTATTACATACAGCTCAACAGCAGCAACATCCTTATTTGTATTGGGAATTTCACGAACAAGGTGGCAAGCAAGCCGTTCGAATGGGAAAATGGAAAGGAATAAAGTTAAATGTGCAACATCCATTAAAAACTCGGTTTGAATTATATGATTTAGAAAATGATCCATCAGAAAAAATTGATGTTTCTTCAAAATTCCCGGAAATTGTTGAAGAACTAAAGAATATTCTACAACAAGCACATGTTCCTAGTAAAATATTTCCATTTAAAAGAATGGATTAGATGTTATGTAATTTTCAGATACATCCAAGCATTTTACTTCTGATATTCAAAATGTTTTAAGTTCAAAAAAGATTTAAAAATCTCATTTCCCTTATTGACTTCTTTCTATAAATACTATAATTTTAATTTAAAATACATAGAATTATGAAACTTATACTTAGCACAATTCTAATAATATTCATACAGTCAACTTTTGCCCAAAGTTTGTTCGGCACATGGAACAATAGTGATTATGGAACGCTTACTCTAAATTCTAATGGTGAAGGTTCTTTAGATGGAATTGGTTTTTCTTTTACAAAGACAGCTTCTAAATTAATTGCAACTGACGAAAATGGAGAGAATTTTTATTACACGTATAAGATTAGCAACAACCAATTGATTTTGTCTGGAGGAATTTTTAATGGCACAGTCGTATTCGTTTCGGCAAATACTAAAACAATCAATTCAATTAATAAATCTTCGTCAGGTACTATAGATAACTCTATAGTTGGAACTTGGTGTTGGACAAACGCATCATCTACTTATACATCCAGTTCCAGCAATTCAAAATGTATTGTTATCAATGGAAACGGCACATATCAATATACTTATGAAGGTTCGATAAGTGGTTATGGAGGTGATTATTATGGTGGTTCAACTTCTCAAAGTTCAGATAACGGCACATGGAAATTAAATGGCAATACTATTAGTATCGTTTCTCAAAATGAAGGTTCGCAAATGCTATCTTTTCAAAAGAAGAATCATCCTAAAACAGGAGAACCTATGATAGTGATTGATGGCGAAGCGTATGTTACGTATTACCAAAGAAATCCTTGGTAAACTTAAAACGGTAAATCGTCTTCAGCTACAGAAGCACTTTCTGATGTTGTTTGTTCAACAACAGTATTTGTTGCTGTTGAAGTAGATTTTGTATTGTTTGATGCTGATGTATTTATTCTCCAAGCTTTCACGTCGGTGTACCATCTACCATTAAATTCGCGACTTTCCACATCTGCCTCTACCGATATATCTGCACCTTCTATAAACGCTGCGTTGTTGGTTAAATCGCCCCAAAATATCACACAAACTTTTTTAGGAAATCGTTCGTGTGGAGTTTCTATAATAATAGATTGTTTTGACCAAGTTCCATTTTTGCCTTCGCCAGTTTCTATCGGCATCACCTTGTAAATTTTTCCGCTTAATTCCATTACATTCAATTTTCCTCAAAAATACGGAAAGTAGTACGCAGACAAAAATTTGTGTTTCATTTTTTATACACGAACAACGAATTTGCCAACAAAAAACAAGCATTATTTTTCTTTTTTGCCACCAAAACCTCAAATTGGGAATTTTGGAACTCGTTTTGATGTTCTATTGAAAAAATTGTACATTTAACTATGGATACAACAATTATGCAATTTGTTTCTAAAGATGCTTTGCATTTTTTCAGCGATAATAAAGTTTTACTAAGTTTAGTGATGGGCTTAGGATTAAGCGCCTGTTGCGGATTTAGAGTTTTTGTGCCTTTGTTGGCTGCAAGTGTTGCCTCTAAAATGGGCATTTTGCATTTGGGCGAAAGCTTTGCTTGGATGAGCAGCACACCTGCAATCATCTGTTTTGGAGCCGCTACTATTTTTGAGATTGCCGGATATTATATTCCATTTATTGATAATATTTTAGATACGATAATGACGCCGGCATCCGTAATTGCAGGAACGTTGCTGACCGCTTCAGCCATTATTCCCGATTTAGATCCGATGTTGAAATGGGGTTTGGGTATTATTGTTGGCGGTGGAAGTGCCGGCATAATCCAGGCAGGAACGGCATTAACGCGTGCAACTTCTACAGCAACAACTGCAGGAACAGCCAACCCGATTGTTGCCACAGTTGAGCATATCTTGGCAATAGTAGGTAGCATATTTAGTCTTATTGTGCCGTTTATTATTGCTGCTATTGTTTGTTTAGTTATTGTTGTTTTCTTGTTTTTTATGATTCGATATTTTAAGAAACGCATACCAAAAACAAAACCGGCATTAGTTTCCGGAAAATAAACTTCTCAATAGCTTTTCCTGAAAGGACTCTGCGTCTATAGATGAACAACAATAAGTAAAACTTTACTTTCATTTAATGGTTTTAATTTAATCAAGCATTTTTGTTTGAATAAACCTCTATAGCATTGTATCTTCGTTTGCATAGATATTTAAGATATTTAGATGAAATTTTCATTTTCTAATACATTCAATTTTATTTCTAAGCTTACGTTTCGGCGAGTTTGGAATATGTTATTGGTGTATGTTTCATTCTATATCACTAAATATTTAAAGAAGCCGATTCAATTTGGCAAACCATTTTCGATTTCATTAGAGCCGACAACATCCTGTAATTTACGCTGTCCGGAATGTCCGAGTGGATTGCGTTCTTTTACGCGACCGATTGGCATGTTAGAACCAAAATTTTTCAGAAAAACAATTGATGAACTTTCATCGCATTTAATTTATCTTACTTTTTATTTTCAAGGCGAACCTTATTTGAATAAAAATTTTTTGGACATGGTGGCTTATGCTAAATCCAAGAATATTTATACTTCTACATCCACAAATGCGCATTATTTAAATGATGAAACATCCAAGAAAACCATTGAAAGCGGTTTAGATAGATTGATTATTTCTATTGATGGCACAACACAAGAAACGTATCAGCAATATCGTGTTGGCGGACAATTGAGCAAAGTGATTGAAGGTGCTAAAAATATTGTGCATTGGAAACAGAAATTAAATTCTCCAACGCCGTATGTTATTTTTCAATTTTTGGTAGTTCGACACAATGAACATCAAATTGAAGATTTGAAAAAGTTGGCAAAAGAAATTGGTGTAGATGATATTATTTTAAAAACTGCTCAAGTGTACGATTACGAAAATGGGAATAGTTTGATACCGGAAAATGAAAAATATTCGCGCTATAAGAAAAATGCGGATGGCACGTATTCTATCAAAAATGAATTGGAAAATAGTTGCTGGAAATTGTGGCACAGTTGCGTAATTACTTGGGACGGCAAAGTAGTGCCTTGTTGCTTTGATAAAGATGCAAGTCATCAATTAGGCGATTTGAATTCGCATACTTTTCAGCAAATTTGGAATAATGATTTGTATAAAAATTTTCGAGCACAATTAGTAAAAGGTAGAAAGGAAATAGACATCTGCAGAAATTGTAGCGAAGGCTGCAAAGTAAATTTTGATGCTGAATGATTATTTATACCGCAATGCATGCTAAGATTTTACACAAAGGAAGCAATGTCATTCCCACGAAATAGGAAATCTCATTTTCAATTTTTAGCAGTGTCTCTTAAAAGGATGCTTTCTTATTAAATTTTACGCAGAGTCCACTATGTGAGACTCTGCTGAGAAGCAATTTTTCATTCGCTAATTAGCACATTCACTAATCAGCTAATTCAAAAAATTACTTTATTATCGCATCATAAATAACTTGCTGAATTTTTGGTCGGATGTTGAGTTTGGCTAACCAATTGACTTCAGCACTTGGATAAACACGATTACTCAAGAAAATATATATCAATCCATTTTCAGGATCAGCCCAAGCAATAGTGCCCGTAAATCCCGAATGTCCAAACGAAGCATCTGATGCAGCATCACAAGTTGGACCATCTTGACCGTTTGGTGTAGGCTTATCGAAGCCAATGCCGCGTCTATTATTAGCATATTGCTTAGAAGTAAATCTGTCTATTGTGCGTTTGTCGTAATATTTAAAACCGCCGTAGTTGCCGCCATTCAATAGCATTTGGAAATATTTTGCTAAATCGTTTGCATTGGTAAAAATTCCGGCATGTCCGCCGACGCCACCCAACAACGCAGCACCTTGGTCGTGCACGGTTCCTAAAATTTCCGACATTCTAAATTCTTTTTCTACTTCAGTCGGCATAATTTTATTTAAATCATAGCCATTCCACTTCGGATTGTATTGTGTGTAGTTCATGCCCAATGGCGCATACAAATAACGATGTGCAATATTTTGTAAGGAATCATGATAAGTTTTTTCTATAATTTGCTTTAAAAGATAATAACCTAAATCACTGTATTTATATTTTTTTGTCGGCAACAAATCGCTGTCGTAAAGCATCTTCCATAAAGTATCTTGAAAGGATTTTTTCAGATATAAACTGTCTAAAATTCGTACAGAGAAAATGGAATCTTGCGTTTTTGAATACCACAATGAATCAGGTTTTCCAAAAGTATTTAATGTTTTTTTATAGAAAGGAATCCAGGCTTGCAAGCCGGCTTGATGACATAGAATTTCTTTAATTACTAAATCTTTCTTGTTGCAATTTTCCGGATAATCCATATAATCGCCTAAAGTTTTGTTCACGTCAATCTTTCCTTGCTCTTGCATTTTCATAATCAATGGAACAGTAGCAGTAACTTTGGTTACGGAAGCAATGTCAAACAAATCATTCGCCTTTGTGGCTATTTTTTTGTCGTATGTATGAAAGCCATACGCTTTATTGAAAATCACTTCATTGTCTTTTGCCACCAACACCTGTGCGCCCGGAAAAACTTTATCTTCAATTGCTTTTTGTACAATATTGTCAATCTTGTTTAATTTTTTGCTGTCGATGTTTACTTCAATCGGCATTCCATATTTTAAACGCAAATTGGAAGTGGTATTAATGCCGTCGCCATATTCAAATTTCCCGACAGAAATTGGCATCGTACCTTTTGCACCACGAGCTCCAAAAATAATTTGTGCCGCAATAGATTGTGCTTCTTCATCAGCACCAAAAGCCACCATGACAGAATTAAATGCTTGGAAATATTTTAAACTATAAGGCGAACCAAAAACAGTAAGAATGCTTGGATTTTGTTGATTGATTTGTTTTAAGAAAGTAACAATTGTTTCATTGAGTCCGTAATTTTTTGACGCAAATCGACTCATATCTTGAACATCAATAATGACTAAATGTGCATCTTTTATTTGTTTTAAAACGGAATCTGATTCTTTTGCAGTTGCATTTTTCGACACATAATAATGCGTAATGGAAGTATATTTATCTAAGGTTGATGAGAATACATCATCTGCTTTTCCACCAATACTAACATGCACAATATTTTTTTGTAGGTTGATGATTGGAATTAACTTAGCTGAATCTTTTGCAACAGTAATGGCATGTTCATATAATTTGAATTTTAAAAATTTTGCTTGCTCGTTGTTGATGTCTTCGTCAATATTTTCTAGGTTGATAGATTGATAGTGATTTAAACCCAACCAATATTTTGCAGCCAAAATTTTTCTCACTCTTTGATTTATCCATTCTTCCGGAATAATAGAATCTTGTTCAACGGCTTTTCTTACACCTTTAATTGCGGAATCCACATCTTCCGGAAACAATAACACATCGTTTCCTGCTAAAATTGCTTTCACTTCTGCAATGCCTGAAGGATAATATTTTGAAACACCTTTCATATTCATGGCATCTGTAAATACTAAACCCTTAAAGCCCATCTCGTCTTTTAATTTTTGTTGAATAATTTTTGGTGATAAAGTAGCCGGAAAATTTGGTGTACTGTCTAATGCCAACACATTCAAATGCGAAACCATAATACTGCCCACGCCATATCGAATGAGTTGTTTAAAAGGATATAGCTCAACAGATTCCAAGCGTTGTAAGTCGTGTTTCACAACAGGCAAATCTTTGTGTGAGTCCACATCTGTGTCGCCATGTCCCGGAAAATGCTTAGCGCTGGCTAATATTTTGTGGTCTTGTAATCCAAACATATAAGCCAACCCTTTTCTTGTTACGCCAAATTTATTATCGCCGAATGCGCGGTCATTTATCACCGGATTATTAGGATTGCTGTTTACGTCAATCACCGGAGCAAAATTGATATGTATGCCGATGCGATGCATTTGTCGAGCAATTTCTTCGCCCATTTCATAAATTAAATCAGGATTATCGATGGCACCCAATGTCAATTGTCGTGGATAAGAAATAGTATTGTCTAAACGCATACCTAAACCCCATTCGCCATCGAATCCTATCCAAAGTGGCGTTTTACTTATTGCTTGATATCGATTAGTTAATTCGGCTTGCTTTTGTGCTGTACCTTGAAAGAAAATTAATCCTCCAATTTTATAATCTTTGATATATTGATCGATTTTTTTGTAGCTTGTTTCGTCTTTATTAGAATAAGCTGCAATCATAAAAAGCTGACCAATTTTTTCATCTAATGACATAGAATCTATTATTGAATCTACCCAATTATTGTGGCTATATATTAGATATGGAGGTTCGGCTGCTTTAGAATAATAAGTTGTAAGTAGCAAGTAGCAAGAAATGAGAATTAACTTGAAAAATCTTTTGTTCATTATCATACAATCACTTTATCAAAAATTAAACCTAATTTTTCCAAACATACTAAAAATATTTGCCGATGAATGTTATAAACTCTAAACGTGCGTGGAAATCGATAGTTTGATAAAAATTTAATGCATCAAATAACAGCATTTAACAAGATAGAACGATGAGTATTTTGTATTTTGTGTCTGATTTATGTCTGATTTAATTCAACTTTTACCGGATGCTATTGCCAATCAAATTGCGGCAGGTGAGGTCATACAACGGCCGGCATCTGTTGTGAAAGAATTATTGGAAAATAGCGTTGATTCCGGTGCAAAAAATATCAAACTTATCATTAAAGATGCAGGTAGAACTTTAGTGCAAGTGGTTGATGATGGTTGCGGTATGAGCGACACGGATGCACGTATGTGTTTTGAACGACACGCAACTTCCAAGATCAAAAAGATTGAAGATTTATTTTCACTTTATACATTTGGTTTTCGCGGTGAAGCCATGGCAAGTATTGCAGCGGTGGCACAAGTAGAATTAAAAACACAATTGCACGACAAAGAATTAGGAACAATTCTTTTGATTGAGGGTTCGAAAGTAATTTTGCAAGAACCCACAGCAACAAATCCCGGAACTTCTATTTCGGTTAAGAATTTATTTTATAATGTTCCGGCGCGCCGAAATTTCTTGAAATCAAATGCCATTGAAACCAAGCATATCATCGATGAATTTATTCACGTTGCCTTAGCTAATCCGGAAATCTTTTTTTCGTTTCATCACAATGGCGTGGAGGTTTATCATTTAAAAGCAGGAAATATTCGTCAGCGTATCGTCAGTATTTTTGGGAAAAATTACAACGAGAAATTAGTGCCGATAGAAGAACTAACCGATTACGTGAGTGTGCGTGGTTTTATTGGCAAGCCGGAAATCAGTAAGAAAACGCGTGGCGAACAATTTTTCTTTGTCAACAATCGATTTATCAAAAATAATTTCTTGAATTATGCCATTACCAAAGCATATGAAGGCTTGCTGGCAGAAAAGAATTTCCCGTTTTATTGCTTATTTATTACGATAGAACCTGGCGCTATCGACATCAATGTACATCCGACCAAACAAGAAATAAAATTTGAAGATGAGAAATCGATTTACCTTTTGTTGAATGCGGCTGCAAAACACGGACTTTCACAATACAGCGTTACGCCAACCATAGATTTTGAACACGAAGCTACTTTTGGTCAATTAGTAGATGAACGCATTTATACAGAGCAACCTTTTAAAGTAGTAACATCCAAAATGAATAATGAAAATGCTTCGAAAGGTTCTTATTATTCGCCATTTGATAAAGATGTTCCGCCCACGCAACAAGATGAATTTTTAAAAGGAAAGAATTTTGAAGATTGGAAACAATTGTATGAATTAGACGAACAAACGGAAGAAAGAGCCATTACGCTAAAAAGTAAAATGGATTTATTTCAACAGGAAGAAGAACAATCATTTTCTGATTTTGAAGGAGAACAGTTTGAGCCGATTCAGTTGCACAACCGTTATATCTTAACGCAAATAAAAAGTGGCATTATTCTCATCGACCAAAACAAAGCTCATCAACGAATTTTGTTTGAACGTTACTTACGAAATTTTGCTATTCAATCTGCAAGTACGCAACAATTATTGTTTCCAAAATCAATTGAGCTGAATAGTAGCGATGCCGAACTATTAAAATTACTTTTACCTGATTTATTAGTGCTTGGATTACATATTGAATTTTTTGGTGGTAATACATTTGTTATTCATGGCATGCCACCTGAATTGTGCAACGAAAACGAAACAATTTTAATAGAAAAATTGTTGGAAGCATATAAAAATAGTGCCGATATAGAAACGAATGAACATCAACAACAAATTGCAAAAGCATTGGCTTATCAAACAGCGATAAAAGCCGGACAATTTTTAGATAAAAAATCGATGCAGTTGCTCATCGACGAATTATTTGCTTGCGAGCAACCTACGATTAATCCATCAGGTTGGTTGACGTTTGTACAATATAACTTTGACGATATAGAAAGAAAATTCGACCAAAAAATATAAAAAATATCAAGCATTTCTATCTGACAAAAAAAATATTATGCAGAATCTAACGCCGGTTGTCAAAAATATCATCTTATTAAACATTCTTGTTTTTGTTGCTTGTTTGTTATATCCGGATTTGACCGATTTGTTGGCAATGCATTATCCTACCAATCCTGCATTTCGACCTTGGCAAATTATTACGCACATGTTTACACATGGCGGTTTTTTTCATATTCTATTTAATATGTATGCCTTGTATAGTTTTGGTGTGATATTAGAAAATGAACGCGTTTTAGGAAGCAAGCGTTTTGCCTTTTTGTATTTGTTTTCAGGGTTAGGTGCTATTGCCTTTTATGTTGCAGTGAATGCAGGAGTTGCTTATTATTATATCGGACAAATTAACTTTACAAATACAACAACTTTGCCGGCAACCTTGAGCACGGATGCTGTAAAAAGTCTTTCTCAAATTTATTATTCCGGTTTAGTAGGAGCCAGTGGCGCTGTATATGGCTTATTAACAGCTTTCGGGTATTTATTTCCAAATGCGCCGTTGATGTTTATTTTTATTCCGGTTGCCGTAAAAGCAAAATATATGATTCCTTTAGTAATTATCGGATTTGATATTATGTTTGCCCAAACAGGCATTGGAAACATCGCTCATACTGCGCATATCGGTGGCGCAATTTTTGGATTTTTATTAGTTTTATATTGGAATAAAACCAACAAAAAATCGTTTTATTAAAAATGAATATTTGGCAAGATATAAAATGGCAGTATCGCTACGGCTCAGATTTGATTAAGCTGATTATCATCAATTGTGCGGTGTTTATTTTGGTTAATCTTATTCAATTGCCTTTTGCGTTAATGGCAAAATCACTGCCGTTTGATATTGTGCATTTCTTGGCATTGCCGGCATCTTTTTCTAACTTTTTATTTCATCCTTGGTCGATAATTACTTATCAATTTGTACACGAAGGGTTTTTCCATATTTTGTTTAATATGCTCGGTTTATATTGGTTTGGCATCATTGCACAAGATATGATTGGCAAACCTAAAATTTTACCGATATATATTTTAGGTGGAATTTTTGGTGGCGTGTTGTATATGTTAGCGTATAACTTATTTCCCGTTTTTTCTTCAGCACTTCCAATGGCTACTTGTATTGGTGCTTCGGCTGCTGTGATGGCAATAGTGTTAGCTGCTGCTACCATTGCGCCTGAATATGAAATGGGATTATTGTTTTTTGGTGTTATAAAAATAAAATGGATAGCATTGGCTTATGTTGTTTTAGATTTGATAAATATGCAACATGGAAATGCCGGCGGACATATTGCTCATTTAGGTGGTGCGTTTTTTGGATTTATGTACATCAAACTTTTACAAAACGGAACAGACTTAGCAACTCCTTTTTTTAAAGTATCGGATTTTGTTTCGAATCTTTTTAAGAAGAAAAATAAAATGAAAGTGGAATACAAAAGAGAATATGTTTATACAAACACCAATACTTCCAATCAAAATAAAAAGGCGAATACCAAAATACAAAAAGAAAATAAAACCAAACAAGAACAATTGGACGATATATTAGATAAGATTAATCGTTCCAGCTATGATAGTTTGACTAAAGAAGAAAAAGATTTCTTGTTTAAAATTAGTCAAGAAGATTAACCAAACCATTTATTTTGATTTATTTTGCCCAATGAGATTTTTGAAATGGTTTTTATCGTTTACCTCCAGAACAGTAAATTTATTTTTTGTTGCGCTGTTGATGATAAGTCTTTCAGCATCGTATATTAGTCCGGAAAAATTTTGGTTTATTCCGTTTTTTGGATTGTTATTGCCATTGCTAATTTTTATCCATCTTCTATTTTCTATTATTTGGATTTTGCGCAAACGCTACTTTGCTGTTGTTTCTTTATTGGCGATTGCAGTTTGTTTGCCACAAATTATGCGTTTGTTTGCCACCAATCTCGGACATAATGAAATCTCATCTTCCACAAAAAAAATAAAAATTATGAGCTATAATGTTCGTGATTTTGATTTGTATAATTGGAGTGAAAACAAGAATTCGAAACAAGAAATTTTTAAAACCTTACAAGAAAAAAATCCGGATATTATTTGTTTCCAAGAATTTTATACAGACACCAGCAAAGCTTTTAATACCATAAAACAATTGCAAGCTATTGGTTATAATTATCATTTTTTTACCAGAGAAGTGAAGTTGCGCGGAACGGATGAATGGGGCATTGCTACCTTTTCTAAATTTCCCATTCTTGAGCAAGGCAATATTATGAAACAACCTTTCAATACAGGCTATGGCAAGAAACCATTTAAAGGAATTTATACTTACATCAAGATGTACGACACTTTGATTTGTTTTGTAAATGTGCATTTACAATCGTTGTATTTTGGAAAAGTAGAATACGAAACCATTGCCGATTTTAAAGAGACACAAGACCTTAATGAACATGGCACCAAAAGCATTTTAGCCAAATTGAAAAGAGGTTTTATGCGTCGAGCAAAACAAGCTAATGAGTTGAGTGCATTTTTACAAAAACAAAATGTTCCCATAATTTTATGCGGTGATTTTAACGACTTGCCGAATTCGTATGCGATGAATAAAATATCAAAAGGATTAAAAGATGCCTTTATTGATTATGGTTTTGGAGTTGGACATACGTACAACGGAAATATTCCTTTTATTCGCATTGATTATATGTTGACTACGCCGAATTTCAACGTACAGAAATTTGAGATAATCAACAACAAAATTTCCGATCATTATCCGTTGTACGGAGAATTTTCTTTAGAATAAAATACTTTACAGATTAACTTTTTCCTTAATAGAATAGGCATTTCTTTCGTTGCTGTTGCGCGCTACTAATTCGCCTAAAAATCCGGCAACAAATAATTGCGTTCCAACAATTACCGTTAAAATACCAAGATAAAATATAGGTCGGTCTGTCATGCCGATTACGCCAAAAAATAATTTAGTTACGGTTAGATAAATCAAAATCAACAAACCAAAAAAGAAAGAAAGCACGCCTAAAGTACCGAAAATATGCATCGGTCTTTTGCCATATTTACTGACAAAAGTAATGCTCATTAAATCTAAAAAACCATAAATAAATCGCTCTAAGCCAAACTTTGTTTTGCCGTATTTACGTTCTTGATGTTGAACCGGTTTTTCTGTTATTTTATCAAATCCATTCCACTTGGCAATCACCGGAATATAGCGATGCATTTCGCCATATACTTCTATATTTTTTACCACATTTTTTTGGTAAGCTTTCAATCCGCAATTAAAATCGTGGAGGTTGTGTATGCCCGAAACAGAACGCGTAACGGCATTAAATAATTTAGTCGGAATAGTTTTAGTCAATGGGTCGTAACGTTTCTTTTTCCAGCCGGAAACCAAATGAAACCCATCATTTTTTATCATCTTATACAACTCCGGAATTTCGTCAGGTGAATCCTGTAAATCGGCATCCATGGTGATAACAACATCGCCTTGAGCTGCTTCAAAGGCAACTTGTAAAGCCGCAGATTTGCCGTAATTTCGCTGAAATCGAATACCTTTTATGCTTGGATTTTTTTGTGCTGCTTGTTCAATTACTTTCCAAGAATCGTCTTTGCTTCCATCATCTACAGCAATAATCTCATACGAAAAATTGTTGTCTTTCATTACTTTTTCTATCCAAGAAAATAATTCCGGCAGCGATTCGGCTTCGTTTAATAATGGTATGATGATTGAGATATCCAAATATTCTTTGTTTATGCAAAAATAGTTTTATTCGCGCTTGTTGCCAATAGTATTTTGGCTTTTATTCTTTTCTTAAAAAAATGGCAAAAATAATAGACCAAATCAAACCGATGCCATTGTATAAAAACAACAAACGGGCAAAAGCACCTTCAGGCATAAATTGGTTAGTTGCTTTAAAAAATATCGTATAATAAGTCGAAATAAATATTGCCAGCATCATACTTGCCATCCAGCCGGTAAGAATGCCTTGAATTAAACTAAGTTTATTTCCTTGTATTTTTCTTGCTAAGTATAAAGCTAAAAAAACAGACATTACAATTGAGATGATTTGCGTAAATACAACTTTAGCTTCACTAAACGGCATTTTTTTGTAATAAGCTAATAGCGTAAATGCCACATAGAAAATGGTAGAAAACAATGCTGAAACAATAGTAATGGCTAAGCCACTTAAAACTCCGCGAGGATTATTATCTGGTAGAGAATTATTTTCCATTATTTTAACAAGATTGTTTTTGAAAAAGTTAAAATGTCATCTATATCTTTTTGAATGATGCTGTGTAAAATTTCCAAATTTAAGTTAGAATAATCATGCACAGCAATCTTTCTGAAACCAACCATAGCTTGAAGCTTCAAGTTTAACGATTCATCTATTATTTTGTTTGAATGTAAAATTTGAAAGACATCTTTGCTACTCTGTGGAATACCTAATTTATGTGTTTTTACAAAATGACTGCCCATATCTATTGCTGCCTGACAAGCTCGTTCTATATTCAATATAATAGCATCTTGATATAAAAAATTTGTGTCGATCTCTTCTTTTGAAACGGCATACATTTCTTGTACGCGATTGATACATCGCTCTATGGTTTGTGCTTTATATATTAATACATCGTCCATCAACGCAAAACTTTTCCTGTTTTAGAAATTTCATCTAAATAAGGTTTTCTCAATTCATTTAACTCTACATAATCACAAAAAATTTGCGACTCATATTTATTGCAAAATTTCTCATCTTTACAGAAAATGCGTTTGCCTGTTTGTATTACTTGAAATTGTAAAACTGTTGAAACTGTATCTAATTGCACCAAATCTATGTCTCTATCGAAAATGGAAGATAATTTTACTTGCACATCAAATACTTGCATCGCACTTTTCTTTTGATTAAATAAAACCGCTATATCTATATCACTTTCTACATTATAATATTCTGTAATAATGCTTCCATACAAATAGATAGCTTTTACATCTTCATTTTCTAAAGCGTTAATTATTTTTTCTTCGATATGCTGAATGTTGATTTCCATTATTTATTAATCACCAGTTGACCTTTAGAAAAAACAGCTTTCACTTTTCCTTTTAAGGTTTGTTGAAGATAAGGTGTGTTTTTCGATTTTGAACGAATATGTTTTTCAGTAAATGTATAAGTTTCATCAAAATTGAGAATTACAAAATCTGTTGTTGATTGCTTAGGTTGAATAATGTTTTTTGGATTTTTGGATAACAAATCAACCAATTTCTCTTTAGAGATTTCTTTTTCCAATTTTTTATTTAATAAACCAAATGCTGTTTCTAATCCGATAATGCCGTTTAATGCTTGTTCAAATTCAACATTTTTTTCGTCAATATTTAACGGTGTATGTTGTGTAGAAATGCAATCAATCGTTCCATCTTTCAATCCATCAATTAATGCTTGCTGGTCGGCGTTGCTACGCAATGGCGGAAATACTTTATAATTAGAATCAAAGTTTTTTACATCGTTTTCATTGCTAATAAGATGATGCACAAAAACTGAGCAACTAAGATTCAAATTTTTTGCTTTTGCTTGTCGGATAATCTCAACACTTTCTTTCGTAGAAATGCCAACAAGATGCAACTTGCCGCCTGCATATTGCAGAATTTCTATATTGCGTTGCACAGCAGTATATTCCGATAAGTTGGTAATGCCTTTCATGCCCATTCGTACCGAAATTTCACTTTCATTAATGATACCTTCGCCAACTAATGTTTGGTCGAACGGCATATTGATTACCAAACCATCAAAAGGTTGAACATATTGTAAGGCGCGCAGCAGCACACCACTATTATTTATGCTATGTGGAATATCAGAAAAAGCGATAGCTCCGGCGTGATGCATATCCAACATTTCTGTCGGCGATTTACCATCAAAGTTTTCCGTTACAGCTCCAATCGGCAAAATAGTTATCGCTGTATTTTTTGCTTTATTGAGAATATAATCTACTTGTGCTTTGGTTTGTGTGATAGGAAAATTATTTGGTATGGCACAAATTGTAGTAAAACCACCTGCAAGCGCTGACTGTGCAATCGTGTTGATGTCATCGCGATACTCAAAACCCGGATCATTAGTATTTACATAGAGATCACAAAAACCTTGCGCTAAATAACAACCCGAAAAATCTAATGCTTCTGCTTGTTTGTCGTCAATTGAGAAATCGATATTTTCTATTTTTCCATTTTTAAGCAAAACATCTACTTGCTTTTGATAGAAATTCGAAGAAGCATCTAAGACTATAATATTTTTGAGTAGATAATGCATGTTTTTAGCTATGTAAATTTACAAGTGTGTTTTTATTTTCATTTCCAAAATCGGATTAATAGAATTTCTATCAACAAAAATAATAAAGACAAAATTACGCAAACTTTCCATAATAAAATGTCGTCTTTAATTTGTTTTACTTCGGCTGCTAAGTTGGCTTGCGTGTTGTCTAATACCAATTGGTTTTTGCCTGAATAGTATTTTTTTAAAGTTTCTTTGGATGCAAAATCTAAAACGGATTCTGTTCTGTCAAAGTTGAATGCCGCCAATCCGAATGTTTTATTTTGAGAACTTATCGCATAAATACCGTCTGCTGGTAAGGTCGTGTTGATACGCAATAAGGTTGATGTACCAATGCTTCTATTTTCAGGAATAAATTCATATTTCCCATTAGTAAGTTTATAAATGCTTTCATTTCCGCTTGTCGTATTGTTTAACTCTATCAAATTATCTCGACCCATATAATAATATAATGCCGGATAATTTTTCTTATACACAGCCATATTATACACCAAAGGCACAATGATAGCATTGGATTGGAAATTAGAAAACTCGGAATTTAACGGAACAGACAATAAATAAATATAACCTTTACCAACGAGATATTTTGCCACAAAAGGCGAACCTAAATTTGTTGACATTATCGTTCTGGCATTCGCTTGGTTGCTTGAAGAAATTGGATAGAATTTAGATATTTTTGGAAGCGCTACATTTTTCGGAACTTGGCTAAACACACCTTTAAACACATCTTCATTCAAATTGAGTTGCGTTACTTCGTTGGTTTGTGTTTTTAATTCACCAAAATTTCCGGCTTGGCAATTCGATAAAAATGTATTGTACGAAGTGATATTGGCTTGACTTGCCGGTATGAGTAATACGTTTCCACCATTTTCTATATAGGTTTTCAGCGATGCCGACAAACCTGAACTGATTTCTTGCACTTGATTGATGACGATTAATGCATAATTTGAAAAAGCGGAATAATCGACTTGACCTTTGTTGTTTTTATCTAAAACAAAATGCGCATCGTTACTAAAAATAGAAGCGATGTTGTTCGGTGTTTCAGCATCATCAATCGACAAAATTTTTTCTTGTCCTAAAATATTAAACGCGAAATAAAATTGATCGTCAAACGTAATTGGATAATCGTTGAAAGAAATTTCGCCGCGTTGCCAACCGGCTTGTGCGATAGAAATTGTAAACGAATCGATAACGGCACTTTGTGCTTGGATGGTTACATCGTCAATCGCTTTTACAACATCATTTATTTTTACGGAAACACGCACTTTCTCAGCTGTAGCATTTCCTGAATTTTTTAAACGAACTAAGAGTTTATTGTTGGTGTTTTTGGTAAAAACAGGTTGCTCGAACCAACAAGAATCCACAAAAATATTTTTTTTAGGATTGGATAGAATCGGCAAAAAATGTGCTATAAAATTGGTGTCTTCGCTTTTTGCTAAAGTATTTTTTTGAAAATCGGAAATGAAAAAACCGAGTTTATTTTTAGCGCCAATTGTTTGAAATAATGCTGATTGTTTTTTGCTGATTGCATCTATTTTTCTTGTTGCAGACGACAACGTAATTTTATCTACGGCATCTAAGAAATCTTGTTGTTGCATCCAATGTTGATGTGTGCCATCAAAATCATTGGTCAGTAAAATAAATTTATCATCGGTTTGAAATGCTTGTGCAATTTCTTTAGCTTTTTGTTGTGCAATAGCTAATGCAGATTCGCCGGCATATTTTAAACCCATCGAATACGAATTGTCGATATATACAGCAACAGCAGCACTTCCTTGTTGATGTTGTTGCTTGTTTTTGCCGATAAAAGGTTGAGCAAAAGCTAATATTAAAAAGAATATTGCTAACAAACGCGATGCTAGAATCAAACGTTTTTTTAGTTTTTCTAAAGTTGATTTTTCTTCTTGAATTTGTTTTAAAAATCGGATATCGGAGAAATAAACTTTCTTAAATCTTCGGAAATAAAATAAATGAATAAGAATAGGAATAGCTAAGGCAAAAAGTGCGAGTAAGAACCAAGAAAAAACAAAACCCATCTTATGCGTAAAGATAAAGATTTATTCTTTTGTGTTTATTGATATGAAAGTGAATTAAGGAAAATTAGTATTTCTTTTTTAATTTGAGATATAACTTATTTCAATTCTTCTTTCAAAAATTTTCCGGTAATACTTTTTTTGTTTTTAGCAATTTCTTCCGGTGTGCCACACGCAACAATTTCGCCGCCACCTCGTCCGCCTTCCGGTCCAAGGTCGATAATATAATCTGCCACTTTTATCACATCTAAATTGTGTTCAATAACAATAATAGTATTGCCTTTTTCCACCAACTTTTGCAAGACATCTAATAACACACGAATATCTTCAAAGTGTAATCCGGTTGTTGGTTCATCTAAAATATAAACCGTTTTACCGGTGTCGCGTTTGCTTAATTCCTCCGAAAGTTTTACACGTTGCGCTTCTCCGCCACTTAATGTTGTCGCCGATTGCCCTAAACGAACATAGCCTAAACCAACATCATATAAAGTTTGTATTTTCCGATGAATAGAAGGAATATGTTCAAAAAAATGCAAAGCTTCTTCTATCGACATATCTAAAACATCATAAATATTTTTGCCTTTGTATTTTATTTCCAATGTTTCTCGGTTATAGCGTTTACCCAAGCATTTCGGACATTCAACATAAACATCCGGCAAGAAATTCATCTCAATTAATTTCATACCGCCACCTTGACATTCCTCGCATCTACCGCCAATTACATTAAATGAAAAACGTCCATTTTTATAACCACGAATTTTTGATTCCGGAATATTGGCATACAACTCTCTGATTTTATCAAATAGTTTGATATACGTTGCTGGGTTGCTGCGTGGTGTTCGTCCGATAGGTTGCTGGTCTATCTCAATCACTTTATCAATAAACTCTAAGCCTTCGATACTTTTGTATGGCATCGGATTAAATGGCGAACGATAAAAATGTTGATTTAAAATCGGATATAAAGTATCGTTGATAAGCGTTGATTTTCCGGAACCCGAAACGCCACTCACACAAACAAAAGTTCCTAATGGAATATCAATATTTACATTTTTAAGATTGTTGCCACTTGCACCTTTTAATCGCAGAAAATGCCCATTTCCTTTTCTTCTATTTTTGGGAATTTCGATAGAAAGTTGATTGGCTAAATATTTGGAAGTGATGGTATTAAACCGAATAAAATCTTTGGGTTTTCCTTGTGCTACAATTTCGCCGCCGTGAATGCCGGCACGCGGTCCCATATCGATTAGATAATCAGATGCCAACATAATGTCTTTGTCGTGTTCCACTACAATTACAGTATTTCCAATATCTGATAGATTCCGCAAAGCATCAATTAAACGATGGTTGTCGCGTTGATGTAAACCAATGCTGGGTTCATCTAAAATATATGTGATGCCTTGCAGTTCAGAGCCTATTTGTGTGGCTAATCGAATGCGCTGCGATTCACCGCCGGAAAGCGTACCGGTTGGACGATTGAGTGATAAATAATTCAAGCCTACATTCAACAAGAAGTTGATTCTAGCTTCTAATTCTTTTAAAATATCTTTGGCAATAATGCGTTGGTTGTTGTTTAATTTTTTATCTAAATTTTTTATCCAATCGGCTAATTCATTCAAATCTAAATGAGCAATTTCGCTGATGTTTTTTTTGTCTAACTTAAACCACAAAGATTCTTTTTTTAGTCGCGCACCATTGCAATCCGGACAATCCACTTCGCTAACATAATTATTCGCCCAATTCATCAACGCATCGCTACTACTTTCTTCTAAAGTTCTGTTGATTTGATTGATGACACCATCATACGACAAACTCCAATGTGTGTTGGTTGATTTTCTTGTTGGATTTTCGCGCGCTTCGATTTTAAATTTTTCGTCAGTTCCATATAAAATAATATCCAAACATTCTTTTGGCAATTTATTAATAGGTGTTTTGTTATTGACTTTAAAAGATTTTAAAATTTGCTCGATGATTTTATAAGTATAAGTGTCGCGATATTCGCCAAGTGCAGCAATGCCTTGTTCTTTAATAGATTTTGTATCGTCAGGAATAACCTTAGAAAGGTCAGCTGTTTTTAAAGTACCTAATCCTTTGCATTTCGGACAAGCACCATAAGGCGAATTGAAAGAAAAAGAATTCGGCGAAGGTTCTTCATAAGAAATGCCAGTATCAATACACATCAACGTTTTACTATAGGTTGTAATTTGATTTTGTGTTGCTATTGCTTGTTCTAAATCTTCAATAAATAAAAGGTCTTTGCCGGCTTTCAATGCTTTCTGAATCGATGCACGCAAGCGTTGAATATCATTTGTGTTTACTTTTAGTCTATCAATCAGAACTTCGATATCGTGTATTTTGTAGCGATCGACTTGCATTTTTGCTTGGATTTCTTTGGTTTCGCCATCAACACGCACACGTAAATAGCCTTGTTTTCTTATGTCTTCAAACAATTCGCGATAATGTCCTTTTCGTCCGCGCACCAAAGGTGCTAAAATGGAAATTTTTTTATCTTGAAATTTTTGAAGTATATCTTCGATAATTTGCTCTTCAGAAAAGCGCACCATTTTTTTGCCTGTGTTGTACGAATAGGCTTCACCGATACGTGCATAAAGCAAGCGTAAGAAATCATAAATTTCGGTTGTGGTGCCAACGGTACTTCGTGGGTTTCTACTGGTTGTTTTTTGTTCAATAGAAATGACAGGCGATAACCCGGAAATTTTTTCGACATTTGGTCGTTCTAAATTGCCAATAAATTGCCGAACGTATGAACCAAAACTTTCCATATATCGGCGTTGTCCTTCAGCAAAAATGGTATCGAAAGCTAAAGACGATTTGCCGCTTCCACTCAAGCCTGTAATAACAACAAATTGATTTCTTGGAATATGTACATCGATATTTTTTAGGTTGTGCTCTTTCGCTCCATATACATTGATATGCGTAATTTCTTCTTCGGCAATTGGTGGTAAAGTTTGGGCAGACATATTATTTAACATTATAAACATATCAAAGTTTTTTGAAAATTGAGCATTAATTAGCATCAACTTATTGTGATAATCTCATTCTATTAATGAGTAACATACAAATCTCCATTTTCTGTTAATCTTTTCTTATTCTTAGTCCAACATATTTGTACGATTATCTCCGTACTTTTGCACCTTAATTTTTCAGAAATAGAACTCAATGAAAAACATTAGAAATATTGCTATTATCGCACACGTTGACCACGGAAAAACAACATTAGTTGATAAGATTTTATGGGAATGTAAAACTTTTTCCGAACATGAGAATACCGGCGTTTTGATATTAGATAATAATGAATTAGAACGTGAGCGCGGAATTACAATTACAGCAAAGAATGCTGCCGTAAAATATAAAGATTACAAAATTAATATTATTGATACACCTGGTCACGCCGATTTCGGAGGAGAAGTGGAGCGTGTATTAAAAATGGCAGATGGCGTGTTGTTGTTAGTAGATGCTTTTGAAGGACCAATGCCACAAACACGCTTTGTATTACAAAAAGCTTTGCAATTAGGATTAAAACCCATAGTTGTTATCAATAAAGTAGATAAAGATAATTGCACACCCGATGAAGTACACGAAAAAGTGTTTGATTTAATGTTTCAATTAGATGCAACAGAAGATCAATTGGACTTTCCGACTATATATGGTTCTGCAAAAAATGGTTGGATGAGTACCGATTATAAAAAACCGACGACGAATGTTGTTGACTTATTAGATTGTATTATCGAACATATTCCTGCACCCAAAACAGCAGAAGGTGCCGCACAAATGCAGGTTACTTCTTTAGATTTCTCTTCATTTGTTGGACGTATTGCTGTGGGTCGTGTTTTTAGAGGAACACTTAAAACAAACATGCCTGTTGCTTTAATTAAGCGCGATGGAACGATTACAAAATCACGTATTAAAGACTTGATGTTGTTTGAAGGTATGGCAAAAATAAAAGTAGACGAAGTGCCAGCCGGTGAGATTTGTGCCATTGTAGGTGTTGAAGGATTTGAGATTGGCGATACGATTGCTGATGCGGAAAATCCGGAAGCAATGGCTGCCATCTCCATTGATGAGCCAACGATGAGTATGTTATTTACGATTAACGATTCTCCGTTTTTTGGTAAAGAAGGAAAATTTGTTACATCAAGGCATATTAAAGACAGATTAAATAAAGAATTAGAAAAAAACTTGGCGTTGCGCGTGCAACAAGGCGAAACAGCAGATTCATTTTTAGTATTTGGACGTGGTGTATTACACTTATCCGTTTTAATTGAAACCATGCGTCGCGAAGGATATGAATTGCAAGTTGGTCAGCCACAAGTAATCTTTAAAGAAATTGACGGACACAAATGCGAACCTATTGAAGAATTAACGATCGACTTACCTGAAGAAAAAGCAGGCACAGCGATTGAAATGATTACACAAAGAAAAGGCGACATGAAAAATATGTTGTTAAAAGGCACGCGTTCTATTATGGAGTTTGAGATTCCTTCACGTGGTTTAATTGGTTTGAGAACGGAAATAATTACAGCTACTTCAGGACAAGCTGTAATGGCACACCGTTTTATTAAATATGACAAACATAGAGGTGAAATCAAAGGTCGTATCAATGGTTCTATGATTTCAAAAGAAACTGGTGAAGCAATTGCTTATTCTTTAGATAAATTGCAAGATAGAGGTCGTTTCTTCGTTGAGTCTGGCGACCAGGTTTATAGTGGAATGGTAATTGGTGAAAATTCACGACAAGATGATTTAGTGGTAAATGTTACTATTAAAAAGCAATTAACTAATGTTCGTGCTTCCGGTACAGATGACAAAGCGAGATTAATTCCTGTTACAAAATTTTCTTTAGAAGAAGCCTTAGAATATATTCAAGGCGATGAGTATGTTGAATTAACACCAAAATCAATTCGCTTGCGCAAAATTTACTTAGATGAAAATGAGCGCAAACGCAAAAGCGGGAAATAATTGCAACATTTATGCAACATTTTATTTTTGATTTAGACGGCACTTTATCCAATCCGGAAATTGGCATTTTAAATGGTTATCGTTATACATTTGAAAAATTGGGAATGCCAATTCCTTCTGATGAAAAATTAAAAACATTAATTGGTCCGCCATTGCGAATCATCTTTGAAAATTTTTATGGTTTAACTTCTTCCGAAGCCGATTTCGCCATAGAAACTTATCGCCATTATTATAATGAGTTAGGTGGCGCGTATGAAAATCAATTATACGATGGCATAAAAAATTTGCTTCATTCTTTAGCAAAAGAAAACAAGCAAATGCATATTGCCACACATAAAGGTGCAATGGCTGATAAGATTTTACATCATTTTGAAATTGACCAATACTTTACGCACATTCAACATTATAACGAAGAAAAAAATATCATCACGAAAGAAAAAATGATAGCCTTAATTTTGGAAGCTGAAAATGTTCAAGATAAAAATGAAGTGGTAATGATAGGCGACAGGCACAGCGATATTGAGGCTGCTCATTTTCATCAAATCAAAAGTGTTGCCGTAGCTTATGGCTTTGGAAGTGTAGAAGAATTAAAAAATTGTCAGCCAACATTTCTTGCAAATGATGTTCAAGATTTGACTAATATCTTACTTCAATTATAGTTATATTCGCCTATTAAAAGTGAGCATAAAATGTTCATTTTATCTTAAAATTTATCATGGCAAAATTCCTGAAACGCCCTGTTTTAATTCAACCAATTTTAGGCACTATACGCAAACTTTCCGATAGTGGTAGATTAGGTGGTGTGTTATTGGTATTGGCAACGATACTTTCTATATGTATTACTAACAGCCGTTTTGGAGAAAGCTATTTGCATTTCTGGCACAAGGAAATTGGCAATGCATTTTTGTCGATGCATGTTGAACATTGGGTAAACGATTTGTTGATGGCGATTTTCTTTTTTATGGTTGGCATGGAAATAAAACGTGAAATGATGATAGGCGAATTGTCGTCTATAAAGAAAAGTTTATTGCCCATTTTTGCTGCTTTAGGTGGTATGTTGTTTCCGGCATTAATATATTTCTTGTTTAATCACAATACAGAATATGTGCACGGTTGGGCAATTCCAACAGCAACAGATATTGCATTTTCTTTAGGTGTGTTATCGTTGTTAGGAAGTAGAGTGCCAATGTCGTTGAAGGTTTTTTTAACAGCCTTAGCAATCATAGATGATTTAGGCGGTATCATCATCATTGCAGTTTTTTATACCAATGATATTCATTTGAATTATTTATTGTTATCAGCCATCGTGTTGTTATTGTTGTTGATATTAAATCAACTGAAAACAAAATCATTCATCATTTATTTTATTCCGATGTTGGTGTTATGGTATTTCGTTTATAAATCCGGTGTGCATGCAACCATTGCCGGCGTGTTATCCGCGATGTTTATTCCTTTAGGAAAAATTGAAAAATACGAACGCGTTTTACATCAACCGGTCAACTATTTAATTTTGCCCATTTTTGCTTTAGCCAATACTACAATTGCCTTGTCGGCAGATAGTTTACAACATATTTTTATGCCGGTTAGTTTGGGAATAATCCTGGCATTATTGCTTGGAAAACCACTTGGCATTTCTTGTTTTGTCTATTTGAGTTTAAAGTTTAAATTAGGCGCCTTGCAAGACAATTCAGATATCAAAGATATTTTTGCTGTTAGTTTGTTAGCTGGTATCGGATTTACTGTAGCTTTGTTTTTTACAGCTTTATCATTCAAAGATGTTGAAAGTGCCAACATTGCAAGGTTGGCAATTTTGATAGGCTCAACGTTGTCGGCTGTGTTTGGAATGTTGCTTTTGTCACGTACAATAAAAGACAATAATTTGCCTTCATAAGACAATCAATTTTTTATTAAAATAAGATGATGTTGGCAATATTCTTTAGTCGCCAAACTGCTCCTTTATTTTTTAGTATCCTTAAAAGTTGGAGGAGGTGGTGAATTTTTTGACCATGTCCCTTGCCAGTTCTTATACTTCCAAACCCCACCTTGCTTTACAAAAATTGCCGTGTACAATACTTCTGCAGCATATTTATCATTTGCAAACGCCTGCGTTCGTCCATTAATAATAGCAACATTGTCATAGACTTTTATTTGTTCGTCAAAAAATTTAAACTTTAAAGACTCAAGCATTTTTAATCGAGTGGTATCTGCAAGAGTTTCTTCCATATTAGCAGTTACTCCATCTGCGTCAATGGCAAAAAAATCGTCGGCAACATCTGTCTTCATATAATTGGCAAGGTTTGTCAAAGTAACATTCTGCCACATTTTTTTAAACGCACTGTCAACTGCGTTCTTTGAAGTTTCTGTGTTATCAACTGCTGTGTCGGATTTTACCATTTCTGGTTGTGAACAACCCACAAAAAATACAAGTAAAATCAAAAATGTAATCGTTAGAGAAAAAAGTTTTTTCATTTGCTTTCCGTAATTAGCGCCTACTCTAATTCAGTTTTCGGCTTACCCCGTTTTTATCTATAATTTGTTTGGAATTTTTGCCTACCTGCATTACAGCCAACGAGAAATTAGATGCTACACAACAACTCTAAAGTTTGTCCTTTAAGTTGTTTCTTCGTGTGTTCGTAGTTTTTTGTGAAACCCAAAATAAAACCGCCACCGCCGGCACCACATAATTTTAAGTAGTATTCACCACTATCTAAACCGCGTTTCCACATCTTATTAAATAATTTTGGAATCATTGGTCTGAAATGTTCAAATTGGAAATTGGAAAGCAACTTCATATAAGCAAACAAGGTTTCTTTGTCTCCTTCTAAAAATGCTTGTATACAGTTGTTGGCAAAAGGCTTTAATTGCTTGTCCACGAATTCTCGGAATGTCGGCTCTTCCATTTTTTGCATATAGTATTTTACTAATGGCTCTGTGCTGCGCGAAATGCCTGTATCTATTAAGAAAATAGCACCTTTACCTTCGTTGTTTAATTCAACATGAACAGGCTCAACACCATTTTTTCCGTTGATTAAAAGTGGGAGATTTAAGTAGCAAATTAATGGATCTACTCCTGAACTATTGCCATGGAAATAAGATTCCATTTTAGCAAATATTTGTTTAAGTTGTAGTATATCTTTCTTCTTTGGAGTCGTTTCAAAACTGATTTTGTTCTTGGTATATTTCTCGTAAACAGCTGCTACTAATGCGCCGCTACTGCCAACGCCAAATCCTTGTGGAATGCTCGACTGGAAATACATTCCTTGTTCGATATCTTGTTTGAAAGCATCAATATCAAAAAGAATATCTAATTGTTTATTGCCTAATAATGTTTGAAGATATTGAGCGAAATCGGATAAATGCTCGTTAGATTCTGAAACAAATTTTTCGTTTTGTTCATTTTTGTCGAAAGTCAATTTGCCTTTAAACTCAGTATATGGCAAAGTCAAGCCCATTGAGTCTTGAATGATGCTGTATTCTCCGAAAAGAAGAATTTTAGAGTTAAAAGATTGTTCTTTCTGTTTCATTTTCAAACCTCGAAAGATTTACTTCAATTTTATTGGTCCTTTGCCCACTTCATCAAAAATAACTTTCTGATTTTCACAAAAATCCAAAAGTGTATGCTTGATAAAGTTCTCTACTTCGTCTGCATTTTCCGAAGGATACAAGAGATGGACATTCGGGCCAGCGTCTAAAGTATAATACAAAGGTACATCTTTTTCGGTTCGGTAGGTTTTTATTAAATCAATAATTTTGAGTGTGTTAGGTTGCATCAGCATATACGATGGCGAACTACACATCATTAAAGCATGTAAGGTAAGTGCCTCGTTTTCAATAATTTCGCCAAATTTAGCAATATTACCATCTTTCATAGCGTTTATCAGCAAATCGAGGTTATTGTTGGCTTGTTGGTAGCGTGCATCTGCGAACGGATTGTTGTCCATAAGCGCATGACCGGCTCTGCTGGAAACAGATTTTTCTTCACTCGAAACAATCAAGATAGCATCTTTGAAGGTTTTAAAAACAGGATGCACATTATCGGCGAATGGAATAGCGTGCTCATTACTCGAAAATTGAACATGATTATGCTTACCCCAAACAGCTAAAAACGGATACACGGAACGACATGCACTGCCTGAACCTAAACGCGCAATGGTGCTGGCTTTCTCAAAAAATAAAGATGGATACATACCGCCGTCCAACTCATTTTCTATTGAAGTTAAGCATAAGGCTAAAGCTGCCATTGATGATGCGGAGCTGGCAATACCTGTGGAATGTGGAAATGAATTTTGAGAATGAATTTCTAAAGAAAAGTAAGGTAAAAATGGAAATTGTTGTACCAAACTCTCTAAAAATCGTTGGATTTTTTCGGCAAATTTTGGGTTTTCTTTTCCTTCAAAATAAAAATTCAGGTCGATGTTTTTATCTGAACTTTCTTTCGCTGTATATTGAATCGAAGTTTCGGTAAATGCATTATTTAAGGTAAAACTGATAGATGCATTGCGAGGATATTGTTGTCCGAATTTTCCCCAATATTTTACTAAAGCAATGTTAGATGGAGCGCGCCATGCCGTTACGCCTTGTATATTTTTAAATGGATTAGCCATGATATGTAAAATAATACATTACGCTAAATTGTCGGCATTATTTACAGAACAATTTTATAAGCCATTAATAGAAAGTCCAAATACAATTGGATTGAATTTTGGTCCTTTGCCCGAAGAGAAAGCGCTTCCGATAGAGTAATAACAGAATAAGCTAACAGGTCCATAGCCACCTCTGATGGTTGGTCCATATCTGAATTTGCTCATATTGGCAACTTTAATATCTTTGAAAGTAATAGATTCGCCATCTTTGGCATAAGGATCTTCACCTTTATATTTCCATTTACTACCGACTAAAAATCCTAATTTAAAACCTAAGGCTACTTTCCAACTCATACCTGTTTTTTTGTTAGGTGTTGAACGATATCTAAATTCGATAGGAATATCAATGTAGGTCATATTGAGCTTAGATTTTTTGGAACTAACTGAATCTCCTAAAGCATAAAAGCGAGTAACAGTATCGCGATGCCAACTCATACCATAGCTTTTAAAATAATAGTTCTCTGAACTTACACCAAGTCCGGGAGCAATACTAAAGTGTCTGTCTTTTCCGGTATTCTTCTTTCCTAATAAGAAGTCATACATAAAATATACATTGATACCTCGGTTGAATGCTTGTAATTTAAAATCATCAGGAACAGTAACGCCACCGTCTTTTTTTATGATAGCATTCATCATAGCTAAATCGATAACGATTCTATCTTTAGCTGTGTTTATGCGTTTTTTTACTTGAGGAGAAATTCCTACTGGAGGAATACTATCATTGGCAAATAAAAAACTTGTTGAACATAATAAAACAAGAAAACTTAGAATACTTGAACGCATAAATATATTTTGTTTGATAAATAAGAACGCAAAAATAAACTTTTTAATTTATTTAATTTGCTTATTAACCTTTATTAAATAGGTATTTACAACTTTTTCCTACTAATTCAAGTCATCTTTTTTCGATTATTTCTTATAAAATATGGTTTACAACGATTGGATGTTGCTAAAAACATTATTTTTACTGTATATACAAACTAATTTATGTGTAAAAGTGTGAAGAGCTATTTTGTCTATTTTATTATTTTGATTATAGAGATTGCATCGAATTCCATTCGGGCACAAAACGTTGCGTTGGGCACATGGACAGCACATCTTCCATTTCTAAATGCTTTGTCTGTATGTCAAAGTAAAGATTATGTTTATGGCGCATGTGAATATGGTGTAGTTGGCGTTAATAAGGATAATTTTTTGGTAGAAAAATATACTAAAGTAAGCGGATTGGCAGAAGTGATGGTGGCTCAAGTAGGATATGATACAGTAAGTTCGACTTTGGTCATTGCTTACACTAACTCAAACATTGATTTAATTCACAACGGCAAGATTACGAATATTCCTTATTTGAAAAACTCATCCAATTTTAGTAATAAAACCATCAATTACATCTATTGTAATAATGGATTTGCTTACTTGGCAACGGGCTTTGGATTAGTAAAGATTGATTTATTGCAAAAAGAAATTAAAGAAACCTACATTTTTGATAATGGAGGTTCTACGATAAATGTAAACGCTGTTTGGGCAAACGATTCGATAATTTACTGCGCTACTCAAATGGGCATTTATAGCGGAAAAATTGCGTCAAACATCAATTTGTTGAATTTTAATAATTGGCAACAACATTCAATTGGCATTCCAACATCAAGTGCATCAGCAATAACATATTTCCAAAATAAGATTATAACAGCAATTGGCAATACATTTTATCAATACGATGGAACAAATTGGACAACATTCTTTTCTGAAGCTAATTGGATAACCAAACACTTAAATAATTCAAACGGCAATTTGTTGATAGCACAACAAAAAGAAGTGAGCGGAAATGTAGTTGATAGCCGATTAGGAGTTTGGAATGGAAGTGGTTTTACGTTTTACGATAATAGCCCAAATATTGAACGACCTTTGCAACTTATACAAGATCAAAACGGAAAACTTTGGCATGCCGATTATTATAAAGGTTTGGTTTATCAGGATGGTGGGAATTTTAATGCCATTGTGCCAAACGGACCAGATAGAATATCTTGTAAAGAAATGGATTATATGGATGGCACAATTTGGGTGGCAAGCTCCACCATTACAAGTGGATGGAATCCAACAGGATTATCAGCTGCCAACTATTTTTATAGATGTAAAGATTACACATGGCAAACCTATAATCAATATCAATTTCCCGTTTTAGATACATTTGCACAGATTGCAGTAGTAAAAACCTTGCCACAAGAAAATAAAGTCATTTTCGGAGCAGCAGGTTATGCTGATGGTGGCATCATAGAATTTAATCCTACAGATAATTCATTTAAGACAATTAAATACGCACCAAATGTTCCGGAATCGTTTCGTATTACAGGTGCAGATATGGACGCTTCAGGAAATGTTTGGTTTTCTAATACATATTCCGGCGCACCTCTGATTTGCAGAAAGGCTGATGGTAGCTATCTCTTTTTCAATTCTTCTTTTCTAAATGGAAAATTAGTAAAAGATGTTTTAGTTGATGATTACAACCAAATATGGATAGCTAAAGAAGATGCAAGTGGAGGCTTGGTTATGTTGAATTACGGAAATGATATTGACGATAAATCGGATGATCAATTTTATAATTTGGCAGCAGGAAGTGGGAATGGAAATCTGCCTGTAAATAATGTTATCTGCATGGCAAAAGATGCCGATGGCACAATATGGTTGGGCACCACACAAGGTATTGCTGTAATTGCTTGTGCTGCTTATGTTACCGATTATGCGTGTGAAGCAGAACAAATTTGTATTGATAGAAATGATGGAAGTGGATTTTGTGATAATCTTTTAGAAGATGAAATAATAAATTGTATTACTGTCGATGCAGCTAATAGAAAATGGATAGGCACTAATAATGGTATCTTTTTGGTAAGCCCTGATGGTACAGAAACTATTTCTTATTTTAATGAAGATAATTCGCCTTTGTTGTCGAACGTTATTCGTTCTATTACCATACAACCAGAAAATGGCGATGTATATATTGGAACAGACAAAGGTATTTGTTCGTATCGTGCAGATGCAACCGAAACGACAGACGCAACTGAGAAGCCTTTTGTTTATCCAAATCCTGTGAGAGAAAACTATACAGGATTAATTGCATTTAAAGGCATACCAAATAATTGCAATGTGAAAATTGTTGATGTAAGTGGCAACTTAGTTTATGAAACAACAGCGAATGGCGGACAAGCCACTTGGGATGGAAATTTAATTTCTGGCGAACGAGCAGCTACAGGAGTTTATTATGTATTATGCAAAGGCAGCGATAAAAAAGCAAAAGCAAAACTGAAATTTATCTTAATGCATTAACAAGATTTTGCCTTTTTGATAGATATGTATTTTATAAAAGGAACTAAGATGTAAAAAATAATGTTTACCTTACCAATACTATTATTTTTAAATCTTTAAAACAAAAAACATGGGTTTATTTTCATTTATTAAAGGCGTAGGCGAAAAAGTTTTCGGACATAGCGAGACGCCAGCAGAAAAACAACAAAAAGTAATCGACCATTTAAACAAATTTGGCTTATTACAAGAAGGCGTAAGTGTGAGCGTTAACGAAGATCAGCAAGTTACTTTATCCGGTCAAGTAGATAGCTTAGAAGCTCGTCAAAGATTAATCGCCACTGTTGCCAATATCGAAGGCGTTGAGTCCGTAAACGATCAATTAGTAGTAGTTATCAATCAACAAGAAGTACCTACAGAACAAGCTGCCACCGGCGCAGAAAAACAATTTTATCAAGTGAAATCAGGAGATACATTATCTAAGATTGCGAGAGAAGTTTACGGAGATGCTAATAAATATCCAAAAATCTTCGAAGCCAACCGACCAATGCTAACCGATCCGGACAAGATTTATCCTGGACAAACATTAGTAATTCCGGAATTAGGCTAACTAAAAAAATCAACATTTTAAAAACTCACGGAGACGTGAGTTTTTTTATTTTACAATTTTCTTTAAAACTTCCACAACTTTAAATAGAACAAAAGTATCGAAATAGCAATACGTCTTCAGATGTTCCAATTTCTGTTTGATTTCTATTTCATCATTACAATAAAAAAGCTCATTGTAAATTGCCATGGCTTCTTCACCTGTTTTTACGGCACTATTTGAAAATTCATCTTTAGGCAAAAGAGCTTTGCCAATTGCTTTTAGCGAAAAACTACCTTGTTGCTCCGGATGATAAATCTGTAATTCTTTAAATGGAATTTCAATATCAACAATTCTATTGATGCGTTCCATTAATTGCTTTTTATAGGCAGGAAATTCTTTCATTAATTTCGATAAAATTCCTTTTTCTAACAGCGTATTAAATACCAAAATTTGTCCGGGTTTTTCAGTCGCACGCAAAAAATGTTCAATAAAAGCCAATCTATTATCTTCGCCAACAGGAGAAATATAACTAACATGCTCTAACTCACTTTCCGAATTCTCTTTATAATGCAACGAATATAAAAATGGAATACGCTCATACGATTTTGTACCTTTAAATAAAGGAATTGCAGGTTGGAAAGCTTCGATATCAAAATAATAAGCAGGAAATTGAAGTGTTGAAACAAATGCTGTTAATGCTTGTTTGTCGAGATGTATCTTTTTAGATTGATAAGCATCGATAATTACTTTCTGTCGAGCATTTAATGCATCAGTTATAACTATGTCTTGAATTTTTTCAATGCCTGTTTCTATTAACGTACTTTTTTCTTGCATCGACAAACCCGGCAAATACCAAACCGAATCAGGTGCAATATCAGTCCAACAATATTGCTGAAAGTCGCACGGATAAGGCTTAGTGCAATGCGCGCCAATACTAACTTCAGGAATTTTTTCTTGACTTAATGTATCAATAGCCTTCTCAATAGCATTTTCTACAAACGGAATTCGCTCTTTTATTTCTTGCAAAACAGATGTAGAACAAAACAATTGCTGAACGTCGAGCTGTTTATCAAATATATAGTCGCTGTTAATGGTGATGATAGAAAAATCTTCTAAAGCAATTCCACTTTTAGTGATGATATAATATTGTATTGTGGCATCTAACAAATACGTATTAGAAATTCGTATGGAACTTTTTACTTCGTGCGCATACCATTTCCCATCTTTAAAACTCAATATATCTAAAGCAACCAATATTCCGTTGTACTTAAACGCTGCTTCATAAATTGCCGGAAATTGTTGCTGAATCAACGCTTTTGTTGCAGCAATAGATGCGTCATAACTATAAGGATTAGGCGGAGAACAATCTTTTCCGTTTGGAAATAATTGTTGTGCTAATTTGCCAACTCGATGTCCACGATCAAAACGCTGTTGTTGTGGTGTGTCAGGTTTTTCGCGTAAATGAAAATAATTTTTATAAAGATATAAGGATTTCGGACACTGAATACTTCGGATTAACGTTGATTTGCTTAGGGAGTTTTTTTTGATGCGCATTAGTTTTTATGTCAATTAGTACGTATAATTCATTATCTTTGATGTTCTGGTTAATGAAAAATAAATACCTATTTTTAAATTGAATTTTTTCGCAATGAAACTAAGAATTTTTGGCAGCATTTTTACCATATTTTTTACCATAAGTTTTACTTATGCACAAAAAGGTGGAAGTTTAAGTGTAGGTGTTACGCCGGGATTGTCATATATGTTGGCACAAAACACATACTATTTAGCAGAAAACAGCAAAGAATTAGATTACAAACCAAAATTCAGTTACCATGTTTTTATGCAAGGTGGCTATAATTTTAAAGAACAACACGGTTTTGTAGTTTATGCCAACTATTGCCAAGAAGGGCAGCGTTATAAAGATGAATTCAAATGGTTGAAATATCCGGCATTAATTGGTACACACGAAAAAAATGTAGATTTCAAATATATGGGTGCCGGCCTGTTATATCGTTTTGCACCATTATTGCGCGGACAAAAAGAACATATTAGAGTTGCTTCAGATAATTTCCCTGTTCGAATGAAATTATTGGTAGGTATCGAAACAGATTTTTTAATCAACGCACAAATGACGTATAAGATTACGCCTAATAATGGTAATACTACAGTTATGGGTTACCCAATAGATCCAGCATTGGGTGGATATGCCTCATATTATCCAAATCAAAGTGATAATTATAAATCTTATTTTAAGAAAGTTCAAGGAGTTGGTGTTATAAAATTTGGATTGGATTACATCTTCAAAAATAATATGTATATGGGCTTTGCCTTAGAAACTAAATTTGGATTAAACGATATCAATGCTGCTGAATATAAAGTACATCCTGAATATAAAAAATCTAAAAATTATTTCTTAGGCTTGAATTTGGAGATTGGTTACAATTTCCAACGTGCTAAGATGACTGCAATGGCTGAAAAGAAAAAAGCAAAAAAAGCAGAAGAAGCAAAATTGAAAAAATCAAAAGTTCCGGGAATAGATTTGAATAAACGTGTAGATGAAGTGGATAAGTCCACTAAAAAACGCTTAGGTGTAAAAAATAAATACAGATAATGTCATTCCCGCAGAAGCGGAAATCTCGTTAATTTGTATTTGAATAATCTTTCTGATTTAATTTTTCTGTCGGTGAGGACACCGACCGATAAAGAAAAATTTTCTTAGCAGAATCTCTTGAAGAAGACTCTCACGTATGCAACATGAAATTACTAAGGCAGGTCCTTTATTGAATGCAGATGGCAATCTTGCGCAGAAAGGCTGGGCTAGAAGTTTAATGCTGACCTATAAACGCAGCGACATAAAGGCGTCACCACTAAGAATCAAGGAATGGGATTATTATTGCATCCTGCAGAAAGACTACGGTATTGCACTCACCGTGGCGGATAATTCCTATATGGCCTTGTATGCTATCAATGTGTTTGATTTTAAACAGAACAAGGAAATCACCGATATGGTGATGGTGCCTTTTACCATGGGCAAACTGCACCTGCCGGAGCATTCAGCTGTGGGCGATACGGTTGTTCAGCATAAGAAAGTGCAGATGCAGTTCAGGCATGTGGACGGCAAGCGGGTACTAGATTTTAATTTTCCAGGATTTAATAAGGGGAAAGGTATTAAAGGTCATATTGAACTGGAAGCGCTGAACAAAGATTCCATGGTGATAGCCACGCCGTGGAAAGAAGACAAATTGGCGTTTTACTACAACCAGAAAATAAATTGCCTGGCAGCAAGCGGTGAATTTATCTATGACAAAAAGAAATACACCTTTGAACCTCATCAGGCATTAGGTGTGCTGGACTGGGGACGCGGCGTGTGGACCTATCAAAACCGCTGGTACTGGGGCTCCGCTTCAGGTTATGTGGATGGTAAACCCTTTGGGTTTAATATCGGCTATGGTTTCGGTGATACCTCGGCTGCAACGGAAAATATGTTGTTTTATAAGGGCGTGGCACACAAACTGGATGAAATAAAATTCGTCATCAACACCAGTGATTATATGCAGCCGTGGAAGTTTACGAGCAACGACGGCCGTTTCGAACTCGACTTTGAACCCGCGATTGACCGTTATTCCAATACAAACCTAATACTGCTGCAATCCAAACAACATCAGGTGTTCGGCTATTTTACAGGGACGGTGATTCTGGATGATGGTACTCCGATAAAACTGAACAGATTTTTAGGCTTTGCAGAAGATGTGTTTAATAAGTGGTAACATAATTTCCCGTCATAGCGAGCGCAGCGTGGCAAATTTTATCCAACAATAGGTGCGTATTATAAAATGAAAAAATATCTTGTTAGTTGAACGAGTCATAAGACTCGTAGAGGGCGAAGATCATTTAATTTTTTAGAGTCAACTTTTTGATGCTTATATTTGTGCTAATGAAAAGATTTTTAAAAGCATTTATTATAATTATTCTTTTATGCTTTTTGTTTCTGTTTTTCAAGAAACCAAAACTTGAAAAATGCTATTATTCTGATAGTTACTTCATAGAACTCAATTTGGCATTACAAAGACAAGCCAAAGGAGCAAGCCATGCCATAATAGATTTAAACAGATTAGACAATAATATTGCTACTATAAAAAATCATTTAGGTAATCGTTTTAATTTGCGGTTAGTTACAAAATCCTTGCCTTCATTTGAACTTTTAGACTACCTAATGAAAAATGCAAATACCAAAAGTTTAATGGTATTTTCTGAACCTTTTATTGCTGAAATATTAAACAAGTATTCGGCTGATACGCTGGATATTTTATTAGGAAAACCATTGCCTGTTGATGCTGTTTATCGTTTGTCAAATCTAAAAAAATGGAATTCTGTTTGTTGGTTAATCGATACAGAAAAACGATTAAACGAGTACTTAGCTTTGGCAAAATCTACACAAACAAAATTAAAAATTGCTTTAGAAATCAATATTGGCTTGCAACGTGGCGGATTTGACAACGCTGAACAAATAGAACAAATTGTAAACCAAATAAAAGCTAATCCAAACTATTTAGAATTAAAAGGATTAATGGGCTACGATGGTCATGTGCCGTATGTGCCTTTTTACATCAATAAAAATAAACAAATTGAAAAAGCATTTGCTGATGCACAAAATAGATATAACGCTTTTGTAGATATATTGGAAAAAAATTATTCAAAACAAATACTTGATTCAATGATTTTCAATAGTGGTGGCACTAGAACTTATTTCTATTATAAAAACTATAGTGGCAAAATGAGGGTTAATGATATTGCCATAGGTTCAGGATTTTTAACTCCCAATCTTTTTCCGGAATTATATAACTATGGACATCAACCGGCATCATTTTTAGCATCTTGTGTTTTAAAGAAAATTGAAACTGCAAAATTACCTCTTGTAGAATCTATTTCGCCTATTATTAATTGGTGGAATCCAAATTTGTCTGTTTCCTATTTTATGTTGGGCGGAGGTTGGCCGGGCAATGTAGTTGAGCCAAAGGGCATACAACACAATACATTTTGGGATGGCGATGAAAATTCTTATAAAAACTTGTTGCCTAATCAAAGTATATTAAGCAGTTCCAAACAATCAACTTTAAAAATTGATGATTATGTTTTTACACAATCTTGGGAAGGCGATGGTATTCTGTGTTTTAGGAATGTTTTGCTCTATAAAAACAAAAAAATAATTGGCGAATGGTCAACTTTTGATGGTGGAAATTAAATAATTTATTTAATTGCTCCCATTTTGTTTTTTTTAAAAATAGAAGAGAGAGAAATCGATCGTCACAAGACCCGTCGAGTGCGAGGGAAATCAATTGGGTCAGAAGATCCGTCGAGGGCGAAGTCCACTAAAAAACGCTTAGGTGTAAAAAATAAATACAGATAATCTTCTGTTACTGAATTACATTCACTTCGGGTTCTAACAAAATCCCAAATTTTTCTTGTACCGATTGTTGTACGTGCAAGGCATGTTGCCAAATTTCATTCCCTTTTGCATTGCCATAATTTACCAGCACTAATGCTTGTTTAGCATGGTTGCCGGTTTCGCCTATGCGTTTGCCTTTCCAGCCACATTGTTCTATCAACCAGGCAGCAGGAATTTTTTTATTTCCATTAGCTAAATCGTATTTAGGGATTTGCGGAAATACTTGTTGTATGCGATTAAATTCAGTCGTCGTTATTTCCGGATTTTTAAAGAAACTTCCGGCATTGCCCAAGTCTTTCGGATTTGGCAATTTACTTTCTCGTATTTGTATGACTGCATCTGAAATATTTTTTGCATTGGGCGATTGAATGTTTTTTTCTTCTAAAACTTTTTGAATGTCTCCGTAAGCAATGTTGATGTTTGGTTGTTTACTTAGTTTAAGCGTAACTGAAAAGATAAAATATTTTCCTTTGGCTTCGTGTTTAAAAATGCTGTCTCTATAACCAAATTGGCATTGTTCTTTTGTGAAAATTTTAGTTGATGCGGTTTCTAAATCTATAGCTTCTAACTCAACAAAAACATCTTTTAATTCTGCACCATAAGCTCCAATATTTTGTATCGGTGCGGCACCAATTGTGCCAGGAATTAAAGATAAATTTTCAATACCATACCAACCTTTATCAACACAAAATAAAACAACATCATGCCAAGTAGTGCCGGAATAACTTTTTACCCAAACATTGTTTTCATCTTCTTTCAAAATTTCAATTCCTACAATATTATTTTTAATGACTAATCCTTCCACATCTTTACACAATAAAACATTGCTTCCGCCACCAAGAATAAGATGTCGATGAAAATTTTTCCATTCCTTTTTAATCAACTGTTCTATATCTTCTTTTGAAGTGATAGCACAAAAATGTTGAGCCTTAACATCAAGTCCGAATGTATTGTATGATTTTAAAGAAATCTGTTCAAGAATATCCATAAAAGAAACACCGATTTTTTTATCTGATTAAAAAAGAAAATGCAATCGTGAAGATAATCCTTTAATTATACTTTTTCAATCGGTTTAAGCCGGCCTTTGCTTCGGCGTCAATGCTGTCTGCATATTCATCTTTATCTAAATCTATTGCTTTTTTAAAATAGAAAATAGCATTGCTATATTGTTTTTGTTTTTCGTAAACAGAAGCCAATTTAAGGCTGGCGTTGGCTGCAAAATAATAATCGTAATTACTGCCTTTTTGAATAGCCACTAAATAATTTTTAATAGCATCATCGGTTTGATTTAAAGCATCTAAAATGCTGGCTTTTCGATAATAATATTCTATTTTATCTCGTGCTTGTTTTAATGTTTCGGCATCTAAATTGTTTAAGTATTTTAATGCTGTATTGTAATACGCTCCATCGCTCAACACACGTGCAGTAAGTAATATTTTATTTGGAATTAAATTAGACGTAGCTTCTTTTTGTGCTGATTTATCTTCATCGGTTGGTGCCGATTTTATTTTTAAAACAGCCGACATATATTTGTTGTACGCATCTGCATTTCCATGAATTAAATAAAACCAAGCCAACTTTCTATAGGCTTCTTTTTGATAAGAACGACCTCTGTTTTGTGCCAAGAATTTCTTGAAATATACATCGGCATTATTGCTGAGATTATTGAGCTTGGCACAACCCATCATAAAATCTAAGTAAGGAAACGGATAATATTCTTTGCTATTCGGACGGTTGGATAAAATGGAAATTACATTGTCATTTTTTCCGGTGTGCGCCGCAACGGTTGCTGCAATAAAATGGTTCAATAAATTATCGCCTAAAGGAATATCAGATTGATTAATCATATTCCACGCATTTTTTTCGTCTTTCTTTAAATGCAAAATCAAAAGTGTGTACATGATGACTGTTTCCTCTTTAAATTGGAAATGCTCATCTTTCAAAACAGAATGAATTTCTTGCAAGCCTTCATCAATCGAACCTTTAAAGCCTAACATCTTGGCGGCGAATTTATATTTATCCGGAATGGCGCCAAATAAAGTATGCAACAAACCTAAGCTCTTGATGTTGGGTTTAAAATCAGGATATTTTTTTTGATTTTCTAACAACAAACCATGTGCTTTCTTAACTTCAAAAACGGCACTCAACGTATTGCCAAATTTTGTTTTACAAAATGCCCATTGCAAATGGATGTCGGCTTGTGTATATAAATAATATGGCGAATTGGAATTGGCACTTTTAAGCTTTGCTAAACGCGCTTCCACTTTGGGTTCAATTGCATCGTATAAGGCTTGATTATCATTGATAAAAAGTTTTAAAATATCGGCATAATTCTCAATAAAATAAGGCATATAATTGCTAGGATTATTTTCCTTTTCTTTTTCTAAAATGGCTAATCCTTCATCGAGTTTTAATTTAAAAATAGCTTGATAGGCTTGTTGACATTGCTGATTAAAATCGAATGTTTGTGCTTGAATGTTTGAGAAAAACATCAAGCCTAAAAACAAGCATATCCAGTTAAAAAATTTCATTTATAAGCGTTAAAATAAGTAATTTAGCATAGAATTTAGCAATAATATTTAATCAACTAAATTAATAAAATGCGATTTACCATTTTTGTTTTTCTTTTTTGTTTTTGTTTCCGATATGTCAACGCACAAGATGAATTTGTACTTTCTTTAGATTCGATTAAAAATATAAAGACAACGCGCTATTCTTCTATTAATGAAGTCGGCATTGGTATCCATGTTGCCGGAAAAAGAATCAGCAAATTTTCGGCCAATCCGCAGAAGCGAAAAATGGATTTAGAAAAACCGAGTTTTATTTTCCGTTCAGTTCATGGTGCGCTTATCAATCCTAAATTTTTTATTGGAGCAGGTGTCGGTATTGATTACACGGCGATTGGTAATTCAGGAAATCGAAATTCTAATTTTACTTTCCCGATTTTTATTGAATGCCGTGAGTATTTTTTAAAAGGAAATTTTAATGTATTTCTTTCCCAACGTGTTGGTGCGGCTTTTTTCATCGATTCATATTCGCAAGGTGGTTATAATAATGGGAAATATTCCGGCTTTTTTGGAGCATTTCAAGTTGGCGGTCGCTATGTAACTTCCGGAAAAAAATTAGCCATACATTTTGGAGTTGGTTATCGATTACAACATTTGCAAAGGAAGTTGGATTTGCTTTTTAACGGAACAGGAATTCCAAATAGAACAACTGTTATTACTATTAAGCATTATGTGCCAATAGTGTTGGGCGTTACTTTTTAAATAAAGGTAATTTGATTAACTTCTATCCAGCCGATTTTGTCGTTTGGCAATTTTACTTTGCGCCAATTTTTATCGCTGTCTAAAATTTGCACTTTCATACCTGCTGAAACTGCTACAGTTGTTGTGGCACTTTCCACCGGAGATTTTCTTAAGGATGAATTAGCTTGCATTACAATGGCAAAATCTTGTCGGTGTTCGTTTTTAAAAGCCGAATAGGTAAATCCTGCAAAAACAATTGCCAAGATTAAAGTAATGAAACCAATTTTTAAAGAGGTTGAATTGGAAGTAAAAAAGTAGATGACAATTAAAATACTTCCTAACCAAAAACTGATTAGCAAATAAATACTCCATCGATATGATGAAGTGCGATGCACAAAACCTTCAATTTTTTTCGTTACAAAAAAGCCTTTACTTAGTTCAATTTGTTTAAAAAGAATGTTGTTCGTCAAGTTTATATTATGCTGAATAGTTTTGTCGTCCGGATGGATTTTCTTGGCTTTCTCGTAATATAAAACAGCGTTTGCATATTGTTTTAGATGATAATAAGTATTGCCCAAATTGAAATAAACTGCAGCGTTTTGTTTTTCTTTGCTTATTATTAATTGATACATTTTTTCTGCTTCTTCGTATTGTTTGTTTTTGTAATACGAATTTGCCGTTTCAAACATCGATTTTGCATTTTGTGCCTGAACAGAAATAAACAAAAACAAACAAACCAATAGCAACAACTGTTTTGTTGTGCTTCTTAATTTGATATGTTGAAATAGCTTAAGCATTTTTTATTGTTTTCAATTCTTCTTCTAAATCTATAATCAATTCTATGGCTTTGTTGTAGGTTTGTTGCATAGCAATTTGTTGCCCAATTGGCGAAAATAAAGCTTGTTCGCAAGTATCTAAAGTAGTATGCAAATCGTTTATTTTGTTTTCATGAACTTGTCGAGTTTGTAATTTTTCTGCAATATTTTCTTTTGACAATTCGCTTTGTGGAATTTCCAATTTATCGGAAAGGTAATGCCATAAAGCTCGAATTACTTCGTTGTAGAATTCTTTTTCTTTGTTTTGTGCTAATAATTTTTTGGCGATTGCCATTCTACGCAATGCAATTTTGTTGGCTTTCTTTCTTCGCATTAACAATAATTGTGTTTCAGAATAATCGCGTTTTCGGAAAATAAATCCAAGCAATAAAAATAAGAATGGAAGTGTTGTTAATGTCCAAAATATTGAACTACCTACAAAATCTTTGCTCTTGTTATATTGCGTTTTGATACCATAAATTCCTCGTGGCTGTTTTTCTTTTTCGCGTTTTAAAAAGTTGATTACATTCTCGCTGAGTTTTGCTTTTCCGCTGACTTCTATTGTTGTTTCAGGCAAAGTAAATTTCACATAATCTTTTTTATCTACATCAAAATAAGCAAACTCATATTTAGGCATTTTAAACGTACCTCCATCTTGTGGCACTATTACATATTCAAAAGTTTTTGAGCCGGAAACAACATTGCCATTGTTGGCATAATTGTCAGTAGTTTTAGGTTCATAGGCTTCAAATTCTTCAGGAAATTCTAATTTAGGTGCAGTTATTAATTTCAAATTTCCTGTTCCGTTATATGTAATTTTTAAAGTAATAGGTTCGCCTACTTTCACTTTTGTTTTGTCGTAATCGGCACTAAAAGAAAATTTTCCGACAGCACCACTGAAAGCTGTAGGTTTATTTTTTTCAGGTAATGGCAACACATTTATAGTTACAGCACTACTTTTAAATTTGTATTCATAAGGCTGATAACTTAAATAAACATTGGCGGTTAACTCCATTGGTTCAATCGCAATTGCACCTTTATCTAAAGGAAAAAGTGTTACGCGTTTTACTTCTAATGTTTGATATTGTACGCCATCATAAGTTTCCACTTTGGGTTCTTGTTGTTCCGGTAATTTGAATTCTTCATTTAAAAAACCTTTAAAACTTGGCATTTTATCGGCACTAATTCCGTTACACGTAACGCGCGCATAAATTTTGTAAGATAATGTTGTTTGTTCGCCTTCATAAATGTTTGTTTTGGAAGGAACAGCAAGTACAAATAAATTTTTCTTCAAGTAATTTCTAATTTCTTCTTCTGTGTAGGTAGGTTGTTGAAATTGCTGCATCATTTGTCGTTGCATTTCTTCCATCTGATCCATCATATCTTGAAAAGGGTCATTGCTATTGCTGCGTCGTCTTTCTTGTGGCGCAGTAATAGTAACCGTAACGCTGTTCGTTTTCATTTCTTTTCCGTTAATGATGGCTGTTGCCGGCGGAATCGTGAACGTACCTTGCTTTTTTGCTTGAAGTGTGTAAGATATAGTTGTAGATTTGGAAATTCTTCCGTTGATGATAGAAATGTTGGTTCCTTGTGCCGGACCATACGCTTGAAATCCATCGAAATTAGGAGGCGTAAAATTTTGAGCTTTTCCGCCTTCAATAGTATATGTTATATCAAAAGAATAATTAATTGGAATTTGATTATACTCTGTGGAGGCAGTGAATTGCTGACTAAATAAAGTTGATGTAGAAATGAAGACAAACAAAAAAATGAGCCAAACTTTCTTCCAATGTGTTGGAAAAATTGCTTGTTTTTTTTTATGTTGATTTGTTTGATGCATTCTTCTCTATGAAAATACTTACCAATCTTTTTGTGTTTTTACGTTTTCCGGTTTCCCTTTTTTCTTAGCTAATTCTTTTTGCAATTTACTTTCTTCTGCACTCATGGCTTTCAGCAATTGTTCGGCTTGTTCCTTACTCATTTGTCCTTGTTGAGGTTGGTTTTTTTGTTGCTGATTTTTGTCTTGCTGATTATTTTGTTGCTGTTGTTGATTATTTTGATTTTTGTTTTGTTGATTCTTATTCTGTTGTTGATTTTTATCGTTCTTGTTTTTGTCTTGATTCTTATCGTTTCCGCCACCACCATTTTTGTTTTGTTTTATCTTGGCTAACGCCATCATCAAATTGTATTTAGCATCCATATCTTTTGGATTGCGTTTCAAAGATTCTTTATAGGATTTAGCACTTTCACTATATTTTTGTTGTTTGTATTGAATATTGCCGACATTATAAAATGCACGTGCTTGAATATCCATATCTTTTGATGATTTAGCAACAGCATCAAACATTTCTTTTGATTTATCTAATTCATTCAATCGATAAAATGCATCACCTTGGTTGAAATAAGCTCGAACATCCTTAGGTGCTTTTTGTAAAGCTTTGGCATAGCTTTCTGTGGCATTATTATATTTTTCTTGTTTGTATAATTTGTTGCCTTCGCGTAAGAGTTGATTAGCTGTTTGTGCTGTAGCACTTTTAGCTTTGGTAAATAAAAAAAGAATAATGCCGACTTTTATCAGAAATTTTAAAACAGCTAATACAATGAAAAGCGTTTTGTGTTTTTGTATAAACGATTTGATATGATTAATTAGCTTGTTCATTCTTTATATCTAACCATTGTTTTCTAAAGGTTGTAAAAATATCTATCAATAAGAAGATAAATGCAAATGCTAAAAAGTATTGAAATTGCTCTACGAAATCAGTAAATACTTTATCATTGATAGTTTTAGTTTCCATTTTTGCAATGTCTTTCGACAATAAATCGGCGACTGTTTTGCTGTTGTCTAACACATAGTAATTTCCATTTCCGGCTTTCGCTAAGGCTTGCAACATATTTGGATTCATCTTCGTAATAATTGGTTGCCCTTCGCCATCTTTTTTTACGTCAATTATTTTTCCTGCTTGGTTATAAATTGGTATGGTTCCGCCGTTTGGTGTACCAACTCCAACAGTAAAAATTTTAGTGCCATCAGAAGCTAATTCTTCAGCTTTATCAATGGCATTTTCTTCGTGGTCTTCGCCATCCGTAATGACCACAATTGCTTTGTATTTTTTATCAGTTTCTTTAAATGCATTTTCTGCTTTACCTAATGCTTCTGTAATAATAGTGCCTTGTGTTGGAACGGAATTGGTGCTGATGGCATCTAAATACATCATCAAAGAAGAGTAATCAACCGTGAGTGGCATTTGCAAATAGGCTTTGCCGGCAAAGATGACTAAGCCCACTCTGTCGCCATCTAATTTTTGTAGTAAATTTTGAATTAATAATTTTGATTTTTGTAAACGAGATGGAACGATATCTTGCGATAGCATACTATTCGACACATCTAAGCAAATCATTAAATCAATTCCCTTGCGTTCTACTTTTTCTAATTTAGTGCCCATTTGCGGTTGTGCTAAAGCAAGAATTAGAAAGCATAAAATCAAATTGAAGACGATAAATTTTACAAGCGATTTTTTTTCGTTTCTATTCGGCATTAAGCGTTTTATCAAATCGATATTGCCGATTTTTTGGAGTTGTTTTTTGGTTTGAAAATGAACATAAGCATATAATCCAATTGCCAACGGAATAAGTAGCAATAGGTATAAAAATTCTTTATGTTCGAAACGTATCATAATTTTTGATTAAGATAAAATCGTTTTTAAATAAGTTTTTGATAGTATAAATTCTGTTAATAAGCAAACCAAAGCCAAGCACAAGAAAATATGGTAATGCTCACTTTTGCGATGGTAATTGCTGATTTTTATTTTTGATTTTTCTAATTTATCTATCTTGTTATACACTTCTTTCAACGATTTGTTTCCGGTTGCTCTAAAATACATACCACCTGTTTCGTTAGCAATTTGCTTTAATAATGGTTCATCTATTTGCACCGGAAAATTTTGGTAAAATGTATTTCCGTTTTGATCTTTAACCGGATAAGGTGCCATGCCGTTTTTGCCTACTCCTATAGTATAAACACGAACATTGTAAGCTTTCGCAATTTTTATTGCTGTGTATGGGTCGATGTAGCCCATGTTGTTTACACCATCCGTCATTAAAATAATTACTTTCGATTTGGATTTACTTTCTTTCAAACGTGTAACAGCCGTTGCCAAACCCATGCCTATGGCTGTTCCATCTTCTACCATGCCGCTGTGGATGTCTTTAAATAAATTCAACAATACTTGATGGTCGATAGTAATTGGGCATTGCGTAAAACTTTCGCCTGAAAAAACTACTAAACCAATTCTATCGTTTTTTCTGTCTTTAATAAATTGCATAGCCACTTTCTTCGCTGCTTCTAATCGGTCGGGTTCAAAATCTCGCGCTAACATAGAGCCTGAAATATCTAATGACATCACAATGTCGATGCCTTCTGTGTTAATTTCACTTTCTGATAAGGCACTTTGTGGTCGTGCTAAAGCGATGACTAAAAAACCGAAAGCTGCAACTTTTAAAATGGGTAAATATTTTAGTAAGATAACTTTAAATGTATCAGCATGCATGAAGATGCCGCCTTTTTGTGGAATGTTGAATGTTGGATAATAGGCATTTCGTTTATAATAAAACCAATATAATAGCAACGGAATAGCCAACAACAACCATAAGAAGTGAGGATGCGCAAATGTATATGGAAAAATTTTGCTCATGTTTATTGTATTCCTTTTTTGCTTTTGTTTTTATTCGCTTCTTCTTCAAGAATTTTTGTTTTGTCGATAAAATCTTTCACCACTTTAATGGCATTTTCATTTTCCATAAAGTCGGGTTGCGCTTTGGCAAATTTTACAAAATCGCTAAGAGTAAGCACTTCGTTTAAATCAGTTTTTAAACTTTGTTTTAAAACTCCTTTGTGCATAGATGCCATCAACTCGTCGGTTGTTTTTTCCATTGCCGGAATTTTGTAACGTAGTTCGATGTAAGTACGTGCTATGTCTGTTAATTCTGAATAGTAATTTTTTACATCGCCACTTTGCCAAAGTTTTTTCTGCTGCAGTTTGTCGAGTTCTTTTAAAGCCCAAACGTGAGGTGGCAAAGTATATTTCTCGTCAATTTTTTCTTTTTTCTTTTTTCTATACTTAAAGAACCATATCAACAATGCGATGATAAGAATAGCCACTAATGCACCAATAATGTAAGGCAATATTTCTTTAAAAGTAAGTGGCACTTTCAACGGTTCTTTAATATCTTTAATGTCTTTAGATGTATCGATTTTCACTCCGGCAACATGAACTAAAATGGGTTGTGATGTAATAGAATCGATTTTGCCATTGTTCTCAATTAAGAATTGAAATTGTGGCAGATTTATTTTTCCGGTATCGAAAACAATAAGATTTACTAATTGATGATATTCGTTTTGGTTGCCTTTTTTTATAGTGTCGATAGGTGTGTAGTTGGCCACTTCAATCGTTTCGGAAATGGAATCGTTTAGGTTGGGAAATGCTACTTTGTTGTTGGTCGGTGCTGACATAAATAAGTCAACCGGAATCCAATCGCCGATAAGAAATTCTTTATCCTTGGTTGAAGCAGATGCTGTTTGCGCATTTGCAGATGAAGAATACGAAAGCAGAATGAAAAAAATAAGTATAGTGTTTATCCAAAAAAATGAGTTACCCAATGTTGGATATAAGCTGATGTTAGAAGGATTTTTGTGTAAAATTTCTCTCATTTTCTGATACTTCTTTTCTCTTTCTATATTTTTTTATGCTCTTTTTTTGAAGAAATTCATCAATATATGAACATAAGAAGCTGATGTATTTATTTTTAATTTATCAGCGCCGGATTTAAGAAAACTATGGTCGTAATTCTTGTCAAAAAAAGCGGCGCGTTCAGCATAAACAGCTCTATTCTTTTTGTCGTTAGTGTCAATCCATTTGATATTTCCTGTTTCTACATCTTGCACTTGCAATAAACCGATTTCAGGTAAATTCATATCCAAATTGTCGAATACTTTTACACCAATTACGTCGTGTTTTTTGGCAACGTGACGCAATTCATCTTCATATTTATCATCAATAAAATCGGAAATTACAAAAGCAATACTTTTTCGTTTTACCATATTGTTGAAGTTCTCTAAAGCGCCGCCGATATTGGTGTTGTGGCTCTGAGGTTCAAAGTTGAGAATCTCTCGAATGATGCGTAAAATATGCGATTTTCCTTTTTTAGGCGGAATAAACATTTCTACTGTATCGCTAAAAAATAGTACGCCAACTTTATCGTTATTTTGTATAGCTGAAAAAGCTAAGACGCCGGCAATTTCTGCTATAATTTCGTTTTTTAATTGTGTTTGTGTGCCAATGAAAGTCGATTTACTTACATCAATCAACAACATTATTGTCAGCTCTCTTTCTTCTTCAAATATTTTTACATAAGGATGTTGAAAGCGTGCCGTTACATTCCAATCAATATTACGTACATCGTCGCCGTATTGATATTCGCGCACTTCGCTGAACGACATACCACGACCTTTGAAAGCTGACTGATACTCACCGGAAAATATATGGTTGGTCAAGCCTTTGGTCTTGATTTCTATTTTCCGTACTTTTTTGAGCAATTCGTTGACTTCCATAAAATGATAGTGAATATTATAGATTGAGCATGTTAGAAATTTTCATTTCAAAATTCTACTAAGGAACTTCCACTCTATTTAAAATAGTGTCGATGATATGCTCTTGCGTGATGTTTTCGGCTTCAGCTTCGTAGGTAATGCCAATTCTATGGCGCAATACGTCGTGTGCAACTGCGCGCACATCTTCCGGAATGACATAACCGCGACGTTTAATAAATGCGTATGCTTTAGATGCCATTGCCAAGCTGATGCTGGCACGCGGCGAACCGCCATAACTAATAAGATGATTTAGATTTTCTATTTTATATTTTGATGCATCACGCGTAGCGAAAATAATATCCAAAATATATTTCTCAATTTTTTCATCCATATATACTTGACGAACTGTATCGCGTGCTTGCAAAATAGTTTGTGCTGAAATAACAGGCATAATGTTTGGATTTTTACCAGCAACATTTTGTCGCATAATTTGACGTTCTTCTTCAAATTCAGGATAGCCGATTTTTACTTTCAACATAAAACGATCCACTTGTGCTTCCGGAAGATTGTAGGTTCCTTCCTGTTCAATCGGATTTTGCGTTGCCATTACCAAAAAAGGTTCTTCTAATTTATAAGTCGTGTCGCCTAAAGTAATAACGCGTTCTTGCATGGCTTGTAATAAAGCACTTTGTACTTTTGCTGGTGCGCGGTTGATTTCATCTGCCAACAAGAAGTTAGAAAAAACAGGTCCTTTTTTTGCTTCAAAATTTCCTTTTGCTTGGTTATAAATCATTGTACCTAAAATATCTGCCGGCAATAAATCGGGCGTAAATTGTATGCGCGAGAATTTTGTATCTATAGCATCAGACAGCGATTTAATGGCTAATGTTTTTGCTAAACCAGGCACACCTTCTAACAAAATATGACCTTGCGAAAGGAGTGCTATCATTAAGCGTTCCAACATATATTTTTGTCCTACGATAGATTTCCCGATTTCTATATTTAAGAGTTCTAAAAAGGCACTATCTTGTTGAATTTTCTCGTTTAATGTTTTAATGTCTATAGATTCCATATTTATAATTTGTACAGCTACAAAAATAAAATCCAATCTTATGTTGGCTTTGGATATATTGTTAAATAATGTTACTCGTTAATGTTTCTTCACAATAAAAAAGCCACAGCTGAGTTGCTATGGCTTTTCAAAATATTTAAATTGAAAGATTATATTTTTTTCGCTTTTTCTCCTTTCATCTTACTATAATTCATTTGATAAGTTAATCCAACACCAATGATGTCTCTAAATTGTACTTTAGATGTTTTGAAATTTGGATTGTTTGTTGGGAAAGTAACATCGTTATCCCAAATTAAATGCATAAATACGCTGGCAGATAAAAACTTGTTAACTTTTAATCCTAAAGTGGTTTGCCAATCTACGTCAATATTTTTTCTGTAATGTGATTTACTTTCTCGTGGTAAAGTAGCATCGAATGGATCGGCATTAGAACGCAAATAATTTTTGTATGCTTTTAAAACAGACAAAATGCTGATGTTTTGTTTCCAAAATTCTTGTTTGTAGGTTGCAATTAAAACAGCACCAAATTCTTTTTTAACTTTTGATGGAAAAACGTTGCCAAAAGAGTTTAGAATGGCGATATCATTTGCACCAACATAAGTAACTTTAGCAGCAATAGGCGAGAAGAATAAAGAAAAATAAGGTGCAGGAACATAATCTAAACCGATAGCGCCTTCAAAAATTAATGGTGCTGCGGCACGAGAAATAATATTTTTTGTACTGTCAGTATAGTTATATGAGTTAGAGAATTGAGAACGCAAATCGGCATACATGGCTACATAAAGTGGTTTATATACTTTGTATCCATACTTAGCAAATATTTCCCATCTGTCTGCGTTTTTTCGAAATTTGTACTTGTCACCTTTAGTAAATTGTAAGCCATATTCAGCCGCAGCCCACATTTGCAATAAGTGATTTTTCTTTTTCATATCGGCATTAAAACGCATATTGAATAAAAGTGAAAAGGAGTTTGTACCACCAGCAGCCCAGTTTTTAAATCCTGCTTGGTTGAAGGTAACACCGCCAATGCCACCGAATTTCCAACCATCTGTTGTGTCGGCTAATTTTTTCTTTTCATCTGTAGATACTGCCTCTGAAGTTATTGCCGTTCCACTTTGTGCAACTATTGTTGAACTTAATGACAGAAATAGTGATAAAATAAAAATTGATTTCTTCATAAAATTTAAAATTTGTCTATTAAATAGTGTTTGAAATATAAGTTTGCAAAACTAAGGCAAATATATCAACTAAAAGTTAACGAAATTATATATTTGATAATTAGAAGCAGAAATACATATTTTTGATTAAGTATTAACTATTAATGTTGTCGGAGATTTGAAATCTACAAGTTCTCTTTTAAAAATTGAAAGATTTTATTGTAAACATCAAATTTTGATTCTGCACCGCCAATGCCGTGATTTTTATCCGGATACATATAAAATTGGTAAGTTTTGTTGGCTTCATTAAGAGAGTTTACTAATTCTATTGAATGTTGAAAATGTACATTATCGTCGGCAGTTCCGTGAATAAGTAAAAATTTTCCTATTAGATTTTTTGCTAAAGCAATTGGATTATAGGCTTGATAACCTTTCGGATTTTCTTCCGGTGTGCGCATATAGCGTTCTGTATAAATATTGTCGTAAAAACGCCAATCAGAAACAGGCGCAACAGCAATGCCGACTTTAAAAATATCGTTGGAAGCAAACAAACAATTGGCTGCCATAAATCCTCCGTAACTCCAACCAAAAATGCCGATTCTATTGCTATCTATAAATGGCAATTTGCCTAAATAGTTAGCACTTTGTGTTTGGTCTTCTACTTCCAATTTTCCCAAATTCAAATAGGTCGATTTTTTAAATGTGCTGCCTCTGCCGTCTGTTCCTTTGTTGTCGATGCAGGCTACAGCAATTCCATTTTCTGCTAAGAAATTAAAAAATAAATCTCTCGAACTTTGCCATTTGTTTACCACAGTTTGACTATGCGGACCACCATAAACATAAATCAATAAAGGTAATTTGGTTATCGTATCGCTTGTTTTTGGTTGGATAATCCAAGCATTAAGTGTGTCGTTTTTAGTTGGAATTTTAAAGAATGTTTTTCTTGGAATATTGCGCAAACTGTCTTGTATAACTATATTATCAATAAAGTTAATTGACTTGTTGGTCTTGGTTTGAATTAATGTAATTGTTGGTGCAATGCTATCCGAAGAATAGGTTTGAAAATAGAAATCGCCGGTTGGAGAAAACGCGATATCATTGCTCCCGGTTTGTGTAGAGATTTTTTTCTTCTCCAAAGTGTTGTAGTTGATGCAATAAATGCTTGTTTCTGTTGCGTTGCCTTCATTGCTTTGAAAATATAATTCCTTTGTTCCTTCATTCACGAAATACATTCTATTCACTTCATAATTTCCGTTTGTAATTTGTTGAATTAAATTTCCATTTTTATCATAATGATAAATATGCCAAAAGCCATTTTTTTCAGAAATTATAAAAAATGATTTATCAGAAAGAAAATGAACGCCACTTGGAATATCTATATAAGTTGAACTGCTTTCTTCATAAAGTAATTTCGTTTTTTTTGTAGATAAAGAGTAAGCTACTAAACGCAATGTGTCTTGATGTCTGTTGAGCAACATCGCCACAATTTCATCGCCATTCCAATAGATTCTCGGCAAATATTCATACGAAAATGTCAATTTTATTGGCTTGTTTTTTTTCTTTTTTAAATCGTAATACCACAACGATACTTTTGCATTTTCTTCGCCAACCTTTGGGTATTTATAGGTGTATAATGAAGGATAATTTGCACCATTATACATCGACATAGAATATGATTTTACGTTGCTCTCATCAAATTTTAAGTAGGCAATTTTGTTGCTTTGTGCGTTCCATTTGAAAACATGTGTAAGCGAAAATTCTTCTTCATAAACCCAATCACTTTTTCCATTTATTATCTTATTCCATTCGCCGTCTTTTGTTATCTGAACTTCTGTTTCAGTTTCTAAATTTTTATAGAATAAATCATTGCCTTTTACATAAGCAACATATTTATCTTTTGATGAAAAGGTTGGAAAATATTGTGATGCATTACTAATAGGAAATATTTTTCCGGATTTTGTGCCGAGATAATATGTACAAGTTGTAGAGTTTCTGTAAGGCTGACTGCAATCTAAGCTAAACAAGAAATATTTATCTGTATTAGATAATCCAAGAAATCGAAGTTTAGTTTGATTGACATTGTTTTCTGAAGTAAAATCTGCCAATTTATATTGACTTTCCAATTCATTATTTTTATTATAAACACAAATAGAAGGTTCGCTATTTCCTGTTTTTTTTTGAGCAAAAGCTGCCTCATTATGCAACATATAAATTCCACTCATGCCATAGGTTAAGTATTTGTTTTCTAAAAAGATATTTTTTAAACTTAATTGTGCAAATACTTCAGATTCGGTAGAGAAAATGATAAAAATTGCAAGTATTTTTATGAAGAAATTCAATGCAAACTATTTTATACAAAAGTACGTTTTAGTATAGAATTTCTATTAATTGAACTATATGAAACCAATTTCTCATCTTCTTTTATGTTTTGTTTTCAGCCTAATAACTATTTCTGTTTTTGCGCAAGACGAAATTTATGATGAACCTGCACGAATAATAGATACTTTGTCGAACACACAAAATTCACGGGAATCGAGGCAAGTTGATAGAAGCGATAAAAAAGAAGAATCAGGAAATGAAGATGCCTTAAGTAAATTAGAAAAGAAAAAAGAAAAACTCAACAACCTTAGAATTGGCGGGAGTTTCGGTTTACAATTTGGTACTTATACTTATGTAAATGTATCGCCAACTATTGGCTATTTGATGGCGAAAAAACGTTTGGAATTAGGTGGAGGTCCAATTCTTATTTACCAGCGTTATCGATACTCGAGCAATTATGCTGTTAGTTTTTTTGTTTATGGAGCTGATGTATATGCTAAAGGTTACTTGTATAAAGGTCTATATTTAGAGGCGCGTTTCGATCCTGTAAATAAACCATCTTATTTCGACTTAAATAAGAGATTGTGGGTGCATCACTTGTTGTTAGGTGTCGGTTATGCTGCACCAATAGGAAAGATTGGTTCATTTTATATTTCGTTGTTGTATAATGTTTTGGATAATGACGAGTCTATTTATCAAGGCACTTTTAGTGATGAACTGCCATTAATATTAAATATGGGATTTGGATTTGGTGTTGGCGGAAAATAAAATTTACCTAAATTTTATGCTTGGAATTTTTTGTGCTCTAATAGCTGAGTTGAATAATCAATACAACCTTTTGCCAAGTATAATAAACTAAATATCATAGTATACACAATTGCCTTTTGAGCAGTTTGTTGCACATAAGGTGTTTCTTTTGGATTTGGTCCGAATTTCATTAAACCAATATAAACTACAATTGCAATTACAATAAACAATAATACATTACCATATCGATTAGGTAAAATATCGTGTTTGCGAATTAAAATAAAATAGGAAAAACTTAAAGGTACTAATGTGCCAAATGCTGCGAATACAAAATCTAAATGTTGAGGCAAATACAAATCGCAAGGTGTAAGTGCTATGCCTGTTAAGAAAATAGGAAATAAAATACCACAAACAAATGCTGTATAATAAGCAACTTTGTTAAGTTGTTTGCTGTTGGTATTTCTCAAAAAATTTAGATTGAAAATTAAAATGGCAGTAGAATGTAAAATCAAAGCAAACTCGAAACAGAAAAATGAAATCCATTTGCTTTCGCCAATAAATGTTTTAGTTCTACCTAAATCAGAAAAGAAATTATTGAAAAAATCGTAGCCACGAGCGTAATGGTTGGTTAATGTGCCTCCCGGATAATACAACATACCAATAGTGGTAAGTGTAATAAAAATAATACAACTGACATATAAAAGACGAAATGGAAATGGAGCGTGCTTCATTTTAGAAATCGTTAAACATCAATCTTAGCATATTTAGCATGTGTTTCAATAAACTCTCTGCGTGGCGGCACTTCATCGCCCATCAACATAGAAAAAATAGAATCGGCTTCGGCTGCATTTTCAATAGTTACTTGTTTCAATGTACGCGTTTCCGGATTTAAAGTTGTTTCCCAAAGTTGCTCGGCGTTCATCTCTCCAAGACCTTTGTAACGTTGAACATGCACGCTTTCTTCTTTTCCATCGCCGGCAATTTCTTTGATTGCTGCAAGTCGAGTAACATCGTCCCAAGCATATTTTTCTTTATTGCCTTTCTTCACTAAATACAATGGCGGCGATGCAATGTAGATGTAACCTCTTTCAATCAACTCTTTCATGTGCCTGAAGAAGAATGTCAATATCAACGTGGTGATATGACTTCCATCCACGTCGGCATCGCACATGATGATGATTTTATGGTATCGCAATTTGATTATATTTAATGCTTTATCATCGCCTTCAATGCCTTTGGTAACGCCTAATGCCGTAAATATATTTTTTATTTCTTCGTTTTCGTAAATCTTGTGTTCCATTGCTTTTTCTACATTCAATATTTTTCCTCTTAAAGGTAAAATAGCTTGATAAGCGCGGTTTCTGCCTTGTTTTGCTGTTCCGCCGGCTGAGTCGCCCTCAACTAAAAACAATTCGCAAGCTTCCGGATCTTTGTCGGAACAGTCGGAAAGTTTTCCAGGCAAACCGGCGCCACCTAATACACTTTTGCGTTGTACTAACTCGCGTGCTTTTCTTGCTGCTGCGCGTGCTGTTGCCGCTAAAATGACTTTATTGACAATAGTTTTGGCTTCTTTCGGATGTTCTTCCAAATAATATTCTAAATGCTCGCCCACAACGCCGGCAACAATCGCATCAACTTCAGAGTTGCCGAGTTTGGTTTTGGTTTGACCTTCAAAAAGTGGTTCAGGCACTTTAACAGAAACCAAGCACGTAATGCCTTCTCTAAAATCTTCGCCGTTGATTTCTGTTTTTACATTTTTAAATAAATCGTTCTTGGTTGCCCACGATTTAAAAACACGCGTTAATGCTCTACGAAAACCAACAACATGCGTTCCGCCTTCAATGGTGTTGATGTTGTTTACATACGAATGAATATTCTCGTTGTAAGAATCGTTGTATTGGAAAGCCACTTCTACAGTAACATTATCTTTAATACCTTCCATATAAATCACTTCCGGAATAAGAGCTTGACGAGTTTTATCTAAGAATGTAACAAACTCTCTTAAGCCACCTTCAGAATAAAAATTTTCTGAAAATGCGACGCCATTCTCATCTTTATTTCTTTCGTCTGTTATGGTAATGCTGATCCCACGATTCAAATATGCCAACTCTCGCATTCTGGCTGCTAAAGTTTCGTAGTTGTATGTGGTAACAGTAAAGATAGTATCATCCGGTTTGAAGTGAATTTTTGTACCTCTTTTGTCTGTTGTGCCTACTTCTTTTACTGAATATTGCGGAATACCGATATTAAATTCTTGTTGATATTCTTTGCCACCGCGATAAACAGTTGCTTTTAAATGTGTAGAAAGTGCATTCACGCAAGAAACACCAACGCCGTGTAAACCACCGGAAACTTTATAGGAATCTTTATCGAATTTACCGCCGGCATGCAAGACAGTTAACACCACTTCTAATGCCGAGCGTTTTTCTTTAGGATGAATATCGACAGGAATACCACGACCATCATCTAAAACAGAAATAGAATTATCTTCGTGAATGGTAACAAAAATATTTTTACAATGGCCGGCAAGTGCTTCGTCAATAGAGTTATCAACTACTTCATATACTAAGTGATGTAAACCGCGCACGTTGATGTCGCCGATATACATGGCCGGACGCTTACGAACGGCTTCTAAGCCTTCTAAAACCGTGATATTATCGGCACCATACGAAGCATTTTTCTTTACTTCTTCAATAAGTTCTTCGCTCATTTTTTCTGTGTTCTAAGTTGAGATTTGAGATGTATAATTTTTAGCTAAAACAACATAAAAAACGGACGTTTTTGTTAGCCAAAAATCAGACAAACAAAGATACGAAAATGTATGGGTAAATCAGTCAAAAACGACGGTAGTTTTCCACATTTTTCCATTAAATAAATGTGATATTTTAAGTGGATTTTTTATTGAAATAATTTGTCTAAATCCATTATTTTCTTAGCTTTCTCTATATACTTATCAATTCCTAACGAATCTATATTTACAGGCAAAGAGTCTAAGTTGAAATCATCAAAGTTGAGACTGTTCTTTAATGAATCAATGTTGTTTGATTTTATAATATCTTCTAAAATAGAAATAGCATCACTATTTTTTGCGGAAATAGTATCTCCATTAGCAAGCAGAATTGTATTTTCTGTCGGAAATAATTCTAAATTTTTCTTACCTAAGAAGTTTTCCATTTTTACTTGTGCAATAGTTCCTTTGGTCGGCTTGTAATCTTGTTTCAGTTCAATTGTGGCGATTACTTGGTTATTCTTGATTTGAACGTCTTCCACATTTCCAACTTCCACACCTTTACACACAACAGCATCATTTGCTTTTAATCCATAAGCATTATCCATCTTAACATATAAAACAGATTTTTCTTGCATGCAACTTTTAAATGAAAAAAAGCTAAGCAATAAAATGGAAATAATTTTCATAAATTATAGTTGAATTGGTTTACAATCGCTTTATTTCGGCACCTAAGGCTTGTAATCTTGTATCGATGTATTGATAGCCTCTGTCGATTTGGTGAATGTTGGAAATTCTGCTTTTGCCTTCGGCAGAAAGTGCCGCAATTAGCAAGGAAACACCGGCACGAATATCCGGCGAACTCATATTGATGCCACGTAATGCATATTCTCTGTTGATGCCAATTACAGTGGCTCGGTGCGGATCGCAAAGAATAATTTTTGCGCCCATGTCAATCAATTTATCTACGAAGAATAATCTTGATTCAAACATTTTTTGGTGGATTAAAACGCTGCCTTCTGCTTGTGTTGCCGTTACTAAAACAATGCTTAATAAATCCGGCGTAAAAAGCGGCCAAGGTCCGTCAGATATAGTTAGAATTGAGCCATCAATAAACGTTTGTATTTCATAAGGTTCTTGACCGTGTACTACAATATCATCGCCTTTAAATTCTAATTGTATGCCTAATTTTTGGAAATATTTTGGAATTAATCCAAGCATATCCAAGCGACAATTTTTGATGGTAATGTTGGATTTTGTCATCGCAGCCAAGCCAATAAAACTGCCTATTTCAATCATATCCGGCAAAAGCTGATGTTGCGTGCCACTCAATTTTTGTACACCTTCAATTGTTAAAAGATTTGAACCGATGCCTGAAATTTTTGCGCCCATTTTGTTGAGCATGGTGCAAAGTTGTTGCAAATAAGGTTCACAAGCTGCATTGAAAATGGTAGTTGTTCCTTCGGCTAAAACGGCTGCCATTACGATGTTTGCCGTTCCAGTTACGGATGGTTCTTCTAATAAAATATATTTCCCGATTAGCTTTTTTGCCGATAAAGAATAAAAAGAATTGACTTTATCAAAATGGAATTTTGCTCCTAATTCTACAAAACCTAAGAAATGTGTGTCTAAGCGTCTTCGACCAATTTTGTCTCCGCCCGGCGTAGGCAGATACGCGCGTTTGAAACGAGCTAAAAGCGGACCTAAAATCATCACTGAACCACG
>JAGQYE010000048.1 GCA_020436225.1 Bacteroidota bacterium | reverse complement strand
TTGTGCAAAAAATTCTTGGTCTTGATATGTGATTACGCGTGAAACTCGGTTAATTGCCGATTTTAATTCGTCTTTCGTTTGTGCTTGTAAGAAATTAGGATAAAAGAAATTTAGGATAAAAACGAAAAATGCGATGATGATACTTTTCTTTTTCATAATAATTATTACGCACAAATATGTGGTAATTTTTCTAAATAAAAGAATTTAAGTAAAAAAAAATAAGAAAACGTTGATTGTTTATCTATAATCATTTTCCAACAAAGACTTCAATTCTTTTCTGGCAAAGAAGATTCTACTTTTTACAGTTCCTAACGGCAAGTTCAATTGTTCTGCAATTTCTTGATATTTATATCCTTTGTAATGCATTAAAAACGGAACACGTAATTCGTGTGAAATTTTCATAAGTGCATTTCTAATATCGTTCATTACAAAACTTCTTTCGCCGGCATTTGTAGTTACTATGGCAGAATTCAAATAATGCAAATTATCAGTCGTATCTAATATAGTATTGCGTTTTACTTTTTTTCTGTAATCATTTATGAAAATATTTTTCATAATGGTAAATAACCATGCCTTTATATTTGTTCCTTGTTGAAATTTATCTTCGTTAGTCAACGCACGTAAAATAGTTTCCTGAATTAAATCATCAGCATCATTAACATCGCGAGTCAATTTTACAGCATGTGGTTTTAAAACTAATGTAGCTGATTTTACCTGAGATCTAAAATTGAGCATTTTCATATAATATATTTTTTATCTTAACTAAGTTATTTACTATGTAAAGTTATATATTACTCTACTAAACTAATGTTAATGATGCTTAAAGATTATTTATACATTCATAGATTTTATTTATCTAAGATTTAGAGCATCTTTCAAAATAACATTAGTTAATTAATTTCTATACGATGATTTTTTAGTTGCACGTATCTTATCATTAACTATTTTAGCTTAAAATAAAAATTATGACATCACTTTATTTTACTGAAGAACATGAATTATTCCGCCAAAGCGTTCGTCAATTTGTAGAAAAAGAAATTAAACCTTATGGCGACACATGGGAAAAAGAAGAAAAAATTTCACGCGATTTATTTATCAAACTCGGTGAACAAGGATTTATCGGCATCAACCACGAAGAAGCTTATGGTGGAAGCAAAGCCGATATATTTTATACTTGTGCTTATTTAGAAGAATTAGCAAAATGCAATTACTCCGGTGTTTGCGCAGCTATAAGTGTACATCAATATATGGCTACTAATCACATAGCAGAAGCAGGAAGTCATGAGCTCAAAGAACGATTCTTAAAACCTTCTATCGAGGGCAAAAAAGTTGGTGCTATTGCTATTACAGAACCTTTTGGTGGCTCTGATGTACAAAGTATGCGAACAACTGCGGTAAAAGATGGTGATTATTATATACTCAATGGTTCCAAAACTTTTATTACAAATGGGCATTTCTGCGACTTTGTTGTGGTGGCTTGCAAAACAGACGACAAAGCCGGAATTAAAGGCATTAGTTTGATTGTAGTAGAAAGAGGAACGCCGGGTTTTACATCTTCTCAACTTAAAAAAATTGGCTGGCATTCTTCCGATACAGGCGAATTAGCATTTGATAATGTCAAAGTTCCGATTTCTAATTTAGTAGGAAAAGAAGGCATGGGATTTTTTTATATCATGGAGAGCTTTCAAGTAGAGCGTTTAGTTGCCGGCATGTTAGCTATTGGAGGAAGTGAACATTGTTTGGAATCTACCTTAAAATATATGAATGAACGAGAAGCATTTGGTCGTCCAATAAAAAAATTCCAAGTATTGCGACATGAAATTGTTCAACTCTATACAGAATTAGAAGCCGGAAAACAAATGACCTATCATACTTGCTGGATGTTACAAAATGGACAAGTACCCGTGAAAGAAGCGTCTATGGTAAAATTATATATGACTGAATTAGGCAATAAAATAGTGGACAAATGCCTGCAAATGTTCGGTGGATATGGCTATATGGAAGATTTCCCTATTGCACGTGCTTATCGCGATGCGCGCGTAGGCACAATTGTTGGCGGCACTACGCAAATTATGCGCGAAATTTTATCTAAAATAATTATTGATGATGTTCGATATAAAAAAGTATATTCTGCCACAGAAGACGTTAAATCAACCTCTTCAACATTGAGCAAAAGCGATTGGGGAAATCCAACCACTGCAAAAGAAATTATTGAATCTATTCCATTAAGAATTAAAAAAGATAAAGCAGCAAATTACAATACTACTTTTCAATTTGATTTGAATGGAGATACAGGTGGACAATACACTTTATTAGTGGAAAATGGAAATGCTAAAGTAGAACAAGGTTTAGTAGGCTCTCCTGAATGCGTAATTACTGCCGATGCTAAGGTTTATGAAGATATAGAGCTCGGAAGATTAGACCCAACAATGGCGTTTATGGGTGGACAAATTAAAGTAACAAATATTGCTGCTATGATGCAATTTGCTAAATATTTCCACCGACTGAATTAATTGTCTTTTTGCAATAAATAAAAAAATCCCCGACCTATTTTGTCGGGGATTTTTTATGGTTTAGTGCGTATTCTATCTTATTGTTTGATTACTTTTTGATAGATATTTTCTGCATCTACTTTTATCTTCACGATATACACGCCTTTTGCATATTCACTCATCTCTATCTGCTCGGTTACACTCTTCGTCTCTCCATATTTTTGTTGATATAGTATCTTACCTTCTAACGTGTATATTTCTATCTCTACTTCTCCTTTCTTCACTAAGTTCATATTCAACTGCAACTTGCCTTCTGTCGGGTTCGGATACAATTCCAATAAACTTACTGCTTTGGAGTGTACATCTATTGCCGTAAATACTGCGTTAAAGTTTGCTGATATTGCTGAATTACAATTCAAGCTCTTCACTTTTACACTATACACGCCTGAGTGTTCTATTACATAGTATGGCACTGAGGTTGTCGATACTAAAGTGCTGCCTTCATACCATTCATAGCTCGCTCCTGCTACTATTGTTGTGCAGTATAACGTATCACTGCCGCTGTTTTGCGTAATACTTGGTGTGCTCGGTGTCGCATTGACTGTTACGGTTGATATGGCTGTATCACTACAACTTCCTGTTGTGCCAATTACGGTATAGTTTGTTGTCGTGTTTAATGTTGGTGTGGTGACGCTTGCACTGCTGCCAATATTTGGTGTCCAGGTGTAGCTTGTTGCTCCACTTGCCGTTAATGTCGTTGTTTCGCCACTGCATATCGTTTCTGAGTTCACACTTACATTTGGTTTCGCGTTTACTGTTATCTCCACTGAATCTTTATCTGATGTTCCACAACCACTTATTGTTCCTTCTACTACTACTTTTACCGTATTTGCTGGTGTAAAGGTCAAAGTAGAGCCACTTGTTGTGCCTGTTTCTGCTGATGTCCAACTATAAGTAGTAGCTCCGCTTGCTGTCAAGGTTACTTCTGTGCCTGCACATACTGTCGTTGCTGACGCAGAGATACTTACTGTCGGTGCACTGCTTGTTACCGTTACTGTAGATACGGCTGTGTCGCTACATCCATTCGTTGTACCTACTACGGTGTAGTTGGTATTGCTGGTTAATGCAGGTGTCGTTACACTTGCTCCGCTTCCGATGTTTGGATTCCAGCTATATGTCGTTGCTCCGCTTGCTGTTAGGTTAGCTGTCGCTCCACTACATATGGTTGGTGAGTTGACACTTACGCTTGGTTTTGGTTTTACCGTTACAGTAGCTGTTGCTGTATCATTACAACCATTGCTCGTGCCTACTACTGTATAGTTTGTTGTGCTGGTTAAAACAGGTGTTGTTACACTCGCTCCGCTTCCGATGTTTGGTGTCCAGCTATATGTTGTTGCTCCGCTTGCTGTTAAGTCGGCTGTTGCTCCTGCACAGATGCTTGCATTATTTACACTTACATTAAATGCTGCTTTTACTGTTACTGTGGCTGTCGCTGTGTCGCTACATCCATTCGTAGTGCCGATTACCGTATAATTTGTATTACTTGTTAATGCAGGTGTGGTTACCGTTGCACTACTTCCAATGTTTGGTGTCCAACTATAGCTCGTTGCGCCGCTCGCCGTTAA
>JAGQYE010000001.1 GCA_020436225.1 Bacteroidota bacterium | reverse complement strand
CCACGAATTTCAAAATCACCAGAATGGTCGTTAATCCATTCTATACATTCAAGTTCAGTTCCGTAAAAACGGACTTCTCTTTTATCTAAATCGTAAACGTAATGCGACATTATTTCAAAGATTTGTCCTTTGGCTTGTCAAACCTCACGGCGTTCTTGGCTCTTGCCCGATCTCTGTCTTTGCGCAGCTTCTCCATCTTGCAGATGAAGCTGCATACACTTTGCCCAGGGTAATCCGGGGTGAACTTATTTCTGCAGTTGGAGCAAATCATAGTATTACATTACATGGCTTAGAATTTCTGATAAGGGTCGATTTTGCAACCCGATACTGAAATCCTCGTTTGCGGAAATATGTAGAACCTTTGTAGAATTCTGGATACCATATATTACCCTCCAAGTCAACCACTAATTTTTCACAAGTTGCAAAAAGAAAAACGTCTTTTATTTGTGCAAATCGTAAACAGATATGCCTGTTAGGTGCTGTCATTGTTGGGTTTTTTTCACAATAGCTTTTAGCAACAAGTTACCTGCCATTTTCAAGATGTAGCCACAAAGCTACATTGGTAGGTAATTTAACTCTGATTTTTTCAATCAATATCGCAGGATATAAATGCCATTTCTTTTTGCAAACAATAGCATACCCATCCGAATGATAGCCAAACCCGTAAAATAAACCTGTACAGTAATGATGCCATCTAACAGGATGGTTTTTATAGCAAATTCCGTAAGCTCTGAAACCATCTATTTCGGCTTGTTGTTTTTGAATTTTATCATCATTCGGAATGATATTTACCCAAACTTTGTCGCCAGACCGTAAAATAAAACGGCAGGTAACAATATGTTTACGCAAAAAGCGGTTCAGTGCTATGCGTAGGTTTGTAAGTATCTGCAAGTGTTTCATATATTGATAATTTTTAGTTATTTAATCGCTTTCAGCGCAAACATTAACCGTTAGCCACAATACTGAAATAGCTTTTCAGTCGAAATTTTGCTTCCTCCTATTTTACCGTTTGCAGAAAGTGAGCTTCGAGCCTTTTTCTCCCACACACATTCAAAGTCATTAGGTGCTGCATACTCGCTCACAAATATTTTATAATTGCTATTTTCCCTACGCACCCAATTCCAAAATTGGTTGTGGTCAAACCCTTTACTTGTTGTGTACTGTTTAGTTCCTTTGTATGGTATGTCGCAATATACAATGCTACCTTTAGGCATTTCAATATTTCGGTAGTCGGCATGTATAAATTTAGTTCCCTGCATCAAAGGTATTTGTTTTTGTATATTACGAATACCTTCAGCAACATAGTCTCGTTCTGTTCCAATTTTAGTGTTGGATTTGCCACTATATCCACCCTCAAAAAATCTACCATTAGCAGAAGCCATAAAGCCAACCCAACCTATCATAAAATCATCGTAGTTGGTGTTTTTGCCATTAAAGCAGTCTCTCACATCTGCATAAAATTCTTTCGGTATTTCGGTTGGGTACTCTCTACCTTGCATCAACCCATCCCACATAGCAATTAAATATTTGTTGTTGTCGGCTGCTATTCTGTTGCCTTGTACTTTATCAATCATATTCATCCCACCAGCAAAAGGCTCTATGTACCATTGTTCGGGCTTTCGGTTCTTTAATATTATAGGCAAAATTTCTTTAGCGTATCTTGCCTTGCTTCCCATATATTTCATATCAAATCTCGTATAATGTACTGTGGCTAACACGCTGTATAGTGCATGTGGGCTTCGTACAAGTTTTAAAAGTTCTACATTATATTATCTGTTGTGGTTGTTCGTAGGTCGGTGCAAGTAATTCCACACGCCACCATACAGCCAACCGTTAGGCAACATTAAGAAACCATCCTCTTAATTTCATCCAACATATCATTTAAGGTTTCAATTTCTTTATCCTTTTCAGTCATTTCGTTTTCATAATAATCAAATTCTCTATTTATGTCCGAAATACAATCTTCAATTTTTTGGCAGAACTCATACCAAGCATTTTCATTAGTTGGCATATTTGAGTTATTTACAAATGTTTCTAAGTTTTCAATTTCAGTTTTTAAATCTTTCATAATAAACGTTGCCTAACAATTTGTAAAAATAATAGCCGAGTTAAGCGGTTTATTTAAGCTACTATCTATATTTAACATTCGTTGTAATTTGATAAGTTATTGCTTCAAAGTCGGCTACTATTCTTACAAGTTGCCGTTGTAGGCAATGCTAAGACGGCTACCGATTGAAGTAACCGCCTTAGAAGCCCTAATTTTTAATCCTCTACCACTCGCCAATCTTCCGAAAGCATATCGGGCTGAGAAGCTAACCAGCCAGGTTGAGTAGTTTCTTGCGCTGTGAACATACAAATTACAGGTTCATACTTTCGCTTTTGCCCTTTGAATGCGCCAGCAGGGATTAAAAATTCAAAATGCTCTTCCAAAAAGATATGCATTCCTTTACCATTCCAGCCTTCACGCTGTACTCGTTTGCCTTGTTTTAGGGCTTCTAAGGCTTGCCCAAAATTTAGATTTGTTTCCATTTG
>JAGQYE010000047.1 GCA_020436225.1 Bacteroidota bacterium | reverse complement strand
TTCTGCTTTTTTCTTCGGTTTTTTGGCTATGGTTGCCGGTTTCAGCATTTTTGATACACCTGTTGAGCAACGTAAAAAACAAGAATTAAAACAAATGGAAGATAAATATGAAATATTGGAAAATCGGGTGGACGAATTAAATAATGTTATACACGATTTAGAAAATAGAGATGATAATATTTATCGAGTAATTTTTGAAGCGGAGCCACTTCCTGAAAATTTGAGAGAAGGTGTTATAAATGAAGCACAAATTTATTCTCAACTAAAAGGGCAACCCGACCAAAAAATTATTAGTAGTACTTTAAGTAAATTAGAGCAATTGGAAAAACAAGCTTATGTGCAATCTAAATCTTACGATCAGCTTGTTCAATTGATAAATAATAAAGAAAAAATGTTGGAATGTATTCCTGCCATTCAACCAATTTCCAATAAAGATTTAAAACGTATTGCTTCCGGATTTGGCTATCGCATCGATCCGGTTTATAAAACTAAACGACTACATACCGGACTGGATTTTGCTGCACCAACCGGAACTCCTGTTTATGCTACTGGCGATGGCGTTGTTGAAATTGCCGGTTCTCAAGGCGATGGTTACGGCAATAAAGTATTGATAAATCATGGTTATGGCTACGAAACTCTATATGGACACAACAGCAAAATTTTAGTACGTGTTGGACAGAAAGTGAAACGTGGACAAACCATTGCATTGGTCGGAAGTACCGGAAAATCTACAGGACCACACAGCCATTATGAAGTTTGGAAAAACGGAGAAAAAATAAATCCGGTGAATTATTTCTTTAATGATTTAACGCCGGAGCAATACGACCAAATGCTAAAAATTGCCGACCAACGCAACCAAGCATTTGATTGAGAATAGAAAGTATTGAGTAGTGAGTATTAAGAATAATAATAAATCTGAAATCTGAAATCTAAAATCATAAATCTGAAATCAAAACAACTATGCCTTATAAAGAAAAAGAAATAGAGAAATTATATTATTCCATTAGTGAAGTTGCCAAACAATTTGGTGTAGCAACATCTTTAATTCGCTTTTGGGAAACCGAATTTGATATTTTAAAACCAAGAAAAACACAAAAAGGAAATCGACTTTATACCAAGAAAGACATCGAAAATTTTAGGTTAATTTATCATCTTGTTAAAGAAAAAGGTTATACTTTAGATGGAGCGAAGAAGAAGTTAAAAGAAAAAGATAATGAAACCATTTCTGACCATGCAGAAATTATTTCGCGTCTAAAAAATATTCGAAAATTTTTGGAAACTATGTATAACGAATTATAATTTCATCTTACTCTAAACCATCCAAAAAATGAGCATTCATAAAATCAAAAAAATAAAAATAGTTTTACTATTCTTTATAATAATAAGCTCGTTTTATGCTTGTAAGAATAATTCATCTAAAGAAGAAACAAAAATAAATTCGCCTTATTTTTCTCCTTTATTGACAAACAAAAATACGTCTGTTTTTAGAGGAATCGATTTCAATTCCTCAGCCGAAAATATAAAGCAAACTGAAAACGCTAAACTTTACGAAGCCACTTCTGATCATTTATTTTATGAATTAGATTTTCCAAACGATACTTCTCAATTTATCGAATATGCCAATATTCAATATTTCTTAAATCCAAAAAATAAATTAGATATTATTACGGTTGATGTTTTCCTAAATGATACAATTCAAGAAATGACATTAAAAATTGATTTGCTGAATTATTTTAATTCAAAATTCAAAAAAATTAGAAATGATGATGGTACTTTTCCAATGTGGGAAACAACTTTTGAAGACTCAAAAACCGGCAATGTATATGATTACACAATTGCACTAAAAAATATGTATGAAGACGTTGGCTTGAGCTTAGAATATATGCTTGAAACAAAAGAATAACTACGCTTCTACTAATGATTCAGCTTCTACTTCATCTTTCTCCACCTTCAAATTATTGATGATAAATTCTTGTCTGTCTTGCGTATTTTTTCCCATATAATATTCCAGCAACTGCTCAATACTTTGGTTGCTTTTTAACACGACAGGTTCTAAACGCATATCTTCACCAATAAATTGCTCAAACTCAGCCGGCGAAATTTCTCCTAATCCTTTAAAACGCGTAATTTCCGGTTTACCTTTTAATTTATTTATCGCTTGTAATTTTTCTTGTTCCGAATAGCAATAAATCGTTTCTTTCTTATCGCGCACACGAAACAAAGGCGTAATCAACACATACAAATGTCCTTTCTTCACTAAATCAGGAAAAAATTGCAAGAAAAACGTCATCAACAACAAACGAATATGCATGCCATCCACATCAGCATCGGTAGCAATTACGACATTGTTATAGCGCAAATTGTCCACGTCTTCTTCAATATCTAAAGCATGTTGCAATAAATTAAATTCTTCATTTTGGTAAACAATTTTCTTACTTAAACTATAACAATTCAACGGCTTTCCGCGCAACGAAAACACCGCTTGCGTTTGTGGATTTCTCGCTTTTGTTATTGAACCTGAAGCTGAGTCGCCTTCTGTAATAAACAAAGTAGTTTCTGCATGTAATTCATTTTTTTCATCGGTATAATGCACACGACAATCACGTAATTTTTTGTTGTGTAAATTGGCTGATTTTGCACGTTCATTTGCCAATTTTCTTATGCCTGATAAATCTTTGCGTTCTCTTTCCGATTGCTGAATACGTTTCAATAAGGCGTCAGCAACTGTTGGATTTTTGTGCAAGAAAGCATCTAATTTATCTTTTACAAAATCATTAACAAATGACTTCAAACTTGGTCCATTTTCCCACATATTTTGCGAGCCTAATTTTGTTTTTGTTTGCGATTCAAAAACCGGCTCTTGCACACGCACAGAAACGGCACCAACAATAGCTTGACGAATATCTGAAGCTTCAAATTGTTTTTTATAAAACTCACGAACCGTTTTTACAATTGCTTCTTTAAATGCTGACAAGTGCGTGCCTCCTTGTGTAGTGTATTGTCCGTTTACAAATGAATAATATTCTTCGCCATATTGATTGTTGTGCGTCAATGCAATTTCAATATCATTCTCTTTTAAATGAATAATCGGATAACGCAATTCTGCATCATTCGTTTTCTTGGTCAATAAATCTTTTAAACCTTCTTTCGATACATATTTTTCGCCGTTGAAATTAATTGTCAAACCGGAATTCAAATACGCATAATTCCACAATTGCTCTCGAATAAAATCGGCAACATAATGAAAATTTTTAAAGATAGAATTATCGGCATAAAACTGAAATGATGTTCCATTTTTTTCTGTTGTCTTGGCAATTTTATGGTCGTTAATCAAAACACCTTTATCAAATTCAGCTACTTTAATTTCGCCATCACGCACCGATGCTACCTTGAAATAAGTTGAAAGCGCATTCACTGCTTTTGTTCCAACGCCATT
>JAGQYE010000007.1 GCA_020436225.1 Bacteroidota bacterium | reverse complement strand
TTTTGTAATGTGAAAATAACCGACAACACCGACTTCGATTTGTACGGCGAAGTAACGGAAAGCTAACCAACAAAAACAACATGCACATTCCATTTTCGCAGACGCATTATTTTTCTAAGTTGATGTTAGATTACATCGAACAAAAAAAATCATTAAGTCAGTTCTATCAATATAATCGCACGATTGAGACGATTCCACAAATTGTTGCCGATAAAAAAAATGAAAATATTGACCGCAAAAAATTAGCGAATACAATACGAAAACAATATCAAAATAATGCTATTCAAAATGAAAATATACAAGCACAAATCCAAGCATTAGAAAGCGAAAATACGTTTTGTGTAGTAACGGCGCATCAGTTGAATATTTTTGGCGGCCCACTTTATTTTATTTATAAAATTGCGCAAACTATTTCAACGTGTAAACAACTGAATGATAAAAATCCAAACTTTCATTTTGTGCCAATTTATTGGTTAGGAAGCGAAGACCACGACTTTGAAGAAATCAATCACATCCATTTATACAATAAAAAAATTGAATGGAACGATAAACAACATGGTGCAACCGGCGAATATCAAACACAAAGTATTTTACCTTTAATAGAAGAAATAAAAACGATAGTTGGTAAGCAACTTTTTGCAGATGAATTAATTTCAATTTTTGTAAAAGCATATCAACAAAATACATTAGCTCATGCAACACGTTTTCTAGTAAATGCATTGTTTGGAAAATATGGTTTATTGGTTGTAGATGGAAATGATGCTGATTTTAAACAAGCATTAATTCCCATTTTTAAAGATGAATTAGTAAATCAACAAACTCATCAGCTCGTAACCAAACAATCGGAAGCATTAGAAGCACAAGGCTATATACAACAAGCATTTCCACGTGCAATTAATTTATTTTATCTAACCAAAAATAAGAGAGAACGAATAGAATTGGATAAAAAATCCAAGCAATATAAAATACTAAATTCGGGAATTTCTTTTTCTAAAGATGAAATTATAAACGAATTGCATCAACATCCTGAACGATTTTCGCCTAACGTTATTTTGCGTCCATTATTCCAACAAAAAATATTGCCGGCTGTTGCCTATATTGGTGGCGGCGGTGAGTTGGCATATTGGTTACAACTAAAAACAACTTTTGAATATTATAAAGTAAATTTTCCTCAATTAATTCTAAGGAATTCTGCTTTATTAGTTGATGATTCTACCAAAAATAAAATTGAAAAATTAGATTTTTCTGTTGAAGATTTTTTTAAAGATATTGAGCAATTAAAAAAAGATTTTGTTACCCAACATAACGACGAAGATATTGATGTGTCAACAATTAAAAATGAAATACAACTTCAATATAATTCATTACAAAAAATTGCCGAACAAATTGATGCGAGTTTAATAAATTCAGTAGGTGCGGAGTTGCAGAAAACATTAAACAATATCGACAATCTTCAAAAACGTTTTATGCGTGCCTTAAAACAAAAAAATGAAGTAGAATTGAACAGAATTGAAAAGATAAAATCACAATTATTTCCCAATCTTTCTTTGCAAGAACGCGTCGAAAATTTTTCTGCTTATTATGCTGTTTTTGGTCAGCAATTTATCGACGATTTGATAGAAAAATTTGATGTATATAATAAGCAGTTTCTCCTTATTCAACTAAACAAATAAAATATTAGGAACAATTTTTGCGTTATTACGTTATGTTTCGTTTCGTTCTATTTAGCCTCCTTTTGCTTGTTTTTCAAAACGAGAATTTTTCGTTTGAACTACCGGGCAAATATTCTACATATTTTACTTGGAGCGCCAATAGAAAATTAACTTGGAACGATTTTAAAGAGAATTATAAAGTATCAAAATATTCAGTTGAGGCTGCTAAAGTTTCTACTTCTATAACTTATGGCTGTTCTGTCAGTAATAATGAAATTTCATATATTGTAGAAGCACGGTTATATCCGAAAGCTTCGTGGAGCAATAAGGAAGCTCAATTTGATTATGTGTTACAGCATGAACAATTGCATTTTGATATCACAGAATTATTTGCAAGAAAGTTGAGAAAAATTTTATCTGAGAAAATCAAAAATCATAAAGATTATAAATTGGTCAATAAATACGGCGATAAAATTTCAGATGATTGGGATGTTTTTCAAGATAAATACGATAGAGAGACAGACCACGGCACAAACGATTCTAAACAAAAAGAATGGAATATTGCTATTCAACAACAATTAAAAATGTTGGAAGATTTTGCAAGCAAATAAACTATGCTTCAATAAAAAACGGCTGATTTATTTCCGGAATAATTTCCTTTTCTCGTGCTATTTTATACAATGTATTGACAGCCAATTCGCCATCGAAACCCAATGCTACACTAAATTTATTGACATAAAGTTGAATGTGTTGCTGGCAAACTTCCGCACTCATTTCTTGTGCATGTTGTGCCACAAATTCTTTAGAAGAATCAGGATAATCAAAAGCAAACTCGATACTTCTTTTTATAATGCGCTCTACAGCAAGTTGCGTTTCTACATCAATCGAACGGCGAATGGCAATGCCACCTAACGGAATCGGCGATTGATAAGTTGTTTCCCAATATTCGCCTAAGTCGATGATTTTTTGCAATCCTTTTTCATCATAGGTAAACCTATTTTCATGTATAATTACGCCGGCATCAAATTCATCTTGCAAAACTTTATTTTCTATTTCAGAAAAAACGATAAATTTCTTTTGTTTTGCGCTTGGATATTTTAAAGAAAACAACAAATTTGCCGTAGTGTATTTTCCCGGAATGCAAATTTTTGCTTGAGCAACTTCTTCATCACTTAATGCTTTTTTGCTGATTAATAACGGACTGCAATTATTGCCTAAAGCACTTCCTGACCTTAATAAAATATAGCTTTCCGAAGCATAAGCATAGGCATGATAACTCAACTTTGTGATGTCGTATTGCGCATTAAATGTCGCTTGGTTGAGTTGCTCAACATCGGCAAAAACCAACTCAAAATCTAAACCTTCGGTATCTACTTTTTTATGCAACAAAGCATCAAAGATAAACGTATCATTTGGGCAAGGAGAGATGGCGAGTTTGAGTGTGCGCATAATGTGAATTTAAGGCTTATATTTTAATTAAAAAACTTTTTGGATTTTACGTACTTTGCATTAAATGAATTGGAGTACATCACTTAAAAACAGCTATTATTGGGCAATTGTTTTAGCGGTTGTTGTAAATATTTTTTCTTGGCATTTGCCGTTTTTTTGGGATAGCATTTTAACGTCCACCAACTCTCAATTTTTTTTCGAACAAGGTTGGAATGGATTATTACTTCCAACATTATTTGATGCCGGACATCCACCGTTTTTCTACGTGTATATTACTTTATTTTATTTCATTTTCGGCAAGACATTATTAGCAGTACATCTTGCTATGTTGCCAATTACATTGCTTGGCATAATTTCGTTTGTTGCCTTGTTGAATATCTTTAAAATTGAAAAAAGATTGCACGTTGTTGCCTGTATTTTATTTTTTTCGATTCCTGCTGTTTTAACGCAATACACTTTAGTCAGTTACGATGCCGCTATGTTGAGTTTATACTTGGCCGCATTAGTTGCTTACTTTAAACAGCGAAAATTTTTACTTACACTTTTTTCTATTTTGTTAGTGAGCGTTTCCTTACGTGGAAGTATTGCACTTGCAGCACTTAGCGCATCTATTTTTTTTCTGGAGAAACAAAATATAAAAAGTTGGTTGAAGTGGAATGTTTGTTTTTTGCCGGCAATATTTTTTTTAATTGTTTGGTTGATTTATCACTATGTAGAAACTGGCTGGTTGATTTCAACACCTTCTGAAAATTGGATAACTCAACGCGGATTTGCAGATGCTAATCAACTTGTAATAAATGTTGTTTCTATTGTTCGATGTTTTGTTGATGTCGGTGTTGTTGTGTTGTCGCTTTTATGCTTGTTTTATTTCATCAAATACAAAAAAATAAATTCAGTTTTTTTGATTTGTATAGTTCCATTTGTGCTGTTTTCAATTTCCTTTCTTCCTTTTCAAAACCCGATTGCGCATCGCTATTATTTAATTGTTTATGTGTTGATGCTGATTCCTATTTTGTCTTGGTTGAAAAATAAAAGTGTATTGTATGGAATAATTATTGCTTGCTTGTTGATACTTGGAAATTTTCAAATTTATCCGGCACCGATTTCGAATGCTTGGGATTGTACAATGACGTATTTGTCTTATCAAAAATGCATGAACGCATTTAACCAAGAAAATAAAATCAAAAAAACAGAAATAGCGTCGGTGTTTCCGATGATGTGCAGTGAGCAACAAACTCTTTTAAATTCTGATTCCACACGCTTGATAGATATACAAGGTAAAACTTTGGATTCCATTCCTTATGTGTTGTATTCTAATGTTGGCAACGATTTTTCAGATGAGCAATTTCATCAACTGAAAAAATGGGAAAAACTACAAGAATGGAAACATGGATTCGTTTATTTTATTTTGTACAAAAATCCGACAATCAAATAGAATTCTTTAACTTTATAACGTGGATATTTCAGTCATAATTCCGGTGTTTAACGAAGAAAAAAGTTTGTCAATTTTGTATGATAGGTTAATTGATGTTGTTACATCTTTCACACAAGATTATGAATTTATTTTTGTGAATGATGGCAGCAAAGATGCGTCGTTGTCGGTTATAAAGGAATTGTCAACTAAAAATCAATCTGTAAAATATATAGATTTTAGTAGAAATTTCGGACATCAATTTGCGGTTTTTGCCGGCTTGGAAAATGCACAAGGCGATGCCATTATTATTATCGATGCTGATTTACAAGATCCGCCGGAACTCATTCGCGAACTTTATGCAAAATGGAAAAATGGATATGATGTTGTGTATGCGCAACGCGAAGAACGCAAAGGCGAATCCTGGCATAAATTGTTTACGGCGAAGTTGTTTTACAAACTCATCAATAAATTATCGGATACAGCAATTCCGTTAGATACCGGCGATTTTCGTATCATCTCTAAAAAAATTAAAGACATCATTATTTCGATGCCGGAACGCAATAAATTTTTGCGCGGACAAATTGCGTGGACAGGTTTCAATCAAACGAGTGTGCTGTATAATCGCGATGTTCGCTATGCCGGAAAAACGTCGTATTCGTATTCAAAGATGTTTGCCTTTGCATTTGATGGTGTTGCTTCGTTTTCCAATATTCCATTACGCTTGGCAACATATCTTGGTTTTCTCGTTTCGTTTATTTCGTTTTTGGTTATTCTTTATACTTTGTATCAAAAATATGCGCGCCACAACGTTGTGCAAGGTTGGTCATCTTTGATGGTAAGTATTTTATTTGTCGGCGGTGTGCAGTTAATTTGTTTGGGCATTATCGGCGAATATTTAGGAAGAATTATGGATAATGTAAAAAATCGTCCGTTGTATATTGTAAAAGAAACCAACATCTACCAGCAAAAAAATTAGAAAGAAATCAATTCTAAAATTGCGTGGTTTAAGTTGGCTACTGCAGTTTTAATATCCCAATTATCTTTGTTTCTTTTTTCTACATAATTGGAAATAGCGCGGATTTCAATGCTTGGTTTTTGTACCAATTTCATCACATAATAAAATGCCAAACCTTCCATATTTTCGGTATCAGCTTTGTATTTTTCTTGGATGATTTGAATGGTTTTTGCGTTGCCATGCACTTTATTTACCGTAATTGAACTTGCTTTTTTTAATTTTATATGTTGAAGAATTTCTGATTGAATAGGCGCGCATAAACCATATTGAAACGCATCTTGCTTAGCATCTATAAAACCTAAATCAAAAAAATCTTGAAATTCTTCGTCATTTTCTACACCAAAATCGCCATACGTTTCAGAACTGATTTGCACCACTTCGCCGATATTTAATTCTCGATTAAACGCACCGCAAATGCCGGCATCAATATAGAAATCGCGCTCGAATTGTTGCGTATAGAGTGATAGATGTGCAGCCGTATTCATCATGCCCATGCCTGTAATTAAAATATGTAAGTGCTCATTGGCAATATGTAAACCTATAAAATCGCTTGGTGTTGGCTTAAATTGCTCAAAAATGGGCATTAATTCCAATTTAGTAGCGGCAACAATTGTGATTTTTTTGCTCACGTTTATCTGTTTTACCAAAGATAAGGTTTAATTAAAAAATAACTTCTTACTTCATAAAACTAAACAACAAATATTTACTTTTGTACGATGGTTTATTTGACGCGCAGAGAAACATTTAACGCAGCACACAAGCTGTATAATAATCATTGGTCGCCGGAAGAAAACGATACCATTTTTGGTAAATGTGCGAATAAAAATTGGCACGGACACAACTATGTTTTGTTTGTAACCGTAAAAGGAAATCCGGATCCGGAAACCGGTTTTATTGTGAATGTGAAAACCTTAAGTAAGGTAATTAAAGAAGTTGTGGTAGATAAATTAGACCATTCCAACCTTAATTTAGATGTCGATTTTATTCCGAAAGATATTCATCCGACAACAGAAAATTTAGTGAAGCTCATTTGGCAACAATTGGAACCACACATTACAGGATGTCAGTTGCACAGCATTAAATTGCAAGAAACAGAAAATATTTATGCCGAATATTTCGGGGAATAATGCTTGTTTTAAAATCAGAAATTTAAAATGCCTGTTTTTATTCTTAAACATTTTAATGAATTAAGCGTACAACAACTGTATGATGCATTGCAATTGCGCGAAGCAGTTTTCCAAATTGAACAAGATTGTATTTATAAAGATGTTGATGACAAAGACAAACATTGCTGTCATTTATTCTTGTATGAAAAAGAAGAATTATTAGCATATTGCCGTTTAGTGCCGAAAGGAATTTCCTATGACGAATACGTTTCAATTGGTCGAGTGGTAAGCCAAACTCAAAGAAGAAAAGAAGGTTTAGGCAGAACATTAATGCAAGAAGCGATGCGTCAAATGCAACAATTATTTCCAAACGAACCAATTAAAATTTCAGCACAATTATACTTGCAAAAATTTTATGAAAGTTATGGTTTTGTTGTAGAAGGTGAGTGGTATATTGAAGATCATATTCCACATATTGCCATGATAAAAAATAATTAAACCATTGGTGGCCAAGGCGAACTTTGTTGCGGATTTTCGGGTACATAAACCACCCAAATTTTATCACCTTTTTCTCGAAAAGCATTATTGTCGTCCCAACTTTTTACTGTATCCATTTGTTGTTGCCCGTTCTTATCAGCAAAAATATATCGTATTTGATAAGGATTTCTTCCATTTATAGATTCTGAAGTATCAAAGCTGACATCTAAGATTTCGCCTTCCGTAGCGATGCCATTTTCTAATGCCATAATTTTTTCTTTACCTTCGGCTCTTCCACTTTTAAAAAGAAAATATCCAAGAATACAAAAGATTAATCCAAACCCAAATGCAAGAATAGTAGGAATGCCTACTATAATAAAGATAAATCCGATGAATGCTTTTGTATTCTTCCAAAGCATTACTTTTTGTTTGAATTTTTTGGGTAATTGTCGAGGTGGCAAACTTGGTTTTTCGCCTAATTCTTTGCTGTTTCCTTTAGGTAAAATTCCACCACAGTTTTTGCAGTTTGTTGTGGTTGGATGTATTGCGTAATAAGTGCCACACCAAGGACATGTTACAGATGTTTGGATACCTAACATAGGTTCGGTTTTATACAAGGTACAAAAAAAATCAAAGTTGGATAGCAGTACGAACCGCTTGAACGTCTTTTTCTATTTGCGCTTTCAATAAATCCCAATTTTCGTATTTGATTTGTGGTCGAATGTAATCAACAAAAATCATGTCTAATTCTTGGTTGTATAAATCGCCATCAAAATCCAAAATAAAAACTTCTATCGTCAAATGACTATTGTCAAAAACAGTTTCGCGATAACCGATACTCAACGCACCTTTGTAAAATTTATCTTTAATTTTTATCTTGACCGCATACACACCTGAAGCTGGAATTAATTTATGCGGATTAGAAACTTCGATGTTGGCAGTTGGAAAACCTAACACTCTACCAATTTTATCGCCGTGTACTACTTTGCCTTTTATGGTAAACGGATGTGCTAAAAACTCGTTGGCGTGTTTGATATTGCCTTCTAATAAAGCGTTTCGCACTTTGGTGGAGCTTACAGAAATTTCATCTAAAGTTTGAGCCGGAATTTCTTCTACTTCGTAATTATATTTAGATGAAAGTACGCGCAAAAGCTCGATATTTCCTTTTCTGTCTTTCCCAAAACGATGATCGTAGCCGATGACAATTTTTCTTGGATGAAATTTTTTTATAAGAATATTTTCGACATATTCTTCTGCTTCAGTTGAGGCGAAATCTTTGGAAAATTCTACAATAACTAAATGATCTAATCCAAATTTTTCCAACAATTCTTCTTTCTCATCAATGGTAGAAATGAGCTTTAATTTGTTGTCGTTCGGATTTAAAATTAATCGTGGATGCGGGTCGAAAGTAAGCATCACACTTTCACCGTTTATTTCCTTTGCAATATCGTTGATGCGTTTTATAATTTGTTGATGTCCGAAATGAACGCCATCGTACGTACCAATAGTAAGCACCGCATTTTTGAATGTTGGAAGATGATGTATGCCTTTGTGAACCTGCATATTTAAATAAATTATAATGTTACGATTTTTTCCAGGAATTGCTCAATAGTTTCGGCATTTTCTATCGTATAATTTCCAATTTTTGTTCGTCTAAGATGATATAAAAACGCGCCATTATTGAGCCTTGCACCAAAATCGTTTGCTAAACTTCTGATATAAGTGCCTTTGGTACATTCTACATAAAAATCGATGTAAGGAAGTTGGATGTTTGTCAACTCAAACTTTTTTATGTTTATTTTTTTTGATTTTATGTTGACTTCTTTTCCGGCGCGTGCTAATTCATATGCGCGTTTTCCGTCAATTTTTACAGCCGAATGTGCCGGTGGAAATTGCTCTTGTTCGCCCAAGAAACTTTCAGCATTTTTATGTAATTGTTCATTTGTAATTGCTGAAATATCAAAGTGTTGGGCGATGGGTTTTTCGGTGTCGTAGCAAGGTGTTGTAGCACCAAAATAAAAAGTTCCTGTATAGACTTTATCGGCATTTTGAATGCTTTCTATAGCTTTTGTTTTTTTTCCTGTGCATAAAATAAGCAAGCCCGTTGCTTTTGGGTCTAAAGTGCCGGTATGTCCGATTTTTATGTTGCCGAATTTCTTTTTTAAAGCAAATTTTATTTTATTGACCACATCAAAACTTGTCCAGTCTAATGGTTTATCAATTAAGATTACAATGCCTTCTTGTAAAATTTCTAATGTCATTTATGCTGAAAAAATGTTGATTTAATTATGTTGAAAAAATGAGAAATAAATCAACAAAATTAGTCCGATTATTATTCGATACCAACCCCAAGGTTTAAAGCCGTATTTAGTTAATACACCAATGAAAAATTTTATGGCGAGAATGGCAACGATAAATGCAATTGCATTTCCCAATAAGAAATATAATAAGTGATTGCCTTGCATTAAAAGTTCATATCCTTTTATATCATTGTCCCAATCTTTTAAGAAAACAGAATAAGCAGTAACGGCAAACATGGTTGGAACAGCCAGAAAAAATGAGAATTCTGCGGCTGCTTTTCTGCTGAGTTTTTGTTGCATGCCGCCAATAATAGAAGCAGCACTTCTACTTGTTCCAGGCATCATAGCGAGACATTGCCAAAAGCCAATAATAATGGCTGTTTTTAACGGAATTTCTTTTTCATCTTCAATAGTAGGTTGTGTAAAAACTTTATCAATAAATAATAAAACGATGCCACCTAAAATTAAAACGATGGCAATTGGAATTGGATTGCCTAAAACGGCTTCTATCTTATCGTCAAATAACTTTCCAAGAATTAAAGCAGGAATTACAGCTGCACCTAACTTAAAATAAAATTGAAGATTTTTGAAGTCGAAGAATTTTTTCCAATATAAAACCACTACGGCAAGTATGGCACCAAATTGTATCGAAACCTGAAACATTTCTACAAATTTGTCTTTTTCAATTCCAAAAATGGAACTGGTAAAAATCATGTGAGCCGTAGAAGAAATAGGCAAAAACTCGGTTAATCCTTCAATAATAGCAAGGAATATAGCGTGAATAATATTCATAATTAAATGGAAATTTATTGTGATAGTTGCAAATTATTATTGCACATTTGAAACTTCATCTTTAGAAGTTGGTTTCTTAAGGATAGCTACAACTATAGTCAAGAAGCCAATAATAATTACGATTGGAGCAAGCGTTATTCTTCTAAATGAATAAATTTCTGACGGATTAAATACATTTGGGTCAGTGCTTCCGCCACCAATCATTAGCAAATATCCAAGCACAATAAGCAATGCGCCAACTCCTAAAATGATATAATTTGTTTTATCAAATAATAAGGTACTGTTTTTACTATTTGGCAACCAAGAAGAAGAACTTACTGAAGATTTCTTCGCTGAAGTTGTACTTTTTGCTATCGGTTTAGATACACTTTTTGGTTTATTTTTTGCCATAACTATTTTAATAAAGCTCGTCTAATTTTACTTTCAAATATTTGTTTACAGCAAAATAGGTACTCGAGATAGAAATTAAAATTCCAAATGCGATAAGTCCTATTGCTATTGATGTCAAAATTACAAAATCTTGCGTTACCAATGGTATAGAAAACTTATAAATTGTTAAATAGACAATTGCACCTAAACACAGTATTGCTAAAAGTGCACTGATAATTCCGGAACGTACAGATTTAATAATAAATGGTTTGATGATAAACCATTCGCTGGCACCAATTAGTTGCATGCTTCGAATTAAAAAACGTTGAGAATACATCATTAAGCGAATAGTATTGTCAATAACTAAGAATGCAACAACTAACATTATAATACTTAAAATAACAATTCCGATAGTTATCGGTTTTAATGTGGCACCGGTTGTACTCAATGCTAATTCAGAATAAAATACTTCTTGCACGCCGGCATGTGTTAAAAATTCGGATTTAATATCTTTAATAAATTCCGGTGTTGCATAATCCGATTTAAGATTAACAATATATGCATCGTAAAGCGGATTGCTTCCTAAAATTTCCGTAAAATTTTGCCCTAATTCTTTTTCAAATTGTGCGGCTGCTTCTTCTTTACTTTTAAAAGTAACTTTAGAAATGTAATCTTGTTTTTTCAAGAAATTGGCTAAATCTTTTTCTTGATTTTCAGAAACATCTGGTTTTAAGTTGATGTCTATTTGAATACTTTCTTTAATGTGATTGATTTGTTTTTGGACAGAAAAAACGCCAATAGAAAATAAACCAATGATAAACAAAATCATGGCAATGCTGATGATGGCAAAAACAAAATTAGGTTTGCGTTTGGATGGCGTTTTAGGCTCTAATTCTTCTGACATAATGGCGAAAATAATGATTTTTTAATTACTTAATATTTATTCGTTATTAACAACTTGTGTAATGCTTACTTTTGAGATATGAAGAATGCAGAATTGGGTATTGATTTATATCTCGAGCCAACTTTTTTTATAGAAAGTAATCATCCGGATATTAAACGTTTTGTGAAGAATACAATTGGTAATGAAGTGGACAAAACTAAAATTGCCATTAAATTATATTATGCTGTTAGAGATGGTTGGCGTTATAATCCTTACAATATCGATTTGCACCACAAAGCCATGAAAGCGAGCTCCATTTTTAATAGACAAAATAAAGAAGCTTATTGTATTGAAAAAGCTTGTTTGTTAGCAGCCTGTTTGCGTGCTGCGAATATTCCTGCACGACTTTGTTTTTTTGATGTTCGCAATCATATTGGTGTTGAAAAATTAGTGGAAATTTTGCATACTGATGTATTGGTTTTTCATGCTTGTACAGATATTTATTTAGATGGCGAATGGTGGAAAGCAACGCCTGCATTTAATAAAGAACTTTGTGATTATTTAGGAGTTGCTCCATTAGAGTTTGATGGTAAACACGATTCTATTTTCCAACAATATGATAAAAATGGTGGCGAATTTATGGAATACCTAAAAGATTATGGTTCATTCCACGATGTACCACACGATATGTTTGTGATGTTGTTACACAAATATTATGCACATTTCTTTAATGCGCAATCTGAAAAAGCGATGATAAAAGAGAAATCTTTGTAGAATATTTTTATTCTACATTCAACAATTCAACATCAAAGATTAGTACTGTATTTCCCGGAATTGCAGAATTACCATTTTCTCCATAAGCTAAAGCAGATGGAATAAGTAATTTTATCTTGCCACCTTTCTTTATTTTAGGAAGACCTTCTTGCCAACCTGCAATAAAACTTGTTAGGAAGCCTTTAATAGGAGTTCCGGATGATTGGTCGAAAATTGTACCATTGGTGAAATAACCTTTATAATGAACAGTAACATAAGAACTTGAATTAGGTGAAAGCCCAGTTCCGGTATCTGCTATACTATAATATAAACCTGAAGTTGATGAATCAACGGTTAAGCTACTGTCGGCAATATATTGCAATAAAATTGCTTTGTCGATGGCTGCTTGGTCTGTTTTTTCTTTTTTACATGCAAATGCCAATAATACGATTATGGCGAATCCTAAAATTTTTTTGTTCATTTTTATTTACTTATTTATTTAATCTTAAGCTTGAATAACACCGACATTAAATTTTTCAACCGGAGCATTGTTGGCTGCTTCAATTCCTTTTGAAATCCATTTTCTGGTTTCCAAAGGATCGATAACGGCATCTACCCAAAGTCTTGCTGCGGCATAATATGCTGTAGTTGTTTTCTCATAACGAGATTTTATGTCGTTTAGTATTTTGTTGCGTTCTTCATCTGTCAAACTTTGACCTTTTGCTTTTATTGAAGATTCTTGTATTTGCAAAATTACTTTTGATGCTTGTTCGCCACCCATTACAGCAATTTTTGCACTTGGCCATGCCAACATCAATCGTGGGTCATAAGCTTTACCACACATCGCATAATTTCCGGCGCCATACGAATTGCCGGTTACAATCGTAAATTTCGGGACAGTGGAATTGGAAACGGCATTAACTAATTTTGCACCATCTTTAATGATGCCACCATTTTCACTTCGGCTGCCTACCATAAATCCGGTTACATCTTGCAAGAAAACTAATGGAATTTTTTTCTGATTACAAAGCATAACAAAACGTGCAGCTTTATCGGCAGAATCGGAATAAATAACACCGCCAATTTGCACTTCGCCTTTGGCACTTTTTACGACAGAACGTTGGTTAGCCACAATGCCGACACTCCAACCATCCATGCGCGCATAACCGCAAACTATAGTTTTTCCGTAATCTTCTTTGTATTCAGTAAAATCAGAATTATCAACCAAGCGTTTTATAACTTCAGTAACATCATAAGGTTTAGTAGAAGAGAAAATGCCATAAATTTCTTTCTCGTTGAGTTTTGGTTTTTTCGATTTAATTCTATCAAATCCGGCATTATCAAAAGCGCCAAAATGTTGCACTAATTTTTTAATTGTATCTAAACATTCTTTATCGTCTTTCACTTTATAATCGCAAACGCCACTTACTGCAGTTTGTGCTGTTGCGCCACCCAAAGTTTCAGCATCTACAGTTTCGCCGATAGCTGCTTTCACTAAATACGGACCGGCAAGAAAGATACTTCCTGTTCCATCAACAATTAAACTTTCATCGCTCATAATGGGCAAATAAGCACCGCCTGCAACGCAACTTCCCATAATGGCAGCAATTTGTGGAATGCCCATAGACGACATTTTGGCGTTGTTTCTAAAAATGCGACCGAAATTTTCTTTATCAGGAAAAATTTCATCTTGCATGGGCAAGAAAACGCCGGCACTATCTACTAAATAAATAACAGGCAATTTATTTTCGATAGCAATTTCTTGTGCGCGTAGATTTTTTTTACCTGTAATAGGAAACCAAGCACCGGCTTTTACTGTGGCATCGTTGGCAACTACCATACATTGCCTACCGGAAATATAACCAATTACCACCACCACGCCACCACTTGGACAACCACCTTGTTCGAGATACATGTCGTCGCCGACTAATGCACCAATTTCTATGCTATCCGTATTTTTATCTAAAAGGTACTCGATGCGTTCGCGTGCTGTGAGTTTACCTTTTTTATGTTCGCTATCTATTTTTTTTTGTCCGCCGCCAAGATATACTTTTTGAAGTTTTGCTTTCAACTCATCTATTGCCAAGCGCATACTATCTTCATTCTTATTAAATTCGATATCTGTCATGTTATAAAAGTAAGAAGTAAAAAATGGAATAGCAAAAGTAAAAAATGTGAGGCTGTTTATTTAACCTTATTTTTAAATTTGAAATGCTTTTAAAAATGTTATCTTTGTGGTCGGGCAAGTCTTATACGACCAGCTCCTGACAAATCCTCCAGGGTCGGAAGGCAGCAAAGGTAGTTGGTTGAGCGGTGCGCTGTAAGTAACTTGCCTTTTTTTATTTTCTTGTTAGGTTCGATACTTAATTACAAATCAACGTAAATTTTAGAATCTTTTTTGCCACGCCGGTATCCACAACTATTTGGCTGTTATTTATTGTGCCAATGTATTTACACCAATCCGTTCTATTAGTTAATGAATTCCAAGTTGCATAATCCATTTGTGTTACTTCTTTTTGTTGAGTTGCTATAACAGTACTTTCTGTTTGAACTATGCAATCAATACAACCATCTTTGCGTTGCTCAGGAGTAAGACCATATTTAGTGCAAGCAAATACTATAAGTATAATTGGTATGATGAAGTAGTATTTTTTCATAAATCAAAGATATTAAAATTATTATCAATAAAATAAATACAATATTTTGTTAATGGCTGTAATCATCAACTCACCAAATTATCAAATTAGCGAATTATTTCATATTCTCTTCTTCTTGAAAAAAGTCTTAATTAAGTTGGCTGATTCTTCTTCTAAAATGCCACTTTCTGTTTCGAATAAATTCGGTTGTTGCTTTTTATGAGTTGTATCTTGTGCTGCAAAAACAACTTTATTAATTTGCGCTTCTCTAATAGCACCAACACACATCATACAAGGCTCTAACGTAACGTAAAGTGTGCATTTGTCTAAATATTTACTTCCTAAAAAATTACAAGCAGCCGTAATAGCAAGAATTTCAGCGTGCGCAGTAGGGTCATTTAGTTTTTCTACTTGATTGTATCCTTTGCCAATAATTTTATCTTCTAAAACAACAATGGCGCCAACCGGAACTTCATCTTCGCTAAAAGCAAGTTGAGCCAATTTCAGTGCTTCTTTCATGAAAATGATATGCTTATCCAACTTTGTTATTATTTTTGATTGAAGATAAAACTTTTAAATGTACTTTTATGCCGAAATAGAATTATTGCTTATGCATTACTTTCTATGTTATTGAAAATTCATAATTTATGAAACAATTCGTACGTCCGTTTTTTTGTTTTTTTATCATCATTTTTTGCTCTTCATATTTGAATGCACAAGAAGTTTGGGATTGGCAAAAATGTATTGATTATGCAACGGAAAACAATATCCAAATACAACAATCTAATATTAATGTTTCCTTAGGAGAAACGACTTTGAAATCGAATAAGATGAATTATTCGCCAAGCATCAATGCACGTTCAAATTATAATGTTAGCATTGGAAATAGTTTTAATTACTTTACTACTAACTATGAGCAACAAATAGTGCATTATCAAGATTATGCTTTGAATGTATCTCAACCAATTTTTGATGGATTATATACACCCAATTCGGTTAAGAAAAGCAAACTGGATTTGCAAGCATTAAAGTTAGATCAAGAAACGCTGAAGAATAATGTTATTCTACAACTTTTAACAGCCTTTCTAAATATTATGAATGCCAACGAACAACATCAACAAGCACTCAATCAATATTCAATTACGAAGGAACAATATGAACGAACACAAGCATTAATTAAAGAAGGTGCAGCAGCAGAAAATGCATTGCTGGATATTGATGCACAACTTGCCAATGAAGAATTATCGATTGAGCAAATTAAAAATCAGTTGGATTTATCTTATCTGAATTTGAAATTATTGTTGCAATTAGAGCCCAACAAAAATATAACAATCAAAATTCCTGAATTACCAACCGATTTTGCTATAACAACTTTAGATGATGTGCAATCTATTTATAATTCTGCATTACAACTTCGACCTGAAATTAAAAGTATAGGATTAAAAGCAGAAAGTGCCAAAAAACAAATTGCCATTGCCAAAAGTGGTTATTATCCAACTTTAAATTTTGTAGGAAATATCAATACATTTTTCACCAATCAAAACAAAATTACCAACACCATAACTACCGGAACTTTTATTCCTTCGGGTGCTTTTGTAGATGGAACTTTTCAACAAGTTTTAATTCCGGAAACCATTACAGAAATTAAGAAAAATCCTTACGGTAATCAACTTAGAAGAAACCTGAGTTATGCTTTTGGATTATCTTTGAATATTCCCATTTTTGACAAATTTCAGACACAAACTGCAGTTAAACAATCAAAATTACAATATCAAAATGCATTATTGAATCAAAAGCAAACGGCATTAGATTTATTTAATTCTGTGCAGCAAGCTTACTTAAAAGCACAAGCAGCCATTAATAATTATAATGCAGCAAAAAAGAATTATGAAACTTCAAAAAAATCTTACGAATACGCTAAAGAACGTTTGGATTTAGGTAGCATTGGTCAATTAGAATTAAATGTTGCTAAAACTTCTTTGGATAATGCTATTTCAAAACTCACTCAAGCAAAATATGAATATTTATTCAACAGCAAGTTGTTGGATTTTTATCAAGGAAAAAAGATAGAACTATAATTAAAAGAAATAAAATGAAAGATAATAAGCTACTATATATTCTCGGATTGGTAACTGTCATCGCAATTGGTGTTGCCTTTTATATTTCAAAAAATAGAAGTGCAAACAAGAAATTTGATGTGGAAACGCAAATGGTTTCAGTTCGAAATATCACACAAACTGTTACGGCAAGCGGAAAAATTTATCCGGAAGAAGAAGTTAAAATCAGTTCTGATGTTTCTGGTGAAATAATTGCATTAAACGTAAAAGAAGGTGATGTAGTAAAAAAAGGACAGTTGTTGGCACGCATCAAGCCGGAAAGTTATCAAGCAATTGTAGAGCAATACAAAGCCCAATTGGATAATACCAAAGCCCAACTTTCAACTGCGAAAGCTCGCATCGTTCAATCTAATGCAATGTTGGCTCAAACTAATGCACAAGCAGATGCAGCAGAACAAGCATACACTCGCGCAAAGAATTTATTTGATAAAAAAATAGTTTCAAAAGCCGACTTGGAAAGTGCTGAATCAGCTTATAAAACGGCACAAGCCAACGTAAATAGTGCCAAAGCCGACATAGAAGCTGCGAAACATACTGCAGATGCTGCTTCTTATAATATTAAATCTATGGAGGCAACGATAAGAGAAGCTGTTTTGAATTTAGATAAAACAACAATTTATGCACCGATGGATGGCATTATTTCTTTGTTGAATGTGAAGATAGGTGAGAAGGTGGTTGGAACATTACAAATGACCGGAACAGAAATGATGCGCATTGCCAATTTTAATTATATGGAAGTGCGCGTGGATGTGAGTGAAGGTGAAATTACTAAGGTGAAATTGGGAGATACAGCTTCTGTAGAAGTAGATGCTTATTTGGATAGAAAATTTGTAGGCATCGTAACGGAAGTTGCCAATACATCAAAAGGAGCAGCCAATGCGTTGGTGAGTGCCGACCAATCCACCAATTTTGTGGTTAAAATCAGATTGTTAGAGTCTTCTTATGCTGATTTATTGCAAGAAAATCCAAAGCCATTTTTGCCCGGAATGTCAGCAACTGTAGAAATCAGCACTAAGAAAAAACAAGGTGTTTTGGCTGTACCGATTCAAGCTGTAACAACGAAAGATACTATGTATAACGGCACCAATCATTCATCAGAAATTGTGTATGTCAATAAGAACGGAAAAGCGCAACAAAAAGAAGTGAAGATTGGCATTCAAGATGATTATTACATCGAAATTACGAATGGGTTACAAAAGAATGATGATGTAATTATTGGTCCGTATAATACTATCTCCAAAGATTTAAAAGATGGTGTTGCCATTAATAAAGTTGATAAAGCAACGCTTCAAAAAGAAGACAAAAAGAAAGATGACAAAGAATAATTATGATTTGTTTGCTTTCGCAACTTTTCTCATTCTTTTAAATTCACCAAATGAAATCATTTTTTGATTTTTTTCGTCCCAAAGATTTGAACGCAAGGTTTTTAAACTTTGCCAAAAAGTAATCGTGTTCGTATGTTTTAGGAAAACTGGATTTTCGTTATGGCATTTTCTTAAATTATAATTCGGAATTGCCGGACTTAAATGATGTATATGATGATAGCCGATATTGCCGGAAAGCCAATGAAAAATTCTGGGTAATTTGTAATATGTACTTCCTTTTATAGCAGCCACTACGTAATTCCATTCATCTTTTTTTGCTTTAAAAATATGTTCGTATTGATGTTGGATATAGAAAAACCAAAGTGCATAAATGCCGAAGAAAAATAAGTTGGTAAATTGAACTACCAAGAAACGTTCAACGCCAAATAAATAAGCACAAAGTGCATAAACTGCAATGAAAAGTCCATTGCTGATGTTTACATTTTTCTTAACTTTTTTGAAATAAGAAGAATTTACAAATGCAAAACGATTGTAAATAACAACATAAATAAAACCGCCAATTGTAAACAAATAAAACGGATTTCTATAAATGCGATAATATAATTTTTGACGCCAATTAGCAGTTGCATATTGCTCAGTAGTAAACACTTCAATATCGCCGATATCGCTTACTTCTAATTGTCCGTTATGTGCGTGATGAAAACTATGATTGCGCGCCCAATATTTATAAGGAATTAAAGTGCAAACACTACAAACCGTTCCAATAATTTCGTTTAAGGTTTTGTATTTGGTAAAAGAACTGTGTCCGCAATCGTGTTGGATAATGAAAATTCGCGACAACATAAAACCATTTAATAAAGCCAGCAATGCCGACCAAAAAAATGATTTATCGTATAAATAAAATTGCAAGGCTAACAACAAAACGTAAAATGAAAAACTATTGGCAATTTGGATGATTGCTTCTTTCGTACTTGGAACTTGATATTGTTTAATAATACTATTCCAATTTCTTAAATCATCGAGCAATTGCTCTTTGCTGAATTTTCCTTTTGTGCCTGTTTCCATGCTACAAAATTATACAAAATTTATTTATTAAGATGTGTTCTAATTAAGCGTAAAAATTCCTTAAACTACTTAAAATTCTTCCACATCATGCTTTCCATAGGTTTGGGCGTGCGTTGGTTATATTTTGCTGAAGATTTTTTGTTGTACGCATTTTCAATTTCGCCTTCTACTTTAAAATAAATAAGCTGACCAACCGGCATGCCGGCATAAATACGAACAGGCTGAATACAAGAAATTTCCAAGGTCCAATGATTGCAAAAACCGACATCGCCTTTGCCTGCCGTTGCATGGATGTCGATGCCCAATCTTCCCATCGAAGATTTTCCTTCTAAAAATGGAACATGCGCATGTGTTTCGGTATATTCCAAAGTAGCACCTAAATATAAAACGCCTGGTTCTAACACAAAACCTTCTTCCGGAATTTCAAAATGATGAATGGTGTTGTGCATTTTTGCATCTAACACTTCTTGTGTGTAAGTTGCTAGATGTTTACTCAAATGCACATCATACGAGTTGGTGCCTAAATATTCACGTTGGTAAGGCTCAATGACAATAGTGCCATTTTCAATTTCCTGCAAAATCTGCTTGTCCGATAAAATCATGGCGCAAAGATAATTATTTGGAGTATTAAGTAAAGTGTATTAAGTATTAAGAATATTACACCATCTTAATGCTTTCTACTAACTATTTTCTACTCATCTTAAGCCATTTCATTCTCCACCAACTTGTATCCTTGTCCGTGTATGTTTAGGATTTGGAGATGTTCATCTTCTTTCAAATATTTTCTGATTTTGGAGATAAACACATCCATACTTCTAGCGGTAAAATAACTATCATCCTGCCAAACGTGTTTTAGCGCCAATTCGCGTTCTAAAACCTGATTTTTCTTCTCAAAAAACAAGCGCAAAAGTTCGTTTTCTTTTGTCGTCAATTTAATTTCATTGCCTTTTACACGAAGTTTGTGGTTTTTGTAATCCAATACACATTCTCCGGCTTTGTATTCGTCTAAAGCAGCTTGCACTTCGTGTTTTTCGGTTCTACGCAAAATGGCATTCATCTTCAATTCTAGAATTTCCATGCTGAATGGCTTGGTGATGTAGTCGTCTGCTCCAATAGTCAGCCCTTTAATTTTATCTTCTTTCAATGATTTTGCTGTCAAGAAAATAATCGGCACTTCATTATCGTCTTTTCGTATTTCTTCAGCAACGGTGAAACCATCTTTTTTCGGCATCATCACATCTAATAAAATAATGTCGTATTTTGATTTTCTGAAGGCGAATAAACCTTCTACACCATCGCGTTTTAGTTCTACTTCAAAGTTTTTATGTTTGAGATATTCTTGTAAAAGCATACCTAAATTTGGATCGTCTTCTACTAATAAAACCTTCTTTTTAATTACGTTGTCCATAGTGAAATTTTTTTATAATGATTAAATATTTTTTGGAAGTTGAATAATAAATTTAGAACCTTCTTTGAGTTTACTTTCTACCCAAATTTTTCCATTATGTTGTTCAATAATTGATTGTACATAACTTAATCCTAAGCCAAAACCTTTGGTATCGTGTACATTTCCTTTGCTCACTCGATAAAATTTTTCAAATATTTTTTGTTGGTTTTCTTTTGATAGTCCAACGCCATTATCAATGACTTCAATTTGTATGCCTGTGATGATATCAAAAGTGTTAATTTTTATTAATGGTACTTTATCGTTATATTTTATAGCATTGTCAATCAAATTGTTGATGGCTGCCGTGAAATGCATTTCGTCAACTTTAAAAATACTTTCTGTAGCATTTAAGTTGAGCTCAATTTTTCCATTAAGTTCTTCTAAAATTAAATTAAAACGCTTACATGATGCTTGGATTATTTCATGCATATCGCGGTCTTCCAAGTTGAGTTGTAATTCACCTTTTTCCAATCGTGCGATTTGCAAAACTTGCTCTACATGGTTATATAATCGCTTATTTTCATCGAAGATAATGCCGGCATATTTTGCTCTATTTTCTTTGGATTCGGAAATTGAATTATCCTTCAACATTTCGCTTGCAATAGATATTGTTGCAATTGGTGTTTTGAGTTCGTGCGTCATATTGTTGATGAAATCCGTTTTCATATCCGACAATTTCTTCTGGCGAAAAATAATCTTGAAGGAAAGAATAAACGCACCAACAACCATTAAGAAAAATAAGGTTGATGAAATTATCATCGGTGAAATTGAGCTGTATAGATATTTCTTTTTATCTGGCAAGAATAGTTTTAAAGTTTTATTGTTGTCAAACATACTTCTTCGAAAAAGCCCAACTGCATATGGTGTTTCATAAAGGTTTGTAAGAGGTGCATTTTTAGATAACAACACAAAGTTATTAGAAGTATATTCAGTTATTCCATAGCTAAATTTTGTTTTGATGCCATGCATACTCAATGCATCTTGAATTATTAAATTTAGTTTTGATGTATCCAATAATTCTGCAATAGGTTGCAAGCTGGTCATTTGCTGATACATAAATTCTTGTAAATTATCTACTTCTGTTGGATAGCTGTTATCTGTTTCAGGCTTTGAAAACATTGGGCTACCTTCTGAATAGGAAAAAGGATGATGATGTGGTTTGGGGCGTTCTTCTTGTTGTTTGTAAGAATTATAATCTTCTTCTGGGTTGCTGTTGCCCGACATTTCCACTATAATTTCACCTTTTTCATTGGTGTAAATTTTTTGAGATTGCATCATCTTCGTTACAATTGGCTTGTACGATAAATCTTCAATTTTTCTGGACATATCGCCCATAGCTTCATATACAGCTTTGTCAAAATCGTGTTCTCTCGATTTAATGGCGCCTTTTAACCAAAAAAGTTGTACTACTCCGATTCCGAATAATCCGAGGAACAATAATATAGAAGTAAAAAAGATGAGATTCTTATTCACAAACTAAAATTACAACGACATATAGTCGCAAAATGTTAAACTTGCTTAAATTGTTAATATTTTAATATAACTTGATTTTTACACTCTGTTAGAGTCAAGGACTCTAACAGAGTGTAAAGAACTCTGCCTATAAATAAAATTATGTTGAAGGTGTAATGGTTTTTAAGGCTTCTTCAACTTTTTTGTTGACTTGTCCGGTCAAAAAATGATAATACATCACAAAATCGGAACCTAAACTATAAAGTGGATATTGAAATGTTGCCGGTTTATTTTTTTCAAAGATAAAATGACCAAACCAAGCAAAACCATATCCAACTACAGGCAGAAGGAATAGAATTTTTGCATTTTGAAAGAAAATTGCACAAGCAACAACAGCCAACAAGCCTGTTGTGCCTATATAATGAAGCGTACGACAAGTAGGGTTGCTGTGTTCTGTTAAGTAATATGGGTAAAAACTCCAAAACGTTTTATATTTCTTTTCCATAAGTCATTTTTTTGTTCTTTAAAGTTAAACATATTTTGATAAAAATAAATCTATAAAAAAGAATCCTATTCTTTCCATATTTTTGCATCGGCAATGGACAATTTAAAAAAGGCATATTGGCAAATGAACATCGCCACCATACTTTGGGGATTAACTGCCATTTTAGGAAGGTTGATTTCTATGGATAGTTTTACGTTAGTTTGGTATCGAGTGGTGTTGGTAAGTATTAGTTTGTTGTTTATGCCGGGAATTATAAAAAGCATTCGGCAATTATCTATAAAATCTATTTTGCTTGTAGGTGGAATCGGCATATTGTTGTGTTTGCATTGGGTAGCTTGGTATGGTTCAATAAAATTATCGAATGCATCAGTAGCAGTAAGTTGTATTGCTTGTGTGAGTTTGTTTATTGCCGTTTTAGAGCCATTGTTTGACAAGTCAACATTTCAACTTTCTAATATTTTAATTGGATTGATGGTCATTCCCGGCATTTTGTTTATCAATCAATCGCTGGATTTAAACTATAAGAAGGGATTCTTGGTCGGCATTTTTGCTGCGTTATTGGCTGCGTTTTATGGCATTTTAAACAAAAAATACACACAAGATATTCCACCGAATGAAATTATGTTGGTACAAATGGTTTGCTCTAGTTTATTTCTAACTATTTGTTTGCCTTTTATCATTAAGTTTAATCATAGCTCGTTTATTTTTCCAAATAAAATAGATTTAATTTACTTGATTATTTTATCTGTTTTCTGTACGGCAATTCCATTTAATTTGTTCTTGCACGCACTCAAAGCCAGCGATGCTTTTACAACGGCATTAATCAACAACCTTGAACCTATTTATGGAATTATTTTAGCAGCAATTTTATTAGGTGAAAACAAAGAATTAAACAGCAACTTTTATATCGGAACACTCATAATTTTGTCGGCAGTTTTTATTCATGCTTTATTAAATAATAAGAGTTTCCGAAAACGCTTGAAATTTTAGAAGGAAAATTAACTTGATTTGATTTTTTTGGAACGAACATAAACGACTTTCTCCACGTTTGCTACAATTTCACCATGTTCATTTACAATGTTAGTATTAAACGTATAAAGCCCTTTTCCTTTTTTGTCGGCATCAGCTTTAATTTCATCAATTCTTTCAAAAGGAATCTCAAAAGTTGCATAAACCGTTCCTTTTTCTGCTTTTACAAAATCAATGCTTGCCGATTTATCCCAAACAATATAATCTCTTCCCAAATGTTCCATCAAAATAAACATATAAAATGGGTCGCACATGCTATATAATGAGCCGCCAAAGTGTGTTCCGACAGCATTTCGGTTATACCAATGCATTTTCATTTGCACCGTAACTTGCGTAAAATCATCATTAAAAGATTTGACAGAAATGCCGGCACCTACATAAGTTGGATAAAATCGAATTAATCGAGTGATATTTCTAAAGTTCATTTTTTTTGTTGAAAATAAGTTTTGCTACTAAGTTTTTGAGTAATATCTATTTTATTAAAAATTAAACAATTATTTTAGCAAACATTTCAACATGAGAAAAGTTTTTACGATACTATTCAGCTTTTTGTTTTTTTCCTCTTTTGCACAGCAACTCAACTTTCCGTTGAATTATGAAATGCAAAACAGATTAGAAAGATTTTTGGAAACCGATGCACATTTTATTACGGCATCGAAACCATATAATATGGCAGAAGTGCAAAACGCTATTAGCGATTCTGCTATGCAAGAACTCGGGTTCGACACTGATTCTTCTAAGAAAGGATTTAAGTTCGGATTATTGAAAGGAGACATGCTCGCAGCATTTTCCAAGCAAAGAAAATTTTATTTTGCTGTAAATCCATTGCTCGATATTCAGTTTGGATATGATATCAACAGCAAAAAAATGCGTTATACTGTTGGCTATGGTGCGCGATTTGATGCCAACTTAGGGAAGAAAGTATCGTTGTCGTTTACCTATCAAGGTGTAACGGAAGATTACTTGCAACAAGTCAGTGATTATGCAACAAAATATGGAGTTTTAACAGGTTATCGAAAAGCAACATTTAAAAATAATAGAATTAATTCTCAATTATTTTCAGGTTATTTGTCGTATTCACCTAATAAATATTTCAATTTTCAAATTGGTAATGATAAGCAATTTTTCGGCGATGGTTATCGCTCGCTTTTTTTGAGTGATAATGCTTCAAATACGCCATATATAAAGCTCACAGCCAATTTTTGGCGTATTAAATATACATGCTTGTACAATATAATGCGTTATGCACCTGTTGATGGTTTTAATGTTGGAAATGACCCATCGAAATTTAGAACAAAATATTCCACTTTTCATTTAATTTCTGTTGATGTAGCCAAGTGGATGCAATTTTCATTTTTTGAAGGTGTAACTTGGTACAAAGGCGACTCACTTCGTAAAAGAGGAATTGAATTTAGCTATTTAATTCCGATGGCATTTATTCGACCGGTTGAATTTGCGCTCGGCTCGCCGGATAACGTCGTGTTAGGAATTGGAATGAAATTTAAAGCATCTCCAAAACAAATTTTTTATACTCAGTTGATGTTGGATGATATGGATGTAAGTGCAGCCAGACGTGGAAAAGGATTTTATCGAACAAAAATCGCAGCACAATTTGGCTACAAAGGATATGATATTTTTAAAGTCAAACATCTCGACTTCCAAACGGAGTTGAATATCGTTCGGCCGTTTGTTTATGCACATAAGGCACCTGAACAAAGTTATACTAATTTCAATCAATCTTTAACGCATCCACTTGGTGCTAATTTCTTGGAATCGGTTACGTTTATTAATTTCTGGAAAAAACATTGGACGGCTTCTGCGAAACTACAATATGCAGTACAAGGTTTAGATCCGGCATTTGAGCATAAAGGCAGTAATATCTTTGTTTCCGACTATTTGATTACTCCTGATTTAAGTACAGCTTATGGAAATTATTTTCTTCAAGGTATCAAAACAAACATTATTAATGTAGAAGCTCGTGGAGGATATTTGATTAATCCAAAAATAAATCTTTCTGCTGAAGCATTTATCAACTATAGATATCAAAAAACAGATGGCATTAAATCCAATAATGTGTTTTTTGGTATCAGTTTACGTACTAATTTAACCAATCGTTACACTGATTTTTAGTTTGGTTGATGCTTATTTATGCTCATTTTTTAGAGTATAATTTTATGGAAAATTTCCAACTTTAGTCTCTTTATGAAGATGGAAGATGAAATACTATATGGAATTGCATTAAGTTTATTAAAAGGTATTGGAGATGCGAACGCCAAAACGTTAATTAGTTATGCCGGAAGTGCAAAGCAATTGTTTGGAATGAGCACAGCAAAACTGCAAAAGATTAATGGAATAGGACCCAAAACGGCAGCAATTTTTAAAGATACCAAACAAGCCATTCAGCGAGCAGAAAAAGAAATGAAATTTATGCAACAACATCAAATTGATGTTCATTTCTATTTTCAAAAGTCTTATCCTAAACGTTTGTTGAATTGTGTAGATGCACCTTTATTTATTTTCAGTAAAGGAAATGTTGATTTTAATAAAGAAAAAATTGTAAGTGTTGTCGGAACCCGACATTGTACAGAACAAGGTCGTGCCATTACTGAAAAATTAATTGCCGACTTAGCTATACACGACATTACATTAGTAAGTGGCTTAGCTTATGGAATTGATATTTGCGCACACAAAGCAGCATTAAAGTATAATATGCAAAATATTGCGGTGTTGGCACATGGATTAGATAGAATTTATCCATTTCAACATAAAAACATCGCCGATAAATTACAAGAAAACGGTGCTATTATTTCAGATTTTATTAGTCAAACGAATCCGGATAAACAAAATTTCCCAAGTAGAAACAGAATTGTTGCCGGTATGAGCGATGCTACAATAGTTGTAGAATCTGCGGAAGAAGGTGGCGCATTAATAACGGCAGAAATTGCCAACTCTTACAACCGAGATGTATTTGCTTTTCCCGGTAGAGTGGAGGATAAATATGCAGCTGGTTGTTTGAAATTAATTAAAAATAATAAAGCACAGTTAGTTTGTGCTGCTCAAGATATAATTGAATGTATGAGTTGGGATATTGATGTGAAAAAACAAAATGAAAATAAATCTTCTATTCAGACACAATTATTTTCGGATTTTAATGCAGATGAACAAAAAATAATCAACGTATTACAAGCAGAATCAAAATCATCTATTGATGAATTATATCTTAAAACAGCATTAACGCCAAGCAATATAGCAACGTTACTGCTCAGTTTAGAGTTGAAAGGTGTGGTACAAATGCTTCCCGGAAAATATTACAGATTAGTCAACTGATTTTTTCTTCCTAAATATTCATTACTTACAAGTTGGTATTTTTCGTTTTTTGATGAAAATAGCGTTAATGCAGTGCTAAATTTAGCAATAGAAAAAATTCTTTATCTAAAATCAAACTTACATTTGCTGAATAGAATATTTTATGCAAAAGCGAAATTATAAACGAGTTGATAAAAATCCGGATGGAAGTTTTTCCTATAAAATAATCGACATTGAATCTTATGATATTTTTGAAGAACCCTTAGAAATTATAGTTACACATATTAGTAACTTGTCCAATATGGGAGCCGTTTTGGATATTTTAGGTTATGTTCCTGATTCGAAATATTTTTTCCATCAATGCCAAGATATTATTTCCGTTCCTGAGAAACACATCAACAATAAAGGACAAGGAAAGTTTGCATTTCAAGCCTATTTCCACAATTTTCCGGAGTCGGTAATGTCGATAAATAAAGATGCGCTTGTTGTTATTGTTTTACATCCGCAAAAAACGAATGCTGAAGGCAGAAAAGAATTTAATGTGGTGGGTTATATCCATGTAAATTTAATGGATGTGTATTTAAAAGGAAATCGCTATGATGCCTATTATTACAATATGTTGCGCGTCAGTGAACGTATTGAAAATAATACAAAAATTTATAGACGTAAGAAGATTTTTACGTTGATGTTTAGCATTATGCATAGCATTGTTGGCGTGGATGAAAATATAGCCTTTACGTATGGTGCGATGGGAAAAGAAAATCAAGCAATAAATGAAGCTTTAGAATTAAATACCAAGTTATACAATAAACACTACGAGAAATGGGCATTTTCAAACAATACAAAAATTAATAAGATATTCGGAAATAAAGATTATTTTAAAAAGTGTATTGATATCTCAAATGATAAAGAAAGACTAAAAGAATTTTATCATAAACTGAAAGCACAAAAAGAGCATTATACTTTCTATCATTTAAAATCGGAAGAAGATTTCTTGGATACATTAGATAGAATTTTTGCGTATTCAAAATCTTCTCGCGTGTATATGGTGCCGGATGAAAACGGCAATATGGATGCTGCTTGTTTTGCTATTAATTGGGGCGAATATTTTGCGTTCCAATTAGAAAATCCGCAAGGTTTGTTTAAAGCCGTTGCGAAGATGAAATTAACCGACAATATCTTATATCCGATTATGGTTGTTGGCTCACCGAAAAATGTAGAAATTTTGTTGAAAGGTATTGCTTCACATTACAATAAAAATCATCATTGTAAGATTACCAACTTAAATTCATTTGCCGGAGATCCGTATCAAAAAATTAAGAGTAGTGCATTGAATGATGAATATCTTTTCTTAATTATTTGTAATGATGAAAATAAATTAAATGAAATGAAAGAACATTCTAAAGGTGAAGATGGAAATGTGAAGTTGTTTATTGATGTGCCTTTGTTATAATTGCATTTCAGGAATTTCGCCATCAATAATTAATTTTCCTAAAGTTGCATTTTTTATTTGTTCTGTACTAACGCCGGGCGCACGTTCCAACAGTTTAAAACCGTCTTTTGTTACTTCTAAGTAAGCTAATTCTGTTACTATCTTTTTTACACAACCAATTCCGGTTAAAGGTAACGTACATTTTGGTAGGAGTTTGCTTTCGCCTGCTTTGTTAACATGTTGCATGGCAACAATAATATTTTTTGCTGAAGCAACTAAGTCCATGGCGCCGCCCATTCCTTTTACCATTTTGCCCGGAATTTTCCAATTAGCAATGTCGCCAGTTTCCGAAACTTCCATAGCACCAAGTACAGTTAAATCAACGTGTTCGCCTCTTATCATAGCAAAGCTGGTAGCCGAATCGAAGTAAACGCCACCAGGCAACATCGTTACGGTTTGTTTGCCAGCGTTGATGACATCAGCATCTTCTTCGCCTTCAAATGGAAAAGGACCCATTCCTAATAATCCATTTTCTGATTGAAAGGTAACTTGAATTCCTTCGGGTACGTAATTGGCTACTAAAGTCGGAATTCCGATGCCTAAGTTTACATAATAACCATCTTTCAACTCTTTTGATATTCGCTTGGCTATTCCATTTTTATCTAACATGTTGCTTGTTTTTTTTATTTATAAATCTCAAATCACTACTCTCTACTTCTTACCGTAACTTTTTCAATTCGTTTTTCATATTTCTCACCTTGGAAGATACGTTTAACAAAAATTCCAGGTGTATGTATTTGGTCAGGATCAAGTTCGCCGGCTGGCACAAGTTCTTCCACTTCGGCAATGGTAATTTTTCCGGCACCAGCCATTGGTAAATTAAAATTACGTGTAGCTGCTCGGTAAATTAAATTTCCGTTAGTGTCGCCTTTCCAAGCTTTTACGATAGAAAAATCAGCATAAAAACGTTGCTCTAACAAATACATTTTCCCGTTAAACTCGCGAGTTTCTTTGCCTTCGGCAACTTCGGTGCCATAACCAGCCGGAGTAAAGAAAGCAGGAATACCGGCTGTGCTTGCACGACAACGTTCGGCTAATGTGCCTTGCGGAATTAACTCAACTTCTAATTCTCCATGCAAAAGTTGACGCTCAAATTCAGCATTTTCTCCAACATAAGAAGCTATCATTTTTTTGATTTGGCGTTTTTTCAATAACAAACCTAACCCAAAATCATCTACACCGGCGTTGTTGGATATGCAAGTCAATCCTTTTATTTCTTTTTTTACGATTTCAGCAATACAATTTTCGGGCAATCCACACAAGCCAAACCCACCAAAAATAATAGTCATATCATCTGTAATTCCTTGTAAGGCTTCTGCTGCATTTTTAAATATTTTACTACTCATATTCTATAGTTGATTTATGTAAAATTAAGCTTTTTCTTGCTTATTCATTTTTTTAGTTCTTTTGCTCGGAAAATAGATTTGTTTTTGTAGTTCGCTTTCTGAAAAAAAATCTTGTTGTGCATTTCCTAAATTTCTATCTTCTTTTTGTTTGCAAAATTCAGTTGATAATTCAGAAAATTTTTGTTGTAGTGCATTTAAACTCCATTGTCCAAAAACATTATGTCCGGCTTCATACATCTGCAATTGATATTCTTCTGTCGTGGTAATATAGCCGTTGTATTCATTAGAATAAGGACAAAGAATAACGTATTCGATGCCTTTAGGTTTTAATGCATCTTCTAACGTTTTTTTCAATCTCCAAGAAGAAACGGTTGTAATTTCAAATGGAAAAGCACAAATGGCAATCGTTCCTATTTTTATGATTTGTAAGGTCAATACTTGAGGAGCCCAAGGCTTATTTAAGTCAAAACCACCATGTTTTGCTATTTTTTTGATGTTTAGAATTACTTCATCGCTGAAACCCGGCAATGGAATTTTATCGGCGGCAAAATTCCCCAAAAATTTACGTTCGCCACTGGCAACGCCAATATCTTTTACAGCTTGTGCTTTATTTTTTCTGTAGATAAATTGTTCATAATCGCCACCATTTTTTACTGCTTTTTTTAATTCATCTTTTCTTGTTTTTCTGGCAACAACACGCGCAATTTTTCCTAAAAATAAAGGTAATCCCGGACCATCCATCAAAGAACCTTCTAAGAAAGCAATGCCCATACAGGAAGGACTGGTAACGCAACCTTCTTGTCCGTTTGCAAATTGTGGTTGAATATCAATCTTGCTAAAATCGACGAAAGCAGAAATGCTGTCTATCGTTTCATCTTTAATTTCAGTGGTGGAAGAATTTATTATTTCTTTCGCTTTTTCAAATTGAAGATTGCCGTTGAACTTAGAACTTTTTAAATCATCAGAAAAATAACCTTCCCATTTACCACGCGCAGCCGGCAATTTCGGATTGTACTTTACACGTGCAGAAACATCACCGCAAGCACCTTGCGCAAAAGCGGCTACATAATGCTCGTTTTCTTGTTCCATACTTTCTTCTAAATAAGTTGCGGCAAAGCCTTTGTTATCAGAGCAAAGTTTAAAATAGTTATTAGGTAAATTTGATGTATGAACTGCAAACCAATTGATGCTGCCTAAAGGTTGACCATTTTCTGAAATAATATGCAGCAACGTCATTGTTCGATCAACACCTAAATGCCTGTTTTCGTGCGAGAGTTTTCTTACTTCAGGGTTAGTATTATACGCATCTATCGTTCGATTAAAGCTAACCGGAATATCCGGTGCGAATTCGCTTTTGCCAAGTTGAATGTTGGCTTTTTGCTTGTTTTTTTCAGCATTTAAAATAGATTTGATGATGCCATCAACGATTTTATCATACACACCTTGATGAAATCCCGGTGTTGACAAATTATAAATTATATGATGTGAAAAACCACTTGGGCCACAATGTGTATGTTGGGCACAAAGCAACAAATTCCCGGCATTATAATTAAGTTCGGGATGATTAGTTTGTAGGTAAGACAAAACGCCTTGCTTGAGTGACGGCGTTATAAATCCCAATTCACAATTGACGATGCAAACTTTTTCTTTCTTGTCTAACTGCTCAAATACAAAGGAACGCGCATAAATAAGTGTTTCGACAGCCTGCATATAATGTTGGGGCAATCCATACCCCAACATGCCAATTCCTTTAAAATATGCGGTGATATCACCTTTTCCTACTCCGATAAATAACATTTTGTAAATTTGTGCCAAAATACAAAATTGTATTCAATAATAAAATGATAGTAGTTCGATTGATGGGCGGGTTGGGTAACCAACTTTTTCAATATGCTGCAGCACGACATTTGGCATATTTGAATAATTCAGAGTTATTTGTTGACACCACTTTTCTGGAAGAACAAATTGAGAATACAACGCTACGGCCTTATGGCTTAAATGCGTTTAATGTAAGTAGCACGATTGCCGACGAAAAAATATTAAAGAATTTTAGGGGACCGAGTTTTTCATTTGATGCACGAATGGCAACTAAAATTCTTTCTTATGGTAATTTGAATAAATACAAATTTGATGATTATGGATTTGATGAAGAATTGTTGAAACAAAGAGGTAATTATTATATAAGAGGTTATTTTCAATCGCATAAATATTTTATGGCTATTGAACAAATAATTCGAAAAGAGTTGGAAATAAAACAAGCATTTTTACCGAAAGATTTAGACCTAATCAATCAGATACAAAATGAGCATTCAGTTTCTATTCATATTAGGCGAGGCGATTATATTCGAAACTTGGCATCTATGGAAGCACACGGACTTTGTTCCAAAGATTATTATGTAAAATCAATCAAACATATAAAAGAAACTTTAGGTGAGCACTTACATTTTTTCATTTTTACAGATGATGCGGCTTGGGTAAAAAAAGAAATGCAATGGGACATAAACAGCACCTTGATTGAGAAAAAATCAACGATAGAAGATTTTTATTATATGCAATCTTGCAAACACAATATAATAGCAAACAGCACTTTTAGCTGGTGGGCAGCTTGGCTAAATAAAAATGAACATAAAATTGTAATTATGCCAAAACATTGGTCGAACAATGTATTGAGCGAATCCGCAGATTTAGTTCCTAAAAATTGGATTTTAAAATAGATGAACAATAGAGCCAGTCATATCAATTCGCCACAATTACAGGTGCAGGAAAAATTAAGAAGAACAATTTTTAAATAATTTTTTTGAAATTATTTCATGATAAGTGTATTAATGCCGGCATATAATGCAGAAAAATATATAAAACAAGCAATAAACAGCATTTTAAACCAAAGTTTTAAAGATTTTGAATTAATTATTGTGAATGACGGTTCTACCGATAATACGCATCAGCTAATTTCTTCTTTTACCGACAAGCGAATTAAATATTACCAAAATGAAGGCAACAAAGGATTAGCATTTGTACGCAATAGGTTGATTCAATTGGCAAATTATCCTTATATCGCTTTCTTAGATAGTGATGATATAGCTGAACCAAATCGTTTAGAAGTTGAATATAATCTTTTAAAAAATAGTAATGATTTAGATTTTGTTTCAAGTAGTGTTGTTGTTCAAACAGAGAACGGAAAGCAAGATTTTAATGCTTTAAAATTTGATTATAATTCTTCAAAATTGAAAATAAATTTATTGTTTTTCAATCCGATTGTTACTTCAACTGTGATGTTTAAGAAAACTATTTTACCAACCGAAGTTTTTAGAGAAGATTATCCACCTTGTGAAGATTATGATTTGTGGACTCGGATATTATTGAATAATAATGGAAAAATTTTGCCTGATTATTTAGCAACTTATAGGTCTTACAATACTAGTATATCGCATCGAAAAGAGAAAGAAGCACGTGAAAATAGAAACAAAATTATTGTCAATCAATTAGAATATTATTTTCCCAATCAATTTTCAAAAGAAGAAGAACAAATTCACCTCAGTTTAGTAGAATTTTCTCTAAAAAATAAAATCGATGATTTACCGGAATTGCAAAAATGGATAACTAAATTAATAGAACTCAATGCAACATTCCAACATTTTGACAAAGCCATTTTAAAACAAGTTTTATACGAACGCATCTTGAAAAAATTATTGCGATTAAACGATTATAATTTCACAGTTTATAAAACACTGACACAGTTTAAAAAACAATTACAACCAACCACCACTTTGGAATTGAAGAAGAAAGAATTCGCCATTTTAGCCTTTTCACTTTTACATAAGCAGATAGTATCTTTGTAGCTTGAAAAAAATAAACGCATATATCAAATCACTTTCATTTTACGAAACCTTAAAACATGGTTCTGTTTATACACTTGCGTTTGTTTTTACACAACTTATCAGCGTTATAACGTTGCCCATTTTTACCAAATTACTTTTGCCCGCAGATTTCGGTATCTACGAAGTGTTTAATAATACTGTGCGCGTTTTGGGAATAGTAGTTTCGCTCAATTTATTCAACGGTTTTTATCGTTTTTATTTTGATGAGCATTTATCCAAACAAGATTTAATGCAATATTTATTGCGCACTTCATGTATTGCATTTGTTATTTGTGTAGTGCTGATGCTTGTCTTTCAAAAGCAATTTATTGATGTCGTCAGCTTGCCCAAAAACCTTTTTATCTGGATTTTAATTGCTGTTTTTACAAACATCATTTTTAATTATTTTAATACTTATAATACAGCTCAACACTTTAGTAAGCAAGCCGGAATTTGGCAATTCATCACACAGTTACTTCGAGTGCTTTCAGCCATTTTATTTATTATTTTTTGGAAGAGAAATTACGTAGGTCGAATTGTTGGTGAAAACTTGATTTTATTGGTTTTGGGCTTAATTATTTTACTTTTTTATTTCAGAAAATATATTGGATTTAGCGACAATCTCCAACCGGAAACAAAACGAGAAATTCTAAAATATTCGGTTAGCTTTATTCCGATTGGATTAAGTGGTTTTGTGTTAGGTTATCTCGACACCATAATGATTAATAGTTTCAAAGGCAGTAATGATGCCGGTTTATATAGTTATGCTTATAAATTCGCCGTAATTTATACAGGCATTACAACCGCATTTGTTACAGCCAACCGACCGAAACTATTTGAATTACTTAATCAAAAAAAAGAAGAAGAAGTCATTGCACAAATGCGTAGTATGTTCAAGTTGGTTGTAGCGTTGTCGGCTTTGTTTATTTTTTTTGCTGCCGATGGCGGAAAAATTTTAGCACTGAACGATGCGTTTAATGCAGGATTGCATTTAATGCCGATTCTCATTTTGTCGTATATCTTTAACGATTTAAACGAACTCTATAGTTTTTATTTTCATTACGAAAAAAAGGTAAACTATTTTTATTACAGCTTTGCTGTTTCGGCTATCGTAAACTTTGTTTTAAATTGGATTTTTATTCCTAAATATGGCTATGCCGCCGCGGCTTACACCACCTTAATTTCTTATGGCTTTATGCTGGTTTGTACTTATATTATTTGCAAGAAAATTGTGCTGTCGCGCGTGCCGGCAGTTATCCGTTTTGTCGATTATTTGGCAATCATCGCTTTGGTTTTATTGGTCAATTATTTAGCAACACATTACATAGGAAACATCGTTTTACAAATAGCGACAAAAGGTTTAATTTATATTTTAATATTAGCCTATCTTTGGAGAAATATCCTGCAACAATTTCTTAGAAAACAAGCATGAAAATAGGTATTTTATATATCTGCACCGGAAAATATGATGTGTTTTGGAAAGGCTTTTACGAAAGTGCTGAACAATATTTATTGCCAAATACTGAAAAACATTATTTCGTTTTTACAGATAGCAAAACTATTGATGAAACAGACAGAATTCACAAAATATTCCAAGTACAATTAGGTTGGCCCAAAGATACTTTAATGCGTTTTCATTTGTTTTTAAATAAGGAAGATGAGCTCAGCAAAATGGATTTTCTTTTCTTCTTCAATGCCAATTACACGTTTGTAAAAACGATAAATGAAGATGAAATTTTACCAACAGAAAATGAACATTTCTTGGTCGGACAAATTCATCCGGTTGCTTATCACTTACAAAGAAAAGATTTCAATTATGAAACAAACCCAAATTCGACGGCTTATATTCCAATCGATAAAGGAAAACATTATTTTGCAGGCGGTTTAATTGGTGGAAATACATTTGCATTTTTAAAAATGTGCCAAAATTTAAAACAAAATATAGACAAAGATTTTGAAAATAATGTCATCGCCAAATGGCACGATGAATCGCATATTAATGCTTATTTTGTAACACATGAACCAAAGAAATTACATCCGGGTTTTTGTTATCCGCAAGGTTGGTATTTGCCGTTTGTTCAAAAAACTTTATTGTTAGATAAAAATAAATTTGGCGGTCATGCTTTTTTGCGTGGAGAAAATAAACAAAGCTCATTCCAATTTATACACGCAAAATTGTTTTATCTTAAATTGATTGTGCGTGCAGGTTTGTATAAAATTTTTGGTTATTCTTTTATTTAATTAATAGCAACTTGATAAAAATAGTACTCAGCGGTGGATTAGGCAATCAAATGTTTCAATATGCATTTGCCAAAACGCTTGCTGTAAAACACAACACTCAATTATTTTTAAACACACAGTTTTTAGAAAGCAAGTTACCCATAAAATCAATGGCAACACAATTACAATACGAGCTCGATATTTTTGCTATTGACGCCATACTTGAACGCAATATTTTTCAATCAAAACTATTGTATCCTTTTGCTAAAGCCAATTATTTATTACAAGATAAAATCAACCAACAAAAATTTCATTTTTTAAAAGAAACACAACATCATTTCAATCCAACATATTTACAAGCAAAAGATAATACATACATCAAAGGAAATTTTCAATCAGAAAAATATTTTATTGAGATAGAAGAAATCATACGAAAAGATTTTTCGTTTAAAATTCCATTGGAAAATGAGAATAAATCTATATCAGAAAAAATACAAAACTCGAATTCAGTTTCCATACATATTCGACGTGGCGATTATATTTCATTGCCACAAAACAAGCATAAATTTGCTCAACTTTCTTTAGAATACTATCAACAATCCATAGCAAAAATTAAAGAACAAATTTTCAATCCGATATTTTTTGTTTTTTCTGATGACATTGCTTGGGTAAAACAAGCATTAAATATAGACGCACATTTTATTTCCAACAATAATACCAATAAAACTGCTTATATGGATATGCAATTAATGTCGATGTGCAAACATAACATTATTGCCAACAGTACTTTTAGTTGGTGGGCAGCTTGGCTCAATAATAATCCACAAAAAATAGTCATTGCACCGCAACATTGGTTTGCCGATGTTAGCATAAATTCACAAGACATTATTCCAACACATTGGATAAAGTTGTAAATTCACACAAAATATTTTTTCATGGCAAAAAAGCAACCGCACCAGCCTAACACGGTAAGAAAACAAAGTGAGCGCAAAGCATCAATAAATAAACAATCATCTTCGTTTCAACCATCCAACAAAATTCTAATTCCGATTATTTTGTTGATGTTTGTTGCTTTGGCATATATCTACTGCAAACCTTTGTTAAATGGCATGCAATTATCCACGCATGATTCCAATCAATATATTGCGATGAACAAAGAAGTTGCCGATTTTAAAGCTGCCAATGGTTACACGCCATTATGGTCGTCGAGAATGTTTGGTGGAATGCCATCCTTCATTATTGGTGGATTAGAATTCCATCCGGCAATCCAAACGCCAATGTTGCTTATTCATAAAGTTCTGCGTGTTATTCCGGATCCGGCAATGGAAATTATTTTCTTGTTGCTTGGTGCTTTTATTGGTTTTTACGTTTTGTTACGGCGCACTTTATATGCAGTCATTGGTGCTATTGCAGTTGGTTTTTGTACAGCTAATTTTGTGAGTTTAGATGCAGGACATATTACCAAAGTAATTACCATTTCTATGTTCTTGCCGTTGCTGGCAAGTGTTTGGTTACTCTTTGACAAAAAATATATTTTGGGTACGATTTTATTACTCATTTATGCTTTTGAAATTATTGCCGGCGCACATATCCAAATTGCTTATTATAGTTTGATGTTGGTCGGCTTATATGTGTTGGTAGAATTTATTCGCTATATCAAACAAAAAGAAATTAAACATGCTTTTATAAGCTCATCTATTTTTGTTCTTTGTTTTGCTGTTGCCGGAATGATGAATTTCAATAATTACTTTTTGAATGATTTTTCTAAAGAAACGACACGTGGTGGAGATATTCTCAATCAGGCAAAAATGCAGGCAAGCACAAATCCAACTACAAGCAAAGAGTCAACAGCACCAACGAAACACGAAAAAGGCGTCGGATTTGATTATGCTACTCAATGGAGTTTTGGTTACGAAGAATTAGGTTCTTTGTTTGTGCCTAATTTTGTTGGTGGTTCTGCTTCCGGTTCTTTAGATGAAAATTCTCATGTCTATAAAGCCTTATCTGATAAAGGAGCCAGCCCGCAACAAGCATCTCAGTTTAGCCAACAAATGCCATTGTATTGGGGAACAGAGCCTTTTGTGCAAGGACCTATTTATTTAGGTGCTATAATTGTTTTCTTGTTTTTCTTTGGATGTTTTGCTTACAAAGGAAATTTAAAACCTTGGCTGATTGGCAGTATTGTGCTGACTATTCTCATAGCCTTAGGAAAAAATTTAGAATTCTTTTATCGGTTGTTGTATGATTTTGTTCCAGCATTCAACAAATTCCGTGCACCAACGATGATTTTGGCATTAACACAAATCTTGATGGTTACTTTGGGTTTGTTGGGTTTAAGAGATTTCTTTGATGAAACAATTACATCCAAAGAAGAAAAGTTTAAAGCACTGAAAATATCGTCAGGAATTGTAGGTGGACTTTTGTTATTTTTTATTGTTTTAGGAAGTATTTTTTCATTTCAAACAAAAGCTGATGAAAAAGGAAATTCAACGGATATACAATTTAAAGCGCAGCTTACTCAAATGCAAAACGAGCAATTTGCCAACGATATTTATTCGGCTTTAAAACAAGATAGAAATGCATTGATGCGTGCAGATGCCATTCGTTCTTTTATCTTGATTGCAATTGTTGCTGTATTGCTGTATTTATCACTCAACAAAAAAATAAAAAATAATAGTGTTGTTTTGACTTCCATTGCTGTTTTAGTGTTGATTGATTTTTGGATGATTAATAAGCGCTATTTGAATGACAACGATTTTGAAGAAAAGTCGATGGTGGCGATGAATACATTTCCCGAAACACCTGCAGATGCTGCCATCTTGGCACAAAATAAAGATAATGCACGTATGGCAGATTTTACGGTGGATGTTTTTAATAGTGCTAATCCAGCCTATTATCATAGAACTATCGGAGGTTATAATCCGGCAAAACTAAGACGCTACCAAGATGTAATTGAACACGGATTGAGCTATGATTTTCAACAAATCAATAAAGTTGGTTTCTCAAAAGCCAATTTTATCAATATGTTGAATACTAAATACCTGAAACAATCAACAGAAGCAAACGGAGTAGCTGTAAATAACTTTGCGTTAGGAAATGCTTGGTTTGTCAATTCCATTCAATTAGTCAATTCTCCTGAAGAAGAAATTTTAAATGTTCGTTCTATCAATCCGGCACGAACAGCTGTTGTAAATGCTGAATTTAAAAATTATGTGAACGGTTTTGTTTTGAATACTGACACCAGCGCATTTAATGAAACGCGTTTTATCAAAAAAATAGAAACTAATAATCCGGATAAATTGGAATATTCGTTCAAGTCTCCGAAAGATGAATTCGTTGTTTTCTCTGAAGTAATTTACCGTCCAAATGAAGATTGGCATTCTTATATTGATGGTCAACCGGCTGACCATATTCGTGTAAATTATATTTTGCGTGGAATGAAAGTAAAACATGGCGAACATAAAATTACTTTCGAGTTTAAACCAAAATTATATGCAACGACCAATTCTGTAATATTGACCGGAAATATTTTATTTAATGTAATTATTCTTGGATTATTGGGTTGGTATTTCTATCAAAGAAAACGTAAACAAACACCGACAGACGTTGCTGCTGAATAACTATGAGTAATTCTATTTTTTCATTTATCATTATAAGTTACAATAGGGCAGAAGATACCATTGATGCCATAAAAAATGTATTGCAATTAGATGAAGTGCAAGGCTGGGAAAAAGAAATTGTTGTGTTGAACAATGGTTCTACTTCTGATTATTCTGTTTTGCAAAATTTTATTGACGATTTATCGGAAACAGATAAACAAAAAATTCAGTACATCAATCATACAGAAAATTTAGGTGTTGCAGGCGGAAGAAATTTATGTATCCAAAAATCAAACGGAAAATATTTATTGTTTTTAGATGATGATGCCGAAATTGCCAATAAAGATGTCATTGCAAAAGTGTTGCATTTATATGAAAAATTCCAAGCACAAAAATTAGCGATTATTGGCTTTTTAGGACAAAATCCTTTTACAAAAAAATGGGATATGCCGTTGAAAAATCCAAGATTAATTGAAGGCAAAACGGAAGTTTTTTACAATTTATTTTTTGGTTACGGTCATGTATTTCCAAAATCCTTAATAGCAGAAACAGGTTATTATCAAGAAGATTTTTTTTATGGCATGGAAGAATACGATTTGAGTTATGCTACCGTAAAAGCCGGATATTCCATTTTATTTACGAAAGAAATTTTGGCAATCCACAAGCAAAATCCGAATGGCAGAGAACCAAGCGACACGACACAAGCGCGCTTTTTTGAAAATAAAATGATTGTTGTGTACAAGCATTTGCCGATGCAATACGTTGTTTCGCATTTTATTTTTTGGAGTGCTTATTTCTTATATAAAACGAAAGGAAGTATTGTACTTTATTTCAAAACAGTCAAAAGTATGTTCTGCCGTTTTAAACAAGCCAAACGTGTTGTTATCGGCGAACGTGGTATGCAATATTTACACGATGTGCAAGCGCGTTTGTGGTATTAAAGTATCGATTTTTTCCAGATGTTGATGCTTGTTTTTGTTGCGCCAAATCCTTCAAAAAAATGAGCAATATTTTTATTGCTACTTCCGCAAAAGTTGAACGTTTTGTTCTTGTCTAATGTTTCTTTTATTAGATGATGTAATAAAAAAGTCATAGCACCAGAATTTTTATATTTGGTTTCATAACCACCAAGCATATAATAAACGGTTTGGTTGTCAGACAAAATAAATACAGATGCTAAAATATTATTTTCATTATCCAAGCAATCCACAATTTTACAGCATTGATGTTGTTTTATGCTAGTTTGTATTTTTTGAAATGCTTCAAAACTTATTTTTGATTTTATTTTTTGCCGGATGAAAGTAGAAACAAGCATTTCATAAGTCTGTTTCAAATTTTTACTTTCTTTAATTTGATAATTGCGCTCTATTCCTTTTTTTACATTGCGTTTATGATTATTACTTAATTGCAATTGCTCATTTTTTTGAATAATATAAGTCGAATAATTTTCTTTAGAAAAACCTAAAGTATTTAATTGAATATTGTCGTATTCAAGCAAAAATTTAAAATACGATTTTATTGTTCTCGGAAGTTTATTAAATAAACGTTCTGCAATTTCTTGTTGATGTTTTTCATCAACATTGAAAAATAAAATAGATTGATAGAAATTCAAAAAAGGTAAATAAATTCTTTGTGTAATAAAATTTCCTTTCCAACAAAAAGGCAATGCAGCAATAATTTCATTGTTCTTATTTTGCTCTAAGATAACATCCCAATTTTCTGCTACTTCATTCAACCAAAATGCTTGAGAAAAAATGGGAATTTTTTCATGCTCCTTACAGAAATTTCTATAGCTATTTTTATCAGACATTATTTTTTCTTGGCAACAACAAAAATAGAAGTGGACAGAAACGGAATTTTGGTCGTTTCAGTATTGAAGATATATTTTAATACAAATCGCTTTAATTTACCTTCTTTTAAAACGTCCATTGGCGCTGTAATGTATTGTATCGAAAGTACTTCAAATCCGGCATTTTCCATTACCTTTTTTATCCTTGATTTGGTATAAATTCTTGCGTTGGCAAATCGCTCGTGAATAAATTTTGGTAGCCATGAAAAAAACGGCACTCTATTCCAAGGCAATAAAGGCAAACGTGCACCATGTGTTTCAAAAATCCACCATTTGTTAGGAACCGAAATCGCCACCAATGCATCGGCATTTAATGCATCGTAATAATTTCTTACATAATCATCGCTCGTTAAATGTTCAATCACTTCAAAGCTGATGAGCCTATCAAATTTTCTTGACAAATTTTCTTGTTCAACATTAAACACTTGAAAATTGCAATTCTGAATCGCATGTCCATTTTTATATTGTTCAAATGCCGCTTGATGATCGTTGTTTACTTCCACGCCATAACAAGCATTAAAATCATCAGCCAATAAAAACATGGAAGCACCATTGCCGCAACCAATTTCCAATAAGTCGAGTTGTGGCTGAACAAAATCAGGAATTTGCTTTACCAAATTTACTCGTCGAGAAATGATAACGTCCGTAAAATCGGCAGGTTTGCCCAAATAATGTTCGCCATCAAACATCGTAGTATCTACGCGCGAAGTATTAGACATGCCGATTTATTTTTGTATGGGAAATGTTTTATAACCTAAATTCCAAAAGAAAAAACTCCATTTGTCGCCCACTTCGTCAATAATTTTAGATGTAGGTTTTCCGGCACCATGCCCGGCATTTTTTTCTATTTGAATAAGTAATGGAGTTGATTTGTCGCCATATTCTTGTAAGCGAGCTGCAAACTTAAAACTATGTGCAGGCACTACTCTATCGTCGTGGTCAGCAGTAGTTATTAATGTTGCCGGATATTTTACTCCTTTTTTGATGTTGTGATACGGCGAATATTTATATAGATATTCAAACATTTCTTTGCTTTGTTCGCTGCTACCAAATTCAGGCACCCAACCCCAACCAATCGTAAATTTATGATATTTCAACATATCCATAACGCCAACTGCAGGAAAAGCAACTTTAAATAAATCCGGTTGTTGTGTCATACAGGCGCCAACTAACAAACCACCATTTGAACCGCCTGCAATAGCAATTTTCTCTTTAGAAGTATATTTTTTCTTGATGAGATATTTGGCAGCATAAATAAAATCATCAAATACATTTTGCTTGTTCATCAACATACCGGCTTTGTGCCAATCTTCGCCGTATTCAGCGCCACCGCGTAAATTGGGCATGGCATACACACCACCATTTTCAAGCAACAAAATAATTGATGTAGAAAACGAAGGCGACATATTAATACTGAAACCACCATAACCATATAAATAAGTCGGGTTTTTTCCATTTAATTCTATCCCTTTTTTGTGGACGATAAACATAGAAACTTTAGTGCCGTCTTTACTTTTATACCAAACTTGCTTGGTTTCATAATCTTCAGGATTAAATTTTAAATCAGGTTTTAAAAATAAATTGGAATAACCTGTGTAAATATTATATGTGAAAATAGAAACCGGATAATTAAAAGAAGTATAAGTATAATTGATGCGTTGATCATTTTTTCTTCCGGCATAAATTTCTATTTCTCCGGTGCCGGGCAATGCAATTTCTTTTTTGTTTTTTCCGTTTAAGTCATAAACAAATAATCTGTTCGATGCATTTTGAAGATATTTGACAAACAATTTTCCGCCTGTAGCATACACACCATCCATCAATGCATTTTTATTTTCCGGAATTACTGTTTTCCTATTTTTCATTTCTGTATGCAATGGATCAACCAACAATAATTGTTTGTTTGATGCACCTTCATCTGTATAAACTAAAAATTTATTGTCAACTACATCTACAATTGAATAATTGTTTTTATAACCTATAAATAATGGCTTGAAATCTGTTGAAGAATTTGACAAAGATTTATAATAAACTTCGTTGCCATAAGTGCCAATAGATTTATAAAGAAATAAATAGTTCAAATCTTCAGAAGTATAAACGCTGTTGTAGGTTAATGGATTCTCACTATCTCTATAAATTAAAATATCATTTTCTTGTGCATCGCCTAATTTATGGTAATACACAGAATGATATTCATTTTTAGCAGAAAGCTCGGTGCCGCTTTCAGGTTTTGGATAACGAGAATAATAGAAACCATTATTATCCCAATCAGCTCCACTAAATTTTATCCATTCAAGATTATCGGCTAATTTTTTTCCGCTTGCCGTTTCATAAACTTGAATTGTATTCCAATCACTGCCTGCTTTACTAATAGAAACACACACATATTTATTATCGAGCGAAATGCCGGCAATATCAATAGAAGTTAAACCGCTTGGGTCAATTTTATTTGGGTCGATAAAAACTCTTGGCGTTCCATTTGTTCCATCTTGGATATAAATTATAGCTTGATTTTGTAAGCCATCATTTTTAGAAAAAAAAGTATAATTTCCGGCAATAATCGGACTGCCCAATTTTGTATAATTATACAATTCTTTATAACGTTCTTTTATTTTATTTCGATATGGAATTTTAGCAAGATAATCTTCCGTAACTTTATTTTCGGCATCTACCCAAGCAGCTGTTGCAGCCGAAGTGTCATTTTCTAACCATTGGAATGGATCATCTACAATAGTACCAAAGTAAGTATCTGTATGGTTTATTTTTTCAGTTGTAGGATATGTGAATTTTTCCTTTTTATGCTTGTTTTTTTTAGCAAAAACACTTGAGGAAAAGAATACAATAAGAGATAAGAATAAGTATTTCATATAGTAAATTAAAGCACAAATTTACTTAAAATTATGCTTAGATAATGGAAAAACCTTATATTAACCATTGATAAAAATGTCAATTATGAATGAGTTAAAGCATCCACATAAAATTCAAACTTTCCAAGACTATCAAGAAACTTATAAAAAAAGTGTAGAAAATCCAGAGCAATTTTGGAGCGAAATTGCCGATACATTTCAATGGAAACAAAAATGGGATAAAACTTTAGAATGGAATTTTGAAGAACCATCAGTAAAATGGTTTTTGAATGGAAAATTAAATATTACGGAAAATTGTTTGGATAGACATTTAGAGAAAAATGGAGATAAGCCGGCAATTATTTGGGAAGCAAATGACACCAACGAACCCAACCGAACATTAACCTATAAAGAATTGCATAAAGAAGTTTGCCGCTTTGCCAATGTGTTACAAAATAATGGCATTACCAAAGGCGACAGAGTTTGCGTGTATATGCCAATGATTCCGGAGTTGGCAATTGCCATATTAGCTTGTGCTCGTATTGGAGCAATACATTCTGTTGTTTTTGCCGGTTTTTCTGCCAAATCCATCGCTGATAGAATTAACGATGCCACTTGCAAAATGCTCATCACGGCTGATGGTTTGTATCGTGGAAATAAAGTTGTACCACTTAAAGAAATCTGCGATGAAGCCTTGCAAAGTACAACATCTATTGAAAAAGTAATAGTATATAAACGCACCAACGCTGACGTTAATATGTTAGATGGAAGAGATGTTTGGTGGCACAGTGAAATGCAAAAAGCATCAGCAGTTTTTGAAGCCGTAGAAATGGATAGCGAAGATATGTTGTTTGTGCTTTATACTTCCGGAAGCACCGGAAAACCTAAAGGTGTAGTGCATACTTGTGCCGGTTATATGGTGTATATGTATTATACTTTTTTGAATGTTTTTCAATATGAAGAAGATGATGTGTATTGGTGTACCGCAGACATTGGCTGGATAACCGGACATTCTTACATCGTTTATGGACCATTGTTGAATGGTGCTACAACCGTAATGTTTGAAGGCATTCCAACGTTTCCTGATGCCGGAAGATTTTGGGCTATTGTAGATAAATTGTGTGTTTCAAAATTTTATACAGCACCAACAGCAATACGTTCGTTGATGGCAAGTGGCATGGAATATGTTGAGCCTTATCGCTTGGATTCTTTGAAAGTTATTGGCTCTGTTGGAGAACCGATAAACGAAGAAGCATGGTATTGGTATCACGAAAATATTGGCAAACAAAAATGCCCGATTGTTGATACTTGGTGGCAAACAGAAACCGGTGGCATTATGATTTCTCCGATTGCCGGCATTACGCCAACCAAACCGACTTATGCTACTTTGCCATTGCCGGGAGTTCAACCGATTTTAGTAGATAGTGGTGGCTACGAAGTGGAAGGCAATAACGTTGAAGGTTTTTTATGTATGAAATTTCCTTGGCCAGGCATGATACGCACAACCTATGGCGATCATGATCGTTGCAAACAAGTTTATTTTTCGGCTTATCCGAATTTATATTTTACAGGCGATGGTTGTAGGAGAGATGAAGATGGTTATTACCGAATTATTGGACGTGTTGATGATGTAATGAATATTAGTGGACATCGTTTGGGAACTGCTGAAGTGGAAAATGCTATTAACGAACATCCGAATGTGGTGGAAAGCGCTGTTGTAGCTTATCCGCATGACATTAAAGGACAAGGAATTTATGCATTTGTGATTGTAGATAAAGAAAGTATAGAAAAAGGTTTGGTTGATACTGACCCAAACACAGGAGATGTAGAAGATGATAGTTTGCGTTTGTTGAACTTAACAGCATTTAAAAATGAAATTAGAGATACGGTGAGTAAACTTATTTCGCCGATTGCAAAACCCGATAAAATTCAAATTGTAACTGGATTACCTAAAACGCGAAGCGGAAAAATTATGCGTAGAATTTTAAGGAAAATTGCCGAAAATGATATCAATAATTTAGGCGATACAACCACCTTATTAGACCCAAGCGTAGTGGAACAGATAATAAAAAATGCTCAGTAAGTTTTAATTTTCCATTTTTTACAAGCAGAGCCTCACATAGTGGACTCTGCGTAAAGTTTATTGACTCAAAGTCCTTTTCAAGAGACTCTGCTGCGAAGATAATATATGCCGATTGCCGTTTTTTTTTATAAGCAGAGTCTCACAAAGTGGGCTCTGCGTAAAGTTTATTGACGCAGAGTCCTTTTCAAGAGACTCTGCTGCGAAGATAAATTATAATTAGTAGTAATTTTTTTTTACAAGCAGAGTCTCATATAGTGGACTCTGCGTAAAGTTTATGACGCAGAGTCCTTTTCAAGAGACTCTGCTACGAAGATAAATAATTAAAAATGCTCAGTAAGTTTTTTTTTATAAGCAGAGTCTCACATAGTGGACTCTGCGTAAATCATATTGACGCAAAGTCTATTTTAAGAGACTCTGTTGCTAAGATAATATATGCCGATTGCCTTGGTACAGTAAATATTACTTCAATTAATTCTTGATAAATGCTTTTATTGCTTCTTCTGTTTTGTTTTGAAGCGAAATAAAATAATTGCCTTTTTCTAAGTCGGAGATATCAATGCTGTGATTAAAAGTTTCATCTTCTTTTACAATCCGACCTAATGAATTGATAATACGAAAATGAATTGTTTCGTTAGAAGAAAATCCATCAAAAAACAAATAATTATTGGCCGGATTTGGAAATAATTTGAGTTCAATTTTTTTTATGTTTTGATGAATAGATGTGGTCATACAAGCATCATCCAATTTAGAAATATATTTCCAAACAATCGTATCGAATGGCGACCAAGCTAAAGAATTATCAGGCGTTTCGCCTACTCGAACCACTACCATTTTTTGACTTGGCACAACATAAATTCGTTGATGTCCTTTGCCCATGGCAACAAACATATCCGGTGGACCAGTAGGAATCAACATCGATGGAAATATAAACTGAACAGTTGGCAACATATATGAACTTTTTCCATTTAGCCACCATAAATATCCATACGATTTATTGAGATTTTGAGAAGTGTTGGTCATTGCATTAAAATAAGATGTGTCTTTCATAATCGTATCGTTTTGCCAAATGACTTTATTCAACATCAACAAACCAAAACGCGCCATAGCTCGAGTGTTTGAATAAAAAACGCTATTAAACCACAAACCATCCATGCCAATTTTATTTCCAATAAAATCTGCTGTTGCTTGTGTGTAGGTTTTCCCTGTTACAAGTTCAATAATATCTTCTAATTTTCTATATGGACCAGAATGATAACCCCAACGTGTGCCTGCATCTGCAAGATATTGTAAACATGCTGGTGCTTGGCTCAAATCATTACAAGGTGCAGCCGGATTATCATCTAAGCCACTTGTCATAGAAAGTACATTTTTTATGGAGATGAGTTTTTCTTTTTCAGGTAATTCACTTGTCCAACCAACACCTAAATATTTCGACACAGAATCATTGATGTTGAGTAAGCCTTTTTCTTGTGCAATACCGATTAATGTTGCAGTTAAGCTCTTTCCTGCTGATGCCCAATAATGAATAGAATCTTGTGTGAAATTGCCGAAATATTTTTCCAATACAATTTTTCCATCTTTCAAAATCATAAAAGATTTAGCGTGTGTCGCTTCCAAGTAATTGTATAAAGAGTCAATGTTTTCAGTACACCAATTAAATCTATTCGGCGAAAGTGTGTCCCAAGTATTGCCGGTTAAAGGCGGGAAATATAAAGTTTGTGCTTGGATTTGTAGGAGAAAAAATAAAAAAAGAAAGAGTGTACTATGTTTCTTCATGCAATAGATTTTTTAATTAGACTCTACCAAATTTCAAAAGTTTAATTAAATGTATAAAAAAAATACCGACTAAAGTTGTCGGTATTATAAACGTAAGATAATCATAAATATTATGGTTGTATATTCATTCTTTTATTTAGAATTGATGTATTTATCTAATTCGGAACTATAACTATTGAATGTAAAATCGCTGTATAAAGTATAATAATTATTTTGGTCGATGGTTTTGTCGTAACAATATTTTGCTAAATCTAATTTCTTTTGGTCGAACGAGAAATGTTGTAATAATTGATGTACTTGATTCGTTTTAATTTTTCTGTCTTTTAAAGCTGTTTTCGCAATCTCCAATTTCTTATCATCAAAAGAAGCATTTTGCATAGTACTTAACAATGCACTTAAATCATTGTCGTTTATTAAATTTCCATATCCATAATTTCCAAAAGGATAAGTATTTCCATACGGCGGATATTGATTTGGATAAGGTGTATTGTTTGGATAAGGATTATTCCAGCCGCCGTTTCCGCCGCCATTCCAAGGAATATTACAATCAGGATTTTGGTTTGGGTAATTCCAACTCGGGAAATAATTTTGCAACATATCTACATACCAATTTTGTCTCGTAAATGGAATTTTTTCAATGATTTTTAGTTTAGCATAGCGGTCGATAGTGGCAACAATTCTTACATTATTTTCTATATAAATAGGCCGACTGAAAATTTGTTGTCCGCCATAAGCGTTTCTGTAAATTTTTAAAATTTGATTACCACTGTTCAAATCAAAGAAACGGAATGTATTCGTTGATGAAGTGATGGTTTGGTTGTTAATGGAAACTGTATAATTTCCGCTGTTGTTTATCTTTAAGAAAAATTCGCCCGAGGCAAAACTTAAGCTTATAAATAAGATAGAAAATGAGAGTGTAAAAATCTTTTTCATAAAAAATGTTTTTATTAAAAGAGTTAATACAATCGCTGTGCCAAAGTAAAATTAGCAAGATGCTTGTTTATCTTTTCAATTCTTTTAACAGAATTTTATATAGATATTAAATGGAAGTAATCCACCAAGTATTGCCGAAAGTATCTTGTACACCACAAGTTCTGCCGTAATGCATAGTGCATAATTCCATTATTGTAGTGCAACCTAATTCAATGGCTTTTTTGTAAGATGAGTCGGCATCATCAACATAAATAAAAATGCCTGCAGGTTGAATTTTCCATTCATCTGTGCAATCGGCACACATAATACTTGCATTGCCTGTTTTTAACTCTGCATGCATTACTTTGTTTTTATCATCTTCTCGAAGATGTTGTTCTTCAATAGTTGCATCAAATAATGCTTGCATAAACGCAATAAAATTCTTGCAATCTTTTACAATTAAGTAAGGTGTTGCAGTTTGAAATTGTGTAGGAATTGCCATCTTTTTTATTTTAAAATGATTGGATAAATATGGTCAATATCTTCAAGTGCTTTCATTAAAGACTTGCTAATAGTTACATTTATTTTTGATGATTCAAAAGAAAGTGGTTTGTCTTCATCATCATACAGATTTATCGTCAATTTTTTCTTGCCTTTATGCTTGGAAATAACTTTGTATAATTGGTCGATTAATGCTTCTTCAAGATATTTATATTGAATCACGATTTTTAATCCTTTGCTATGATTTTCCAAAACATCTTGCAAGTATTCAATACTATAAATTTTTAAAACATTCTTCGCTTTGTCGCGGTAACTTTGTTTGTAACAACCATTTATGTATAGTCTATTGCCTTGTTCTAAATAAGCTAAAAACTTTGTGTACTCTTCGTTAAATAAAGCAACTTCAATGGTGTTTTCTAAATCTTCCAATTTAACAATTGCCCAAGGTTTTCCATTCTTGTCCACGCGTTTATTAATGCTAGATACTAAACAAGCAATGCTTACATCTTTATTTCTATTGGTATCAATTTCTTCAAAAGATGAATTAGTAAATAATTTTGTTTCAATGCTGAATTCATCTAAAGGATGTCCCGAAATATAAATACCAATTACTTCTTTTTCATTTTGTAATTTTTCAAATAATGACCAAGGAGGAGTTTGTGGTATTTCCGGTTCCGGAATTTTTGCATCATCTGTTCCACCAAAAAGAGATAGGGCAGAAGCGGCTTCTCGTTCTTTTACATTGTTACCGAATTTAATAGCTAATTCAATAAATGTAGAATCATCTTTATATTGATAAAAATATTGTGAGCGATGTATGTTTGGGAAACTATCAAATGCACCGGCATACGCTAAAGATTCTATATTTTTTTTGTTTACTGCTCTGGAATTGATGCGCTTTGTTAAATCAAAAATATTTTTGAAATTTCCATTCTCATCTCTTTCTTTAATAATTTCCATGACGGCAGATTCGCCGACACCTTTAATTGCAGACAATGCAAAACGAATTTCGCCTGCTTTGTTGACAGAAAACTTTAAATCACTTTCGTTAATGTCTGGTCCTAAGGTATGCAAGTTCATTCTTCTACATTCACTTAAAAAGAAGTTGACTTGCTTTAAATCGCTCATATTGTGCGATAATACTGACGCCATATATTCTGCCGGATAATGCGCTTTTAAGTAAGCAGTTTGAAATGCCACAAATGCATAGCAAGTTGCATGTGATTTGTTAAATGCATACGAAGCAAATTTTTCCCAATCCACCCAAATTTTCTCACAAATTTTTTCGTCTAATTTATTGCTGATACAACCTTCAATAAACAATGGCTTTAACGAATCTAATTTGACTCTGTCTTTTTTTCCCATTGCTTTTCGCAACTCATCTGCTTTTCCTTTTGTGAAATTGGCTAATTTTTGCGACAGCAACATTACTTGCTCTTGATAAACCGTAATGCCATACGTTTCTTTTAGAATTTCTTCCATTTCTGGCAAGTCGTATTGCACTTTTTCTTTGCCATTTTTTCTTGCGGCAAAGTTGGGAATATAATCCATCGGGCCGGGACGATACAAGGCATTCATCGCAATTAAATCATCGAATTTATCGGGTTTTAAATCGCGCAAGTATTTTTGCATGCCTTCACTTTCAAATTGGAAAGTGCCAATAGTTTCGCCGCGTTTATAGAGTTCAAAGGTTTTCGCATCATCTAATGGAATCGTATCTAAGTCGATGTCAATTTGATGATTTTTCTTGATGAGCCTTAAAGCATCACGTAAAATGGTCAACGTTTTTAACCCTAAAAAGTCCATTTTTAACATGCCTGCGCTTTCAATAATGCTGCCATCAAATTGTGTAACCAATAATGGCGTATCTTTTGCTTTGCAAACAGGCACATATTTTACAATTTCATCCGGCGCTATGATTAAAGCTGATGCATGTATGCCACGATTTCTAATAGAACCTTCTAATTCTTCCGCCAATTGTAATGTTTGTTTGTACATTGGCAAATCGCGCATAGCATTTAATTCTTGGACTTCTTCGTAGGCTTTTTCTAAAGTAATTTTCGGTTTTTCAGGTACTAATTTGGAAAGCTTATCCGTTTCAGCTAATGGTACTTTCAACACGCGACCGACATCTTTAATGGAAGATTTCGCAGCCATAGTGCCATACGTAATAATTTGTGCTACTTGATTTGTTCCATATTTTTCTACCACATAATTGATAACACGTTCTCGACCTTCATCATCAAAATCAATATCAATATCCGGCATTGAAATTCTATCAGGATTTAAGAAACGCTCGAAGAGTAATTGATATTTGATTGGATCAACATTGGTAATACCAATTGCATAAGCCACCGCAGATCCTGCAGCAGAACCTCGACCCGGACCAATGGAAACGCCAAGTTTTTTTCCTTCATTAATAAAATCTTGAACGATTAAAAAATAACCCGGAAAACCCATAGCTTGTATGGTATTTAATTCAAAATCCAAGCGTTCAATAACATCGATTGGCAAGATTTCGCCCCAACGTTTTCGTGCGCCTTCAAATGTTAGAAATCGCAAGTATTCGTTTTGGTCTTTAAAACCTATTGGCAACTCAAAAACAGGCAATAAGATTTCTCTTTTCAAATCTAAAGAGCTTACTTTCTCCACAATTTCCATCGTGTTTTCTATTGCTGAAGGAATATCTTTAAACAATTCCTTCATTTCATATTGTGTTTTAAAAAAGAAGTTATCGTTTGGAAATCTAAAGCGATTTGGTTCAGAAAAATCTTTGCCGGTTTGTAAGCACAAAAGAATATCGTGTGCTTCGCTGTCTTTTTGATTTACGTAATGAGAATCATTGGTGGCAATTACTTTTAAATTATGTTTTTTTGCGAGTTTCATCAACTCAATATTTATGGCTTCTTGACTCCAGCCTGTATTGTCAATATTTTCGAGATGATGTCGTTGTAATTCGATGTAGTAATCTTCATTTCCAAAAATATCCAACCATTCTAATAATACTTTTTCAGCAGCTTCTACACCTTTATACATAATGTTTTGTGGCACTTCGGCACCAACACAACACGAAGTGGCAATGATTCCATCTTTATATTTTTTTATAATAGATTTATCTACTCGAGGAAAATCCATATATAAGCCATCAATATAACCTAAGGAAACAATTTTCATTAAGTTTCTATAGCCTTCTTCATTTTTAGCCAGTAAGAGTTGATGATAACGTTTGTCTTTATTTTCTCTTGTAAAATTTTTATTTTCTCTATCTTCTACAACATATACTTCGCAGCCTAAAATAGGTTTGATGCCGTGTTTTTGACAAGCACTAAAAAATTTAAAAGCACCAAACATATTGCCATGGTCTGTAATAGCAACTGCAGACATATTATCTTCTTTTGCTTTTTTTATCATATTTTCTATATCGGCAGCACCGTCTAAAAGGGAATATTGAGTATGGCAATGAAGTGGAGCAAAATCACACATAATTCAGATAAATTTTGTATTGTAAAATAAAATTGAAGTATTTAAAATTACAGTAGCCAAAACCAAAATAGAAATAAAAAGAAGCATTTATTTTTCAACATCGTAACTTACTGAAAAACAAAATAAAAATGCTCAGGCTTTGCACCTGAGCTACACGCAACTAAGAATTATAATACTCTTGATGATATCAAGAAAGGAATTTCATAGTTTAATGGTTTCCGTTAAATTGATACCACAAGTTTATTTATTTATTTGATATAAATCAAACATAATTAGTATTCGTAGCGTTTCACTGAGAATTCGTTCATTTTTCGTCAATTTTCTGTGTTTTCAATGAATTTTCAGTGGTTTTTGAAAGTTTAATCTATTTCATTAAATTTGCTTATTATGCAAATAGAAGAAGCCAAACAGAAATTTGTTCAAGCTTGGGGTGCCTTGGGTTCTCAATGGGGAATTAACAAAACGATGGCGCAAATTCACGCTTTAATGATGCTTTCAAAGGAACCATTAAGTACAGAAGAAATCATGGAAGAATTGTCGATTTCTCGTGGAAATGCCAATATGAATATTCGCGAATTGATAGATTGGAGTTTGGTATCCAAAGTGTTTAAACAAGGAGAAAGAAGAGATTATTTTGTGGGCGAGAAAGATGTTTGGAAAATTGCTAAACAAGTTGCAAAAATCAGAAAAACGAGAGAGTTAGATCCGATTTTGAAATTATTAGATGAAATAAAGCAGATTGATACAGATAAAAAAGACGAAGAATCCAAGCATTTCCAAAAGATGGTGGGCGATGTCCATAAATTGGCGTTAAATGTAGATAGGTTAATTGAAGGTATTTTTAAAGCTGAAGAAAGTTGGTTTTGGGATAAAATTTTGAAGTTGTTTACGAAGTAAGTATTGATTATAAACAATTCTTATTCTTCTAAATTACTTCTAAACTACTTTCAATATTTTTTAAAATATGATTTACTGCCGGACAGATTTCTGTATTTTTTAGGGTTAATTCCAATACTTGATGCATTTTTTTACGTTGTGTATGCGGATAATCTTTACAAGCAAACGGTCGCACTTCGTAAATAGAACACGTATTATCAGCATTTAAAAATACACAAGGTGTTTGTTTGAAAACGATGTCGTTATCGTCATCTTTTTGGGTATATTTTGTAATAAATTCTTTGGTAGAAAGTTGAAGATGTTTGGCTATTCTATTGATATCTTCAGCGTTGATTAATGCCGGCGTGGTTTTGCAACAGTTGGCACATTGTAAGCAATCTATTTCTGAAAATACAGCTTCGTGTGCCGTGTGAAATAATTCATCAACTTCAAATGGTTTTAATGATTTTAATTGCTTTATAGTTTTTCGATAAGCTTTTGCATTTTTATTTGCAATAGATTTTAATTGCGCTATTTCATTTTGGATATTCATTTCAAAATAAGTCATCAAGTAAGTAGAAAATTAACCTTTCAGTTTTACTTTATACGTTTCTTTCTCTAAAATTTCTTTTATTTTTTGTTTGAATTCGCCTTGGATAAGAATAACACCATCTTTTGCAGAACCACCAACGCCACATTTTGTTTTTACCAATTTTGCCAACGTTTCTAAATCTGTTTCTTTGCCTACAAAACCTTCAATTAGTGTTACCGATTTTCCTTTTCTTTGTTTTCTATCTATCGAAACATATAATGTTTGCTGGTGTTTTGGCAATGTTTCAATAACTTCTTCTTCTGATTCAAAAACAAAATTTGGATTTGTAGAATATACGGTTTTGCTACTTAATTTCTTTTTCCAATCTTCCATAAATCCAAAAAATTAAAGTTTGAAATCTTTATCTACCAAAAAATTGAGTGCTTGTTTTTGACAAGTTACTTCAATGTAATTTGTTTTTCCTTTATAGTCGCCGTCCATTTGTATGCTTTCAATATTATCTACTCGAACAGTCAATTTTTTTTGTACCTGATACGTTTCTAACATATCTTGCGAAGCTAAATCGCCGAAGAAACTTTCATAAATTAAACTTGGCACTTTGGTTCTGTCGAAATTTTTTACGATAGTAATTTCAAATTTCCCATCGTTCAAAATACTATTCTTGGTAAATTCTACATTATAACCTAATTGTCCGGTTGAAGTTGCCAGCACAGAAAAAGCTTCGCGTTCTATAGGTTCTTTATCATCAATTTGAATAGAATAATGCGCTAACTTATACGTGAATGCCGTCGATAAAATGCCTGTTAAATAAGCTCCAACGCCACGAAAAGGCAACTTGTTGAATTGTTCTACCACGCGAGCGTCATAGCCAATTCCGGCCGACATAAAAAATGGTTGTCCGTTTAAAATCAATGCATCAATTTTAAAAATTTTTCCTGTATTAATTAGTTGAATAGACTTGGCAACATCAATTGGAATTTTCATTTTACGTGCATTGGCATTGCCTGATCCGGTTGGTATGCTTGCCATAGTTATGGACTTATTTAATAACATTTGCCCAACTTCATTTTGTGTGCCATCGCCGCCGGCAACCGCAATGATATCGACATTTTCTATTAAAGATTGCTGTGTTATTTTGATGGCATGTCCTGCGTATTTTGTTACGAAAATATCATAATCGAATTTGTTTAAATCCAAATTTTGTTTGACTAATTTTTCAGAAAATTTAGCACCAAATCTACTTCCTGATTTTGGGTTGACAATAAAACGAACTTTCTTTTTCATTTTGATTTATATGATAATAAAAATGAATTAATGAATATCTGCTTTTAAGCTTAAATCTAAACTTCTTACAGAATGAGTTAATGCACCAACAGAAATAAAATCGACGTCGGTTTCTGCATACGAACGAATGGTGTCTAATGTAATGCCACCGCTTGCTTCGGTTTCATATTGTTTGTTGATGAGTCCGACCGCTTCTCTAACTTTTTCAGGTGTATAATTATCCAACATAATTCTATGAATGCCACCACAAGAAAGAATTTCTTGTACATCTTCAATTTTTCGTGTTTCCACTTCAATACGCAAATCTAAATTGTTGGCTTGTAAATAGGCTTGTACTTTTTTTATCGCTTTTGTAATGCCACCACAAAAATCGATGTGGTTATCTTTTAGCATTATCATATCATACAATCCAAACCGATGATTAAAACCACCACCAACGGTAACAGCATATTTTTCTAAAAATCTAAGATTTGGAGTTGTTTTTCTGGTATCAATCACTTTGGCTGTTGTGCCTTCAATGGCTTTTACATATTCATTTGTTTTAGTTGCAATACCACACATACGTTGCATACAATTCAGCACTAATCGTTCAGCCGTTAAAATAGAAATGGCTGAACCTTCGACATGAAAAGCAATATCGCCGTATTTTATTGCACTGCCTTCTTGTATGTGAATGTCCATTTTTAAATCGGCATCTACAGCATTAAAAATAGCTTTGGCCACATCTAAACCACATAAAATGCCATTGTCTTTTACTAAAAGTCGAGCTTTTCCTTGTGCGTTTTTATCTATAGATGCTAAGGAAGAATGGTCGCCTTCGCGTACATCTTCCTGTAAAGCTAATGCAATAAATTGGTTGAGTTCTTCTTGGTTAATCATGTTTGAGCATAAATTAGGACAAATATAAGTACATCGTCCTAATTATTCTTTCTCAAATCTTATTTCTTGGATATATTGAATGTTGTTTACTTTTCTAATATAAACGTAAGTTCTGTAAGAACCTAAATTGGTTTTTAGATTTCCAATAGCATATTGAGCTGCTCCGGAAGAAGTTCCTTGATGAATAATTTGAAATTGTCGAGAACTAAATTTATTTAAGAAGTTTTTTAATATAACTTCTGCTTGAGTACTACTGTAATTATCAGCATTTTCATCGATAGTGATATCAATACGTTTATCAAAATTTTTAGCAATAACATTAGCATTTCCACTTTTTAATGCTGATGGTAAAGTGGTAATTATATCTTGACTATTTCCTGTTTTAAATAGTAAACTAAATATAAATATCAATAATACTCTTAAAACCTTCATAAAGTCGTATTTTTGTATTGTAATAACACATAATTTGTGCCAAATTACGTTTTAAAAAGAATTTTTTTTAATAAAAATTAACATCGTGAGCAAACAACAGAAAGCAATGTTGATAATTATGGATGGTTGGGGCATAAATCACAATCCGAAAAGTAGTGCTATAGAAGCTGCCAATACACCATTTACAGATAGTTTATTTCTTCAATATCCAAATACTGGCTTGCTTACACATGGAGAATTTGTTGGTTTGCCGGAAGATCAAATGGGAAATTCGGAAGTTGGACACATGAACTTAGGCGCAGGACGTGTAGTTTATCAAGATTTAATGCTGATAAATAAACGCGTAAAGGATGGAGAATTAGCTCAAAATATAGAATTGTTGAATGCCTTTAAATATGCAAAACAACAAAACAAAAACGTGCATTTTATCGGTTTGGTTTCCGATGGCGGCATTCATTCGCATATCAATCATCTTAAAGCATTGATAAAAATTGCACAAACTAATGGCATTGAAAATAGTTATGTACACGCATTTACGGACGGCAGAGATACTGACCCGAAAAGTGGATTAGGATTTATAAATGATTTGCAAGAATATTGTTCCAATTCATCAACCAAAATAGCATCAGTTTGTGGTCGTTATTATGCGATGGATAGAGATAAACGTTGGGAAAGAATAAAGTTGGCATACGATTTATTAACTGAAGGAAAGGGAATTACTTTTCAAAACCCGATAGAAGGAATTAAAGCATCGTATGAAAAAAATGTAACTGATGAATTTATTGTACCGATTGTAATTGTTGATGAAAAGAATAATCCGATTGCAACGATTCAAGAAGATGATGTGGTAATTTGTTTTAATTTCAGAACCGATAGATGTCGAGAAATTACAACAGTGCTAACGCAAAAAGCAATGCCTGAACATGGAATGAAAACCTTGCCATTGTATTACGTAACGATGACTGTTTATGATGCGACTTTCAAAAATGTTAGATCCATATTTGAGAAAGAAAATATTCAAAACTCTTTAGGCGAAGTAATTTCTAAAAATGGTTTGACACAATTACGTATTGCTGAAACTGAAAAATATCCGCATGTTACTTTCTTTTTTTCAGGCGGAAGAGAGGAAACTTTTGATGGCGAAGAACGTATTATGATTCCATCGCCGAAAGTAGCCACCTACGATTTACAACCGGAAATGAGTGCCTATGAAATTAAAGATGCCGTTATTGATTTTATAGAAAAAAAAGAACCGCATTTTATTTGCTTGAATTTTGCCAACACCGATATGGTCGGCCATACAGGCGTATTTAGTGCTGCCGTTAAAGCTGCAGAAACTGTAGATGCTTGTGTGCAACAAGTAATACAGAAAGCATTAGAAAAAGATTACGCTATTTTTTTAACAGCCGACCATGGCAATGCCGATTATATCGTAAATGAAGATGGCACACCGAACACAGCACATACTAAAAATATTGTTCCATTATTTTTAATTAGTAATTTCTTTAAATCGACTATGCAACCCGGAAGATTAGCCGACATTGCGCCAAGTATTTTGAAGATGATGCAGTTGGAAATTCCCAAAGAAATGGATGGCACACCTTTGTTTTAAACTAATGAAATCTACTCAATTGAAATATATAATTCCTGTTTTTTGTCTGATATTGATTTATGCTTGTTCTCAAAAAAATGAACATCAAAATAATGCATCGTCTAAGGTTTATTTTGATTTGAAACATTTGGTTCAAGCAGATATTGACAGCAATAATAAACTGCAAAAAACAGAAATCAAATCAATAACTATTAATGGAAAATCAGAAACAAAGCAATTGGATAAAGTAGATTGGCAAGAAGAAATGCAATTGTTGTTAGAATGTGATATCAACAAAACAGATTGGCAAAATAAATTCTTAGTTCAAAATGATTCATTGTTGCATCGTATTTCTTATATCTCTTTGTCATCAAAAATTCCAATTAAAAAAATGATTCTTCAATTCGATTCTATTCAACAAGAAAAAATTATTTCTATAGAAATTGAAAAAAGAATTGCTTCTGTATTGTTTTCAAACGATCAAAAAATTTACTATTATCCATTTCATTCTTTTAAAATAAATTCTACACAAAAATCTTTTTGGATGCGCGATTTTAATTCGGAAGTGGAAATAAAATATTAAACATAAATATGAACATGAATACTAATCCGGCAGAAGGCATGCGCGATTTTTCACCGAAAGATGTAGAATTAAGAAGATATCTGACGAATAAAATTATTGAATCATACAGACAATTCGGCTTTGAGCAAATTGAAACGCCTTGTGTAGAACGCATTCAGTTTTTAACCAGTGGAGATGGAGGCGATAACGAAAAAATGCTGTTCAAGATTTTGAAAAGAGGCGAGAAGTTGAAAATAGAAGCCAATTCATCAGAAAATGATTTAGCCGATTTAGGCTTGCGTTACGATTTAACTGTTCCGTTGTGCCGATTCTATGCCAACAATAAAACTAAATTACCTGCACATTTTAAAACCATTCAAGTGGGCAATGTTTGGCGCGCAGAACGACCGCAAAAAGGCCGTTTTCGTCAATTTACACAATGCGATATTGATATTATTGGTATCGATAATGTTTTGGCAGAAACCCAATTAATTTTAGCTACTTCAGGTACATTAAAAACTTTAGGCTTTTCCAATTTTACTATTCGAGTAAATGATAGAAGAATCTTGGAAAGTTTAGCTTCACATTGCGGTTTTGAAACTGCACAATTCGAAAAGGTTTTTATCATTTTTGATAAGTTAGATAAAATCGGAATTGATGGCGTTCAACAAGAATTAGAACAAGCACAATTTTCTACAGATGCCATTCAACAATTTATTTCTTTAATAAAACAAACAACACAAATAGATTTTTCTATTGAAAGTCTTAAAACACTTTTGCCTGAAATTCCTGAAAATGTAATCCACGATTTGCAAATGGTAATAGATACTATTCGTTCTGTTTCCAATCAAGAATATAAAATACAGTTGGATGTTTCATTGGTGCGAGGAATGGGTTATTATACCGGTCAAATTTTTGAAATTGGCATGGATGGTTATCGCAGTTCTATTGCCGGTGGTGGAAGATATAATAAAATGATTGCAAAAATTTTAGGAAGCGATGAACAAATTCCGGCTTGTGGTTTTTCGATAGGCTTTGAGCGCGTGCTTTCTATTTTGGAAGAACAAGGATTTACCATTCCTGAAACCCAACAGAAAATTGCTATATTATATAAGTTGGATGCGTCACAACATTTAAGTGATTTGTATGCTAAAGTTGATGCTCTAAAAGCGAAAGGCAATATTGTATCTGTTGAAATCCAGATAAAAAATACAAAAAAACAATTGGATGATTTAAAAGCGAAAGGATTTTCTGCTTTTGCATTTTATCAACCTGAAAATGAATTACAGCTAAAGCTTTTATCTTGATTAATTATAAATAAAACAGCAACTAAACCTTTTTCATTTCCATTCGTTAATAAAAATAGTTAAAAGTTGTTATGAATTTAATTTCCTCAAAAGATACCATTTGGTTTAAAGCAGTGTTGTATATCGCCGGCTTGTACCATATTCTTTGGGGGTTGTCGGTGATTTTCTTTCCTTGTTTTTGGTTCGATTTAGGTTCAATGCAACATCCGAATTATAAGCAAATTTGGCAACTTATCGGATTATACGAATCAATTTTTGGTATTGGCTTTTTATTCGCAGCATCTAATCCATTACGTCATTGGAGAGTGGTGTTGATGAGTTTTATTGCGAAAGTTTCCATAGTTATTGGTTTTCTTTTCTATTTTATAAATGGCGACGAACCTTTGGTTGTGTTTAATATGGTGTTGACTAATCATCTTTTTTGGTTGTTGCCTTTTGCCGTTATTTTGTATAATGCTTATAAACATGTGTACTTGTTAGATAACGAGATGATTCATCTTCATAAATTTGATATTGCAGAATTGACTTCTTTATATGAAACAAATCATGGAGAAAATCTTAGTGAGTTGACTGAAAAACAGCCTGTATTATTAATTTTCTTGCGATATTTTGGATGTACATTTTGTTGCGAAACCTTGGAAATGATAAAAAATATCAGACCAAAAATTGAAACAAAAGGAACAAAAATTATTTTGGTACACATGCATTGTCCAAATGTCGCAGAACAAGAATTGAAGAAATATGACTTAGATGATTTAAGCTCAATTTCCGATAGAGAATCCTTCTTATATAAAGGTTTCCATTTAAAAAGAGGAACATTGTTACAGGTTTTTGGCTGGAAAGTTTGGATGCGAAGCATATATCTTTGGTTTACGAAAAGAAATTTTGGAAGGAAGATTGATGAAGCGGATATTTTCCAAATGCCCGGCATATTTTTGGTGTATAAAAATAGAATTTTGAAAAAATTCGTACACGATTCAGCAGCCGATGTGCCTCCTTATTTAGAATTAGCTTCTTTTGATAGTTTGAATTCAATTTAAAATCAACATTCATCTATCTTCTTATATTTTGTTAATTCGTTTGATTTATGTTTTGACATTTCCTATTTATAACCTATATTTAAAAACATTAAAACAAATAATTATGAAAAGTAAAATTGCAATTTTTTCTATCCTTTTATGCTTGGCAAGTCTTCTTCCGGCTAAGAACAATGTCAACATAACAGTAAAATTAAAAAACGGAGATGTGGTAACAGGCAAAGCAGATTTACCTAATCTTTCTATTTCCTCGGCTTATGGAAATTTAAAAATTCCGATTGAGAAGATAACGAATTTAAAATTAGGTATAGTATCTGACCATACTAAAGATGGTGCTGTATTGCCTGATTTGAATAAGCTACAAACTGTTTCAGAAACAGATGCAAAATCAATTTACGAGCGTTTGTTAGGCTATGGAACTCCAATTCTTGCTACAGTTATCAACTTTACTGAAAATCCTTTCTATCAGGTTTCTTCCAATGAAAATTACACGATTGAGCAATTAATCGATGCATTATATCAAAAAGCAGGATTGCAAAATGGAGATGATGTAAACGATGCGATTACCTTCGATGGCTCTAATTATATCGAAGGTTCAGTAAACTTTGGCGATATCACTATTCAATCTGATTATGGAAATTTAGTTTTTAAAAGAGATAAAATTGAAAGTTTAGATATTTCTCCATTAATCGTTTCAACAGATGGTTCATTTATCTTGAAAGGAAATGTAAATATTTCAGGAAATGAAAATGATAAAGGTTGGGTAAATACAGGTGTTAGCGTAAAACCTGGTGATAAATTTACAATTACTGCAAGCGGAAAAGTAGTATTGAAAAGTTTATCCGGCGGCACATACAATCCGGATGGTTGGATGAGTGGCAAAAAGGATGCTGCCTATACAGATGATATGGAAACAAAATATGGTTCAGTGGTTTATAGAATTGGTACTTATGGAACAATCACTCAAGCCGGCTCTAACTATGAAGGTACAGCAAGCGAAGAAGGAAATATTTATATTTCAATTTATGAAACGGTTTATGATAAAGGAAATTCCGGTTTTTACAAAGTAAAAGTGAATAAATAAATTTCTAATTTTTATTAAAGATGAAAAGCCTTGAACGTAGTTCAAGGCTTTTTTATATATCAGCTTTTCGAATAAAAATTCCGAGTAATTTTTTTTGTTGATAGAAGTAGAGTAATTTCTTTTTTATGATGTATTGCGTTGAATTATTCAGCATTTGTAAAAACATCTTTTCAATGGAATGTTTTTTACAGGTCATTTTTGAAATAATGATGTTGTGTATTTGGATTTGATTGCTATCTACCGAAAAATCTGCGGTAAATGTATTGCAATCAGTATTGCCGGAAATAATATTGCGTTGTGCATCAAATAAAATAAATGCTTGTTGCAATGTAAAAGTTTTGGTTCCATCTTGTAAACGCAATTTATATAAAGTCCATTTGCTGCTGTCTGGTATGAAATTTTTTGCAGATGAGAATGAGGAAGATGTTTTGTGTTTAGATTTAATTTCACTTAAAGTATATACCGTCGAAGTAGTTGGATTTTTATTTAGAATAGAAGAATCAACTTTTGTTTGTACTTCTACTAAAATACAGTATTCATAACCATTTTCAAACGTAAATCCTTCAATCTGATGCTCAAAAATGGAAAAGCTATCGCTTGGATTTTCTCGTACAAACAAGCATAAATGTCCATCTTTTTCAATTGTAGAATCTGCAATATAAAGCACCTTTAAATAACTATTTGATGCCTTTATAATGGAAGCAACAGAGAAAATAATAAATAATAACATCAACTTCTTCATATTCTATTCATTTCTTTTTTTATTTTTAAATAAATTTCATTAGTTTGTCAATAATTCTTTCTAAACTTAATTGATTGAAAATTGTTAAACGAAAAAATGATAAAATGAAACGTAAAATTACAATAATATTTCTGCTTGTTTTATTGGTGATTCAATTCTTTCATCCAAAGAAAAATGTGAGCTCAGAAATAATGGCTACCGATATTACTAAAGTAACCAACGTTCCTCAAGATGTTCAGCAAATTTTGCAAGTGGCCTGTTATGATTGTCATAGCAACAATACAAGATATCCATGGTATAGCAAAATACAACCGGTAAGTTGGTGGTTAAACAGACATATTAACAATGGCAAAAGACATTTAAATTTCTCTGATTTTGGATCTTATACAGATAAAAAAGCAAGACATAAATTAGAAGAAGTTGTAGAAACTTTAGAGAAAGACGAAATGCCGTTGTTTTCCTACACGCTTGTGCATCGCGATGCAAAGTTGACAGCAGCACAAAAGTCAGCCGTAATAAATTGGGCTAAAACTGCACTTCCATAATTTAGTAAGCACGCATAACTAAATAGCTGATTAGTTGTTTTAAGATATCTTTTTTATTGTCAGCTAAATTTATTTTCTGCAAGGCTTCTTGTGCATCAAAAACGTACTTGTCGCGTTTTTCTTCTGCATATTTTTGAGTGTTGTATCGATCATAAATTTCCAACACAGCATTTACTTTTTCTTTATCTGAGATAGATTTATTTTGAAGAATAGCACTTAAAGTTGAATCGTTGTTTTGTTTACTTTGTTCTATTGCATAAATGAGCAACAATGTTTTCTTATTTTGGATGATATCGCCACCAACTTGTTTGCCTACTAAATTTTCGGCGCCATAACAATCAAGAATATCATCTTGAATTTGAAATGCAATGCCTAAATTTTCGGCATAAGTATATAATAAATCAGCATCTTCCTGTTTTGCATGTCCAAGTATAGCACCAATTTTCATGGCAGCAGCTAATAACACAGCTGTTTTTAAACGAATCATTTCTATATAAGCATCTTGCGAAACAATAGATTCGTTTTCAAAGTCCATATCATATTGTTGACCTTCGCAAACTTCAATCGCTGTTTGTGTGTAGATGTCAAAAATGGTTTTAAAATAAATTGGATTTACTTTCGCCAGATATTCACAGGCTTTTATCATCAACACATCACCACTTAAAATTGCTGTATTCAAATTGTATTTTTCGTGGATAGTTGTAAAGCCTCTTCGAACAGGTGCTTTATCCATTACATCATCATGTATCAATGTGAAATTATGAAAATACTCAATTGCCAATGCAGCAGCAAGTGCTTCTTCTGTTTTGCCACCAAATATTTCTGTTGCCAAAATCAATAAACATGGACGCAAACGTTTGCCGCCAATTTGTAAGAAATATGTATTCGGTTCGTATAAATTTTTTGGTTCACGAAGAATGGTTTCTTGTTGAAGATAGGACGTGAAAATTGTTCGTATTTCTTCTATAGAATGCATTGCATTGAATTTAGGCAAAAATATGTTTTTTTTAAATTGAAATTGGATTGCTTAGATTACTTTGCCAATAAATTTACAGATTTATAAATCGCTTTTTTTGAGGTGCCGGTTTTTACTTCTAATATTTCTGATTTAAAACCAACTTTTGAACATGTTATTTGATAGTTTTTATTAGTATCTAATAATATAGAAAGTGTTTTGTTGGTGTTTATTTCCGAGATAATTTTTCCATTTTCTTCTATTTTAACGTGGATGTCGTCTGCTAATTTTCCATCGCAATACAATTTCAAATTTAACGGAATATCTAAAAATGTAAATCGATAAATATCATCACTTCCTTCACCACCATTTCTATTAGATGAAAAAAAACCGGTTTCTGCATCTCTATCCAAATAAAAACCAAAATCGTCTGTAGGACTGTTAAAAGGCTTTCCTAAATTTTCCGGATTTCCAAATTCTCCTAATTTATTCGGAACACTCTTATAAATATCCATTCCACCAAATCCCGGAAGCCCGGTAGAGGAGAAGTAAAGCGTTCCATCCGGATGAATAAATGGATAACGCTCATCTCCGGCAGTATTTATTTTATTGCCTGCATTCTTTGGTTTACTCCAAATGCCGTTATTGTTGACAGAATAGTATATGTCTTTTCCGCCATATCCACCTGCTCTATCTGACGTAAAAAAGATAATCGTTCCATCGCTATTTATGCTTGGAAATGCGCAGGAATATTCTTTCCCGTTAAACTCCAATTCTTTACTATCTTTCCAAGCATTATTGTTCTTTTTTGCTGAATATATTTTCAGCGTTACATCGCCTTTTTTATTTAAAACAGCATCTCCATATTGATAATTATTTTTGGTAAAATACAATATATCTCGAAGTGTATCTACACAAGCCGGCCCGCTATTGTAATTTTTTGAGTTAACTACACCTTTTAGGGATTCAATTTTGAAAGTAGAATCGCTTAAGTAATGGGCAATATAAATTTGTTGGTAGGCATCGCCGGAAGTTCCGTTGGTTTTACCTTCACTTGTAGATGTAAATAAAATTCCATTTTCTATAGGAACAGCACAAAAATCTGAAGCACTTGTGTTGAGTTGATGCAGATTCTCAACTTCTATTTTTCGTTCTGTAGTTAAATCTGTTTTTGATTTTCTACAGGAAATCAATAAGGTTTTGGCAATTGTTGAATCGCGAGGATTTGTTGAAGCTAAATATTTCTCTAACCATTGTTGCGCATCTTCATATTTTTCGTTTGCCATTAACACTTGTCCGTAATATAAATAGGAAGATGGAATCACATTTTTTTTGCTCACTTCAATTGCATAATATTTCTCTGCATTAGTGTAATCATTTATTTTTCTGTAACACGCAGCAATTTTTCTTATGGCACTTAAATTTCCTTTATCTGCTAATGGTTTATATATTTCTATTGCTTGTGCATATTTGTAATCGTTGTATAATGCATCAGCTTTTTGCATTTGTGCAAATGAAATTTGACATATAGTAATTAAAAATATAAAGCAAAGAATGCTTGGATTTAAATGGGAATTTTTATCTTTTTTAAAACTATAGAAATACATTATATCTCTGCTAATTTCATCAATTTATCAAATTCTATACCTTTTTCTGTGCGCTTTAATGTACAGCATTCAATGTCTTTATCATGTTCGAAGAAAAGAATGTGATTGTTTTCTAATGCTTTTTCTAAGAAAATAGTTTTTTCTTTTAAACTTTCTAATGGGCGGATGTCGTAAGCCATGATATATGGCAATTTGATATGGTGATGAGATGGAATTAAATCAGCGCAATATGATATTGTTTGATCATCTTTATAAATATGCAAAAGTATCATCGATTCTGTATGTCCAAACATAAATTCAAGTTCTACATTTGGCATATTCAGTTCGCCGTTTTCAACAAAATTCAATTTATTACTTGCTTGAATAGCTTCTAAATATTCAGATAGATAAGAAGCTTTTTCTCTTACATTTGGATTCAATGCTGATTGCCATTGTGTAACAGAAGTCCAATGTGTAGCATTGGGAAAACGCAAAGTTGGTTTTCCTTTACCATCATCTTTAAGCGCACCAATACAATGGTCGAAATGTAAATGTGTAAGAAAAACGTCAGTGATATCATTTGGTGTAAAACCATGTTTAGCTAAAGAACTTTCTAAGCTATCTTCCCCAAAAGGTTGATATCTTTTTTTATAGGTATCGCTGATAAAATCGCCCATTCCGGTATCAACTAACATTAGCCTTTCTTTGTCTTCAATTAAAAGACAACGCATTGCCCAAGTGCACATATTATTCTCATCTGGCGGATTTAATTTTTGCCACATCGTTTTGGGCACTACTCCAAACATGGCTCCACCATCTAACTTAAAATAACCGGTATCTATTGTAAATAATCGCATAAACAGAATTGTATTTAAAGATACAAAAAATAAAAGACAAGGATTTTTATATAGAAAACATCAGATTGCATATTAATGTTTCCATGATTGGAAATTTAAAAATAAAAGATTAAAGTGCAATCATTTTTAATGCAGTAACTGCTGCTTCAATGCCTTTGTTGCCATGTTTGCCGCCGGCGCGGTCGAGTGCTTGTTGTTCATTATTTGGAGTTAAAACGCCAAAAATAAATGGAATGTCAAATTGTAGATTTAAGTTTTGCAATGCATTTGCAACTGATGTATTGATATAAATATCGTGGTCGGTTTCGCCTTTAATTACACAACCTAAACATATTACAGAAGATAAATGCTGGTTTTGTGCTAAACTTTTAGCTGCAAATGGCAACTCAAATGTGCCCGGAACAAAACGAATATGAATGTCAGCATGCTGAACATCGTGTTTTTCTAAAGTTTCCACGCAACCTTTCAGTAATTCGAAAGTAATATGCTTATTCCATTCTGCCACAATAATCCCAATCGACTTTCCTTTCCCGGAAGGAATTTTTTCACTATCGTAATTGGAAAGATTTTGAAGTGCGGAAGCCATATCCGAAAATAATTTCTATAAAATATTAATTGCTTAAAGTGCTTGAGCTTCTAATTGAGCAATATAAATCTGTGCAGCCATACCTTCTTGTGATTGAGGATATTCGTCTTTCACTCTTTTATAAAGTTCTAAAGCTTCTTTTTTATTTCCTTTTTGAGCAAGAGCAAGTGCAGCGCGGAAAAGGTAAGTTGGTGCTGTAATTTCATTTTTAGCTGCATCAACCGCTTTCTTATAATTTTCTATCGCTTTATCCATTTGTTTTTGCTCAGCATACGCATCGCCCATACAACCGTATTTTCTTGCTTTTAAAATAGGATCTTCAGTAGAAAATTTATCTAAGTAGTTAATAGCATCGGCATATTTTCCCAATCTAAGGCTGGCAATGCCGGCACCAAAATTTGCTCTATTTCCGGCTGGCGTTCCGCTATATTGTTTAGCAATGGCTGCAAATCCTAAGCTGCTTCCGTCTCCATTTAATGCTAATTGCATTGAATCTGTCTCGAAATAATTTTGAGCGTCAACAATTGCATTTTGCGCTTTTTCTTCTTTCGGACCTTTAATTAAATTTTTATAACCCCAAATTCCGGCGATTAAAAGTATTATGGCTACTATAACTCCAATGATAATATTTTTATATTGTTCGAAATAGTATTCTGCATTGTTGAACATATTTGACAATTGTTCATTGCCTTCCAACAAAATATCGTGCTCTTCTTGTTTATTTTTCTTCTTTGCCATATTAATTATAAAATTGAGCGCAAAGGTACGATTTTTAATGTATTTTAAAAATTTTTTATCCACGATTCTATTTCTTCATCGCAATGCGTGTATCTTTGAAAAATGGCAGTAAAATCGCTTAAAATTAGAGAAATTACGCTCACCAATTTCAAGAATTACCAATTCCATGCCTTTTCTTTTGATGAGCAACTCAATTGTCTTGTGGGCAAAAACGGAACGGGTAAAACCAATTTATTGGATTCTATTTACTATTCTTGTTTTACTAAAAGCTATACATCTTCATCTGATAGTTATGTTACACATTTAGATTCAGATTTTTTTAGACTTGAATCGGATTTTTCTTTAGATTCTGAAAATCATAAAGTTGAGATTAAAAACCAAAAGCAAAGCAAGAAAGAAATTTGGTTAGATAAATCTAAATTAGAGAAACGAACAACCTATATCGGAAAATTTCCATGCGTGATTATTACGCCGGACGACAACCAATTATTATTAGCTGGAAGCGATATTCGTCGAAAGTTTATGGATGCAACGATTGCACAATCGTCATCTGCTTACCTGCAACAGTTGATGGAATATAACAGGATTTTGTTGCAGAGAAATGCTGTCTTGAAATCTTTTTATGAAAGCAGGACTTTTAATAAATCACTATTGGTTGTTTATAATGAGCAACTTGTACAATTTGGTAATAGTTTGTTTGAAGATAGAAAATCATTCATAGAGCAATTTATGCCCATTTTTAAAGAAATATATAAACAAATATTTGATGGAAATGAGTTGATAGATATTCGCTATTCTTCAGATTTATGGCAACATGATTTTGCTACTCTTTTAGAATCTACAGAATACCAAAATAGAAATTCAGGCAGAACGACTAAAGGCTTACATACAGATGATTTAATTTTTGAGTTAAATGGACATCCAATTCGTAAAGTTGGTTCGCAAGGTCAGCAAAAAACTTTTTTATTCGCATTGAAATTAGCACAATATGAATGGCTAAAACAAAAAAAACAAATCCAACCTATTTTGCTTCTTGACGATATTTTTGATAAATTAGACAACACAAGAGTGAATAAAATTTTTGAGCTCATCAAATCAGAGAAAATAGGACAAACATTTATAACTGATACCGATGAAAATAGAATCTTACAAATAATAAATAAAAATTCCATTCATCCTTATAAAATTATAACAATTGGCGAATTACAGAAATAGTAAATTTTTAGCATTGAAAGATGTATTGGACGATATGATTAAAGAAATGCGTATCGGCAGTAAAATGGATGAAATGAATGTACGCAAATATTGGCACGAATTAATGGGTTCATTTATTTCCAAACACACGCAAAAGTTGTTTTATAAGAATGGTAAATTATACGTTTATGTGGAATCGGCGGCACTGAAGCAAGAATTATTTATGGCGAGAGAAAAAATCAAATCAAATCTAAATGAAAAACTACAGGATAATATCATTCAAGAAATTATTTTCAGATGATAGGTAAATTATAGATGTTGTTTATTGCGAAATTGAAGATTCTTATTTTTGTAAGAATATTAGATTTGCTAACTTTGAACTTTCAAAAACAAAAATTGTTATTAAAATAAAAAAAGCAAAATTATGGCATTAGAACTCACAAACGATAACTTTAAAGGAAATGTTTTAGACAATTCCGGCGTTGCATTGGTTGACTTTTGGGCAGAATGGTGCGGACCATGTCGCTTAATTGGACCTGTTGTTGAAGATTTAGCTAAAGAATACGATGGCAAAGCTACCATCGGAAAATTGAATGTTGATGACAACCGCGAAATCGCAGCTCAATATGGCATTATGAGTATTCCGACTTTATTATTTTTCAAAAACGGCGAAATTGTAGATAAACACGTTGGCGTGGCTTCAAAAGCAGATTTGAAAAAGAAACTCGAAGCTCATTTGTCTTAATATAAGTTGTTCACAAAAATTAATGGTTGAACGATAGTTTTTTCGTTCAACCATTTTTATTTTAGCAAAATGCAAATCCAACAACAAGATTTTATTTCGTTCGACCAATTAGATATTCTTGCCAAGCAAGTGGTGGAAGGTTTTATTATAGGTTTGCATAAAAGTCCATATCATGGATTTTCTGTTGAGTTTTCAGAGCATCGTTTGCACAATGTCGGCGATTCTATAAAAGATATAGATTGGAAAGTGTTTGCGCGCACCGAAAAGTTATATACTAAACGCTTTGAAGAAGAAACCAATTTGCGTTGTCAAATTATAATTGATGCTTCGTCATCGATGTATTTTCCGAAAGAGAAACCAAAAAATGAACTCAATAAAATGGAGTTTTCGTGTGTGTCGGCGGCGGCTTTGATGTATATTCTTAAAAAACAAAGAGATGCTGTCGGGTTGACTATTTTTGATGATGAAATCCAAACACAAATCCAAGCCAAAACCAATGCATTACATCATCAAATTTTGATGAACGAACTGTATAAATTAATTCATCAAATTCCTGAAAACAAAACTACAGATGCTGTTAAATGCTTGCATCAAATTGCAGATGCTGTTCATAAGCGTTCGTTAGTTTTTATTTTTAGTGATATGTTAGATAATGCTGATGAGTCGGAATTATTTTTGGCACTTCAACATTTAAAACACAACAAACACGAAGTTGTCTTATTTCATGTTATAGATAAAGCAAAAGAGTTAGATTTTAATTTTGAAAACCGACCTTATAAATTTATTGATATGGAAAGTGGTGAAGAATTAAAACTTCAGCCTAATCAAATCAAAGATTTTTATAAAACAAAAATGCAAGAACGCAAACAACGTTTGCAATTAAAATGCGCACAATACAAAATTGACTTTGTAGAAGCCGACATCAATGAAGGATTTCAACCTATATTAATGACTTACTTATTAAAAAGAAGTAAGATGATAGTTTAATATATTAAAATGTTACATCTTAATTTTAAAAAAATAGGCGACTCAGGAGACAACATTATTATCTTACATGGTTTGTTGGGTTCGTTAGATAATTGGCATTCGATAGCTAAACAACTTTCCGAAACACATCAAGTATTTATTATTGACCAACGCAATCACGGACGTTCGCCACATACAGACGATATAGATTATACTTTGTTGGCAAATGATATTGTGGAATTTTGCGAGCAACAGCAAATCCGCAAAAGTCATATTGTTGGTCATTCCATGGGCGGGAAAGTTGCTATGATGTTAGCTTTAACTCAGCCGGAATTAGTAGATAAATTAGTTGTTGTAGATATTGCACCAACGTTTTATGCAGGTGGACATGAAGAAATTTTGTTTGCCATGGCAGAAGCACCTTTAAAAATGGCAACAAGACGCGATGAAATAGATAACTTTTTACAAAATAGAATTCGTGCATTTGGAGAGCGACAATTTATTTTAAAAAATTTGAGCAGAGATGCAAACGGACATTTTGAATGGAAATGCAATTTGCCTTCTTTGATAAAAAATTATCGTTTATTGATGGATTTTCCAAAGACGGAACAAACATTTTCAGGCAACATTTTTTTTATAAAAGGAGAGTTGTCAAATTATATCAACCAAGATAATTTTGATGCTTGTGATAAATATTTTCCCAATCATAAATTGATTGAGGTTCCTAACGCAGGTCATTGGGTACATGCTGATAATCCAATAGCATTTATGCAAGCACTGAAAAAAATACTTTAACCTCTTTCTATTTACATACATTAACAGCTCATGCATAATTTGATATTTATGTTTAATTTTATTGCAGATAATTATCAGTTATGAAAAAGTATTTCCTTATAATTTGTATTTCGTGTTTAGTTTATGCATGTATTCCAACCGGTGGTGGAAATCCTTTTACTCGCTTACCGGAATATAGAGGTTTATATGTCAATAAGTTTGATACCATTTTGGGAGATACAGCCAAAGAAAATAACCTTTTACGCTGGGCAAAACGCGAGAATTTTAATGCACTTACTTTGTACGGATTAAGTAAAATAGTTTCTGAACCTTCTATATACAATACATTAGCAGCCTTTATTTTAAAAGCGAAAACTGATTATGGTTTTAAAGAAGTGAATGCTACAAGAGGAAAAGCATCTGACTTTACAAATTATGTTAATGCTTATAACAATTCCAGGACAAATACAGCAGAACGATTTAATTGGGCAAATTTGGAAAGAGAATTTTGGAATGGTGATAACACTTTTACGTATTCTTTTTTGCAATTACAACAAATGAAAAATTGGGGTTTGACGCAAACGCCTGTGGTAAAAACAGAAGAATACATTGGCTGGCTACGTGATTCTTCAGGCGCGCAAACAACTCCGGCACGACGCATTGAAATTGCGGATAGTTTAGTAATGGTTGTAGATAGAATGTTGATTCACGATTATCAGCAAAATGTTAGTTTCGGTTATGTTGAAGAACGCTTGGATACATTAGGACAAAGAGCCATTGCACAAGGAAAAATATTAGATGTTGCTATTATTTTTAGTGCCGAAACGCCGACATATTCAGGTGCTTATTTTTCTACACATCCATTTGTAGATGCTTATAATATTATCTATAATGCAAATAGTGCAGCTACTTATCCGGGAAAAGCCGGCATTCGTTTAGTAGGCTATCAAATCTATAATTATTCGCATGCAAGAAATGCGCGTCCTTGATTTTGTTTGGATTAATATTTATCTAAAGGACGTTTTTTTATCATGCCACCTTTAATATCTTTTACGCTTTGCACAATAACGAAAGCATTTTCATCAATTTTTTCAATTTCAGATTGCAATTTTCCCAATTCTAAACGCGTAATTACGGTATAAACAACTTCATTTTCCATTTCTCTTTCGCCTCTTTTTCCAATTCCTTTTTTCTGCGCATAAACTGTATAACCGCGTTCCATTTTGTTTCGAATCATCAGTTGCATCTCTTCAGATTTGTCAGAGATTATAGTAACTCCAAAATATTCTTCAATTCCATCTACCAAAAAATCTACAGTTTTAGATGCAGAAATATAGGTTAGCATGGCATACATGGCTGTTTCAATAGATAAGAAATAAGCTGCGAATGAAAATATAATTACATTTATTAAAATGATGATGTCTCCAATGCTAAAACCGAATTTTCTACTTAAAAAAATCGCCATAATTTCTGTTCCATCAATGACAGAACCACCTCTAATAGCTAACCCAATGCCGGCGCCTAAAAAGAATCCGCCAAAAATTGCCACCAACAATTTGTCGTTTGTAATAGGTGGAAAGGGTACTTCTGCAATAACTACTGCCAATACAAGAATTGCAATGGCAGTTTTTACAACGAAGGTTTTATTAATTACATAAGCACCAAGCAGTATAAATGGAAGATTGACTATAACAATTAGATTAGAAACAGAAATTCCACTCAACTCGCTAATAAGTAGTGAAATTCCCGTTGCACCGCCATCGATGAAATCATTAGGCATTAGAAAACTGCGCACGCCAAATCCGGCAGAGCAAATCCCGGCGACAATAAAGAAATAGTCTTTTAAATGCCGTTTAAATGAAATAAAAAATGAGCGAATTAATTTATCAAAATCTTGATGAGAAATGCCATTGAATATATTTTTCTTTAGAAAATTTTTGATAGAAATAGACATATAGGATATAATTAGAATGCCTATAAGATACAGATTTTTACTAAAAAATGCAGAAAAAAACTAAGTTTTATTTAAACCTAGGATGATATAAACTCATCGACTCTTTTAAATATTGTTGATCTAAATGCGTATATATTTCAGTTGTAGTAATTGATGCATGTCCTAACATTTGTTGCACAGCTCTTAAATCGGCGCCACCTTCAATTAAATGTGTGGCAAATGAATGTCGGAATGTGTGTGGTGAAATTGTTTTATTCAGATTTATTTTTTTTGCCAAATCTTTAATCACAATAAATACCATCACTCGAGAAATAGGCGTTCCTCTTTTGTTTAAAAATAATGTGTCGCTGTATTTTGGATATTGTGGTAATTTATTACGTACATGTTCCAAATAAATTCCTATATGTTTTAATGCTTCATTGCCAATAGGAATTAATCTTTCTTTATTACCTTTTCCAATTACTCGAACGTAGCCAACATCTTTGTATATATGAGAAATTCTCAAGTTAATTAATTCAGACACGCGCAGACCACTACTGTAAAGAGTTTCTAACATGGCTTTGTTTCTGATGTTTTCGGGTTTACTCAAATCGAGCGCACCGATAAGTTGTTCTATCTCATTAAAAGAAAGTGTGTCTGGCAATTTTTTGCTTAATTTCGGACCTTCCAATAATTCTGTCGGATCGCTTTTAATAATATCTTCTGTTAATAGGAATTTATAAAATGCTTTTAAACCTGAAATGATGCGAGCTTGACTTCTATCGCTTAAACCTAAATCGTGTAAGTGTGCAATAAAATTTTCGAAGTTTGCCAATTTTAATTCGTCAGCATTTAAATTGATATTTTCTAATGAAAGATATTGTTGCAATAATTCGACATCGTGCAAATAAGCATCCACAGAATTGGTAGATAGCGATTTTTCTATCTTTAAATAAGAAATAAAATTTCGAGTATATAAATTCCAAGTGGACATAAATCAGTTATGTAAAGTACGCAATAATTAATACAATTTTGTAGTGTGAAAAAAATGAAAAATTAGCATCAAAAATAAATCAACACCCAAATATGAACTTAATTTTTTTATATTTGGTATATGAAAAAAATCATCATCATTAACGGTCCCAATCTGAATTTATTAGGAAAACGAGAACCTTCTGTTTATGGCTCAGAAACGTTTGAAAATTTTTTAAATGAAATGCACTCGAAATATGCCAACTTAGAAATTTCTTATTTTCAAAGCAATATAGAAGGCGAGTTGATTTCAAAATTACATGAAGTTGGTTTTTCGTATGATGGAATTATTTTAAATGCTGCCGGCTATACACATACTTCTGTTGCTATTTCTGATGCCATTCGTGCCATTAGTACGCCGGTTGTAGAAGTGCATATCAGCAATACATTTTCTCGCGAAAGTTTTAGACATCATTCTTTTGTTTCGCCTGTTGCTAAAGGCATTATCGTCGGCTTTGGATTGAAAAGCTATGAATTGGCGTTGAAATATTTTGAGTAAAATTTACTCTAATGTGAATGTTCTTTCAACATTATTAAACGGACTTTCTACTTCATTGCCTTTTTTATCTAACAACGTTAATTGAACGGTGTTTTTGCCTTTTGGCAAGCCTTCCATAAAGTAACCGCACCATTTATCTAAAATAAATTCAGTGCCATTAATTACTGCTTTTACTTTGTAGCCATCTTTCGATAAATCGCAATTCACTAAATAAAAATCCAAAAGTACAGCTTCCGTTTCATCACCTTTATAAGTGCCTTTTGGTCGGCTGTAAAACATCATTGGGCTGGTTAAATCCGGAGCAGCATATCGAGTATAATAACGAGATTTTCCGGTGATAACCGAAGAAAGCACATACGCATTTTTGTTTTTTATACTTTCGTGATAAGAACGAGATAGAAACGACAAGACAATATGTTGACCATCTTTAAATGTATATACTTGTCCTGAATTTTTATATATTGCATTGTATGGTTGGTTGTCCACGATGCAATGTACGTGTTGACCTTGACCTGAATTAGCACAATTTTTCAAACCTGTTCTGTCCGTTTGTGTTCCAAAGTCGTAGTTTGCAGCTGTATAATTAAGCGTAATATAATTGCTATCCATTTCTTTCGCATCCGATTGAACGGCTTGCATTAAGCTTGCATTTTCAAAGGTTGCCGGCGAATAAAGTTCAGTTAGTGTAATTCCATTTTTTTGAAAGGTTTCTAACTTGGCAACTCGTTGAGTTGAGTTGTTTGTTGTGGTTGCATTTGCTTTTCTATTACATTGAGTGTAAATAAAAATTAATCCAAGAAATAAAGAACCTAAGATGAAATATTTTTTCATTGTTGAGAATTTATAGATGAACAATTTTCTTTTATTTTTTGCAATAAATATAAAGAATGTATGTCGTTTATTTTGAAATTTCTTTCTGTTGGTTGGATATTTAAACGCTCATAAATTGCATTATATAAGTATAACGAATTGTTGACATCTTTGTTTATGTTGGTTGCATTTTGTTGTTGGATAAATTGTACAAACGCATTTGGTAATCTATCTTTTGCCCATCTTTTTATTGAATAAAATGAGTTTGTGCTGTCGTGTGTGGGCTTTTTAAAATCGATTTTATACTTCTTAAAGATGCCATTAAAAAGGTATTCATTATAGTATTGTTGATTCAATCTTTTTTGAAATGACAATGCATACCAAAATTGTATCCAATCTTTTTGCCAAAAAGGTAAATAAAAATCCAAGCCAAAATATTCATAAACATGAACGGAATGAATAATGAATTTAGAAACTCTGTTCTGAACAAACCATTGCTGAAATCCGTCCCAAGAATTCTCAAATAATTGAGCATCAATTTGAATTTTATATTCTTGTTGTATGTAGTTAGAAAGATTAAAAAAGGAGAGAGGTTTAAAAATGCTTCCTGCATGCAAATCCTGACAAAAGCCATTTAAAACTATAGCATCTTTTGGTAATAGATTTTGTTGTTGTAGATATAATAAAGCAAAAAAATCTTGTTCGTGTGGCAAGGCTGAAAAATTATGAGAAATATTGGAATATTTTTTCCATTTTTCTGAAAAGAATGTATTTAACAAATTATCAGTGTATTCAATAAAATGCCAATTAATATTAAGTGTTTGACAAACTCGTTGTGCAGTTTTTACTTCGTAACTATCTTTTCTTCCATAAGTAAAACAAGTAATGTTGTTGATACCGTTTTCTATTAAAATTGCTAAAAGATATCGAGAATCGTAACCACCGGAAAGTGGAATTAGGATTTTTTTTGTGCCAACATATTGTTTGATATGGTTGATTAATTTTTCTTCAAAATGTTTGATTGCATTTGTATTACTTATTTTCTTTTCTTCAGAATGAATAAAATATTTCTTGAATTTTATCTCCTGATTTTGTTTGTTTATTGTTGCTATTTCTCCGGCTTGTAATTGCTTCCATTCGTTTAATAAGGTTTCATTTTCTATAGTACAATAAATCGTTCTTAGATATGCTTCTTGACGTCGATTCCAACTACAATTTTTAATGTCAACCGAATTACTGATACAAACATCGTTTGGTGTTTGTTGAATGAAAATTGGAAAAGTACGAATGTGGTCAACTGCCAATAAATATTGATGTTCTAACTCGATAATAACAGAAAAATGTCCGTCTAATTTTTGTAACTTTTGTTGGAGAGTTTCTTCATTTTTTATATTTGAAAAATAGTCAGCTAAAGTTTCATTTTTTAATATTTTTGAATTGAGAAATGCACATCCAATCACATATATGTTGGCTTTTTTATACCAATTATGCATGTAATTATTATCTTGAAGCAGAACGGATATCATCTCTTAAAATTCTGAAATAAATGTAATATAATAAACCTAAATTTGCTAAAACACCGACAATAGCAAACAATAAAATTGCTAAGTAAAATTGGTCGAACAATCCACCGATTAATATTGCTGAAAATCTTGCAAGTAATAATACGAGATTAAAATTAAATTCAAATTTCAAAAGATATTTTATATCTAACAAAGAAGAAATAGGCGAGATGATGATACCTGTAAAGTACCATAAAATAAGGTATTGCGCAATTTTTCCTGCTTCCATCCATTCGCTGCTAAATAGAAAAAAGAAGATATCTTTTCCAAAGAATAAAATAATTAAACTTGGGATTATGCCGATAATAAATGAAAATAAAATGGTATTTTTTGTTGTTTGTAATAATTCTTTTCCATTTAATTCACTTGCTTTTTTAAAATAAACTTGACTTAATGCTGATGAGAAAGAACCGGTTGGTGCATTGAGTAATCGTGTTGCATACGTATAAAAACCGATGTTGCTCATAGAGAAAAACGGCGACATCAACAACGGAATACTATTGCGTGAAACATTATTAAGTAGAGATGACCAGATGCCGAATTTTGGAAACTGACTGAATTGTTTCCAAATTTTTTTTATCTCTTCTTGATTAAATGAAAATTTTATATAGAATTTTGAATACAAGGTTGCACAAGCTAATCCAAAAAGGAAGCCATATATCAATGCATGTTCGATGTGCTGCATGGCTAAAATTAAAGTTGCTGAAGCTGTTAGTATAACTTGAATGATTCTAAAGTAATTGATGAAATTGTATTTTTCTTGTTTGTTTAGAAATGCAATAATTGGTTGATGAATTCCATATAATAAAACCACAAATGGAATTGTTATAAAAATTACAGGCACAAAAAAAAATGAAATTGCAGAAATTACTAAAAGAAAACAAAATAGAATGCAGGCAATTCCGATGGCAGCATTGGCAATTTGTTGCGCTTCTTCAACAGATTTTCCTAAGAAAACGGCCATATCAATTTTGGCATTAATTATTTCCGTCAAAATATAAATGATAGACAAAAAAATGCCAAACTCAGCAAACGCCGTAGGCTGAATATATTTGGGTAAAATTAATGAGAAGAAAAAATTGATAAATTGTACAAACACTAATCCGATAAACAATTTGCCGAAGTTGGCGAATAAAGATGTGGTTTCGGATGTTGGTTTCATCCTTGCTAAATTACATTTTTTTTATGTCATTTAGTGGGCTTGGTTGCAGTTGAATCTTTTTGAGGTGGCGTAGGTTTCTTGTCTTCAGTAGCATTTAAAATATCTTTTAAAGTAAAATATTCGAACTGATTTATTTTCACTTTAACAGGAATAAATCCCAATGCTTTTACTTTAATATAACCTTTGTAATCCACTCTTATTTTACTGCCTTTCAATACCATTTTGGTGCCTTCAGTAATTACTTTACTAAGAGTTGGCCCGGTTTTTACGTTGATGCCAAGTGGCAAATCAAAAGCACTTTCTTTTTTGATTTTTACTTTATCGGCAGCTTCGGTTATGGTGCCTAATTTTTTGTCGCCGATGAATACATCAATTAGAATTTCATCGATAGTAACTTTGGCTCGATATGGATTATAAATGACAGCCGTTATGCCTAATCCGATTTCTTTTAAAGAAAAACTTTCGACATGAAAATCTTTAGTTTTTACTAAGTAAGGTTCTTTTTTGCTGTCATCATTGGCTTTTAATGGCGCAAATAGTACAACAATGCTCCAAAATAGGAAAAGGATATTGAGTTTATTCTTCATCTTTAGAGTCTTTCTTTTCTTGTCTTTTTAATCTGCGTTCTTCACGTTTGTCTTTTCTAATTTCTTTCTTGTCGATATAAGTATAGTTTTGCGCGTGTTTCACTTTGATACTTAATGTTTCTCCTTTGTTGTTCTTTATATTCAAATTTCCAATGAGTTGAACCGCAAATGTACTTGTGGCTGTATTTTCTTCAGGCTTAAATGAAGTTGTTTCATAGATATATTTAATTGGAATGTTAAACTCTGAATTCGGATAAATTGTCTTATTAGATTTTGTTACGATAGTTCCAACATCTTTACCATCAATAGTATAATCTAAAACTAAATCTTTGACATAAAAAGTATCTTGAGATATATTCATAAACACAGCAATAGCGCTAAGTTTGGCACTTTCTTTCGATAAATTTCCCATTTCTACATCCACAACTTTTTTAAATTCTACAGTTTTCTTGTCGTTTTGACAAGCAACAAAAAACAAGCATAAAATCGAAACATAAATTATTTTTTTCATATCCATTTATTTCGCGTAAAAATATCTAATCCAATTGGTTCTTTTATCTAATTAAGAATTTTTCACACAAGATTAATTACAAAAACCTTACCATTTTTTCAGAAGAAAAATTAAAATGAATTTGTGTTTGAAAATGAGAATTACCAACTACCTGAACTTCCGCCACCGCCGAAGCTTCCACCGCCGAAGCCACCAAATCCTCCACCGCCGCCACTCCAAGAACTTCCACCACCAATTGTAGAAGTCCAGCCACCGCCGCCTATAGAAACCATAGAACCATTTTTTGGAATTGAACTTATGATGATTAATAAAATTATGATGATAATGATGATGACCCAAATGTTGATGTTGTCAGATTTTTTTGGTGATGCTTTATAAGTGCCTTGTAATTGAGCGATTATTCTATCTGTGGCTTTGTCTAATCCTTGATAGAAATTGTTTTGCTTAAATGCCGGAATCAGAATGTCGTCAATAATTTCTTTGCTATCGTAATCGGTAATATAACTTTCTAATCCATAGCCAACTTCAATATCTACTTTTCTGTCGTTTTTGGCAATTAAGATGAGCAATCCATTATTCTTTTCTTTCTGTCCGATTCCCCATTTTCTACCAAGTCGCAAAGCATAATCGCTGATTTCATAATCGCCGATGGTATTAACAGAAACAATAGTAATTTGAGTAGAAGTAGAATCATTGAAAGCCACTAATTTCTTCTCAAGAATATCTTGATTTGTTGGGCTCATTAATCCGGCAAAATCATTTACTAAACGAGGTTGAGCATGTGCGTTTGGTATTCCATCTTTTCCAATAGTTTGTGCTAACATAAACGATGATGCATAAACTACTAAAAAGAAGAAAAATATTTTATTCAAATGAGATTTCATCCGGCAGTTCGTTTTTATCAAATTTATCTAAGTCTGGAAAATGTGTAGAAAGTGTTTTGCCAATTTGATGCACGGCATTAATTATAGCTTTACTAGGAGATTCTCTAATAAAATTTTGTTGCATTTGATAGGAAATTGATTTCCAATAATCCTCATCAATTTTCTTGTTGATACCTTTATCTCCAATAATTGCAAATTGTTTATCTCTAACTGCGATATAAATTAAAACACCATTTCGAAATGCAGTTTGATCCATTTTAAGATGATGAAAAACTTGAACAGCTCGATCTAAAACATCTTCACTGCAACTATCATCAATGTGGATACGAATTTCGCCACTTGTGTTGGATTCTATAGCTCTAATGGCACTTACTACAGCATTTTTTTCATCGTCTGAAAGAAAATTCTTAGCCGAAATCATCATTAGAATTTTACGGTTGGAGCTTTTTCTGCACCGGCATCTGCTTTAAATAGTTCTCGTTTTTCAAATCCGAAAATCTTTGCAGTTATATTCGAAGGAAAAGAACGAACTTTAGTATTGTTGGTTTGCACAGCAGCATTGTAATCTCTGCGTGCAACGTTGATTCTGTTTTCCGTTCCTTCTAATTGATTCATCAATTTTTGAAATCCTTGAGTTGCTTTTAAATCAGGATAACGTTCTACCACTACCAATAATTTAGATAAAGCACCACTTAATTGACTTTGTGCTTCTTGGAATTTAGCAATATTTTCAGGTGTTAAATCTTTCGCATCAACTTGCATTGAGGTGGCTTTTGAACGTGCTTCAATAACTTGAGTAAGCGTTTCTTGTTCAAATTTTGCTTCGCCTTTTACAGTTTCTACTAAATTGCCAATTAAATCGGCTCTGCGTTGATATGCAGCTTCTACATCAGCCCAAGCTTTGTTTACGGCTTCATCATTTGCCACTAAAGTATTGTAGGAACAACTTGGTAATAAAAACGTACTTGCTAAAATAAGCAATAAGTAAAGTGATTTTTTCATTTTCATTTTTTTCGATTTTAATTAAAGATAACAAATAAATTAAAAAGTAAGTTCCAAGTCTAATTTAAAAATTAAAAACAAATCTTTACTCAAACTTAATTTGAATTAAAGTAATAAACTCTGTATCTTTGTATCATATCGCGAGATGGAGCAGTTGGTAGCTCGTCGGGCTCATAACCCGAAGGTCGTTGGTTCGAGTCCAGCTCTCGCTACTAAAAAAAATCAGGTTCTTCGTTTTGAAGAACTTTTTTTATTAAATTTATATAGTAATTGAGTTTTTTCTAAAAAATTAGATACACTTAATCATGAGCCATAAAGCTGGATACGCAAATATTTTAGGCAAACCAAATGTTGGCAAATCAACATTGATGAATGCTTTGGTTGGCGAGCGCGTATCTATTATTACATCAAAAGCGCAAACTACACGACATCGAATTTTAGGTATAGTCAACGGTTCTGATTTTCAAATTGTTTTTTCTGATTTGCCGGGCATCATAAAACCAGCCTATAAAATGCAAGAATCCATGATGGATTTTGTGCGTACATCTTTAGAAGATGCTGACGTATTTATTTATATGGCGCAAATTGGCGACAAACCAAACAAACAGCCGGAAGAATACGAAAAAATAAAAAATATGAATGTGCCGGTGGTGTTACTGCTTAATAAAATGGATATTGCAGAACACGACGAAGTAGAAGCAGAAAGTCAACTGTGGCAACAAGATTTTCCAAAAGCAATAATAATTCCTTTTTCAGCAAAATTCAATTGGAATATTGAAACCTTGATGAATATCTTGGTAGAACAATTGCCTGAAAGTGAACCTTATTTTGATAAAGAGAATTGGACAGATAGGCCGGAACGCTTTTTTGTAACAGAAGTAATTCGAGAAAAAATTTTATTGAATTACAAACAAGAAATTCCATACAGTTGCGAAGTGGTTTGTTCTTATTTTATGGAAGATGGCGATATCATCAAAATTTCTGTAGAAATTTATGTAGAAAGAGAAAGCCAGAAGCCAATTTTGATTGGAAAAGGCGGCGAAATGCTCAAAAAGGTAGGTACGCAAGCGCGTATAGATTTAGAAAAATTCTTCGGTAAAAAAATATATTTGGAAACCCATGTACGTGTTTCTGATAATTGGCGAAACAATGATAGTATGTTACGCAAATTTGGCTATCGTGATTATTAATTACACTTTATTTCTTCGGAGAAACTATTTCCTTTTTTTAATTACACTATACATATTTATATTTTAAACGTACCTTTGTGCCGTGAGTTATACAGTTGCCATAATTGGTCGCCCAAATGTTGGGAAATCTACTTTTTTTAATCGTTTATTAGAAGAACGAAAAGCTATTACTGATGATTTTAGCGGCGTTACACGCGATAGACAATACGGTATTTCTACTTGGAATGGAAAAACGTTTAATGTAATTGATACGGGCGGTTTTGTTTCTCATTCTGAAGATGTTTTTGAAAAAGCCATTCGTCAGCAAGTTCGAATTGCCATTCAAGAAGCAGATTTAATGGTGTTGATGGTAGATGTAACTACAGGCATTACAGATTTAGATGAAGCATTAACTAAAGAATTGCGTAAATCAAAAAAGCCTGTTGTGTTGGCTGTAAATAAAGTAGATAATACAGAACGTTCTTATGCAGCCAATGAATTTTATGCTTTAGGTTTTGAAGATTTATTTCCAATTTCATCTATGAGTGGAAGTGGTACCGGCGAAATTTTGGATTTTATTACAGAACAAATTCCGAATGATATAGAAGATGCAATCGACCTTTATGCTAATATTCCAAAAGTAGCCATTGTTGGTCAACCCAATGCCGGAAAATCAACTTTATTAAATGCATTAGTAGGCGAGGAGCGCAACATCGTTACAGATATTGCAGGCACAACGCGCGATTCTATTCACACACATTATAATTTATATGGAAAAGAATTTTTGTTGATAGATACAGCCGGCATCAGAAAGAAAAATAAAGTACACGAAGATTTAGAATTTTATTCTGTTATTCGTGCAGTAAAAGCTATTGAAGAATCTGATGTTTGTATTTTGATGATTGATGCTACACAAGGAATTGAATTGCAAGATTTGAAAATTTTCGGCATCATCGAGCAACGAAAAAAAGGCATCGTTATTTTGGTAAATAAATGGGATGCTATCGAAAAAGATTCGAAAACTATGCTTGAGTTTGAGAAAAAAATAAGAGAAAAAATTGCACCATTTACGGATGTTCCGATAGTCTTTATTTCTGCTACGGAGAAGCAAAGAATTTTTCAAGCATTAGATAAAGTATTGGAAGTTTATAAAAATAAACAAATAAAAATTCCTACACATAAGTTGAATGAAATTATGTTGGCAGAGATTGAAAAATACGGTCCGCCGGCATATCGAGGTGAGTATATCAAAATAAAATATGTACAACAACTTCCAAGTACAACACCATCATTTGCTTTTTTCTGTAATCATCCGGATTATGTTCGAGATGCATATAGAAATTACTTAGAAAATAGAATGCGAGAAAATTTCCCATTAACAGGCGTTCCGATTAATATTTTCTTTAGAAAGAAATAAGCATTCAATCTTTCTTCATATAAAACCTGAAAAGCATGAGTAAATTTATCCAAATTGATAGTATTCGCGCTTTTGAAGATTATCCGTCTTATCAAATTTTATACGAATTCGAAGATGATTTTTCATCTCAAGCTAAATTGCCGATAAATCAATTGTCTAAATATAAATATGTTGGTGGAAAATTTTTGAATAAATATTTTAGTCAATTTTTGTCTGCTAATAATGAATCATCAATTAATAGAGCAAGAAAGTTTTCTATCATGATGACACCTGATTATCATCGAATGTATTGGAATAAATCAACAGTTGTTCCATATATTATTGATTATTGGAAGCGCTATGACACTATTTTTGATACTTATTTTGATCAGTTTCCGCTGGTTTATATTTCCGGATTGGAAGTATTTGAATATTTAAAATCCAAGCAAACTCGTGTAAATATTAAACATTTACCGCTTTCCATTTCTGACAAACATTTTCATAATTTCTTTCATAAAGAAATAGCAAAAGATATAGATATTATTAATGTTGGCAGAAAAAATAAAGTACTTGATGCCTATATTCAACAATATTTAGAAAAATTTCCAGCTACAAATTATGTACATCGTGAAATGGAAAATGGCGAGAATATTTATTATTCTACAATAAATGGAAAGATTGGAAAATTAGAAACGAGAACTGATTTATTAAATACTTTGTCTCGAGCTAAAATTGCGATAGTAACTTCTCCGGGAATAGATGGCGGTGAACTTAGAACCGGTGGATTTAATCCGGTAACTCCAAGAATTTTTGAAGCTGCAATTGGAAAATGTTTTTTAATAGGCAAGTATGAAAAAAATGTTGAGTTCTATTCATTTGGTTTAGATAATTTAGTGGAAATGCCAACATCTTATAATGAATTTGAACAAATCGTAAGTAATAAGCTTCAAGTTCCTTTTAATTTACACCAAGCATATCAACAGTTTTTAGAACGAAATTTAAACAGCAAACGAGTTGCCCAAATTTTGAGCGATTGTTCAGTTTAATTTACTTGCTAAATTCTTGCAAAGCACGTTGCACGGCATGGTCGTCTTTAATGGCAATTTGATAATAACCTTCCGTTTTCCAACCTTGTTTAGCGAATAATGCCTTCAATCTGAATGCTAAAAACGATTTAGATTTTTCTGCATACGTTTGAATTGTTTTTAATTCAACATCATGAGCTTTACAGTAATCTACAAATTGAGTATAAAGTTGATCGTTTACAACATATTGACTATTAAAAGCAGCAATAGAATTGTATTTTGTAAATAAGTTTTTATTTCCTGCGAAGAAATTATAAGCAAACTCTTGTAGAATTCCTTTACTTAAAACATCATTTACAAAAGGATTCAACATACTCGTATCTATCGGAATGTATATGTCAGGTGTGATGCCACCGCCACCATAAACAGTTCTGCCTTTTACTAAAGTTTTGTAAAGTGTCTTTTTTTCTTGTTTAATGCTATCCTTATTAAATACTTCACCATCTTTATAACGCATTAAAATATTATTGTAATAATCTTCGGTGCCTTCATCATAAGGACGTTGAATGCTTCGACCGCTTGGTGTGTAATATTTGGCAATAGTTAATCGCAAAGAACTTCCATCACCTAAACCAAATTCTTGTTGCACTAAACCTTTTCCGAAAGTACGTCTTCCAATCAAGATGCCTCTATCCCAATCTTGAATGGCGCCACTCACGATTTCGCTGGCTGAAGCGGAGCCTTCATCAATTAATATGGCTAATTTTCCTTGCTCAAACAAACCGGCAGTTCTGGCTTTGTCGTATGTACGTGGCATAGAACGACCTTCTGTATAAACGATTGTTTTATTGCCATCTAAAAATTCATCAGCAATGGCAGTCGCTTGATCCATAAATCCACCGGGATTTTGTCGCAGGTCTAAGATGAGATTTTGTATGCCTGCTTTTTTTAATAATTCCAACTTTTCATAAAATTCTTGATACGTTGTTTGTGAAAAACGATTGATTTTAATGTAACCGGTTTTATTGTCTATCATAAATCCGGCATCTACGCTGTATATCGGAATTTTATCTCTTTTGATAGTATAAGTAATCAACTTTCGGGAGCCACTTTTAAGCATGGTTACGTTTACCTTCGTGCCTTTTGCACCTTTTAATTTTTTCATCACCATTTCGTTGGTAATTCCATTTCCGGCAACAAGTGTATCATTGATTTTGATAATTTTATCGCCGGCATTAATACCTACACTTTCTGATGGCCCGCCACTAATCGGAGTTACTACTTGAATGGTATCATTTTGAATGGAAAATTCTATGCCGATGCCTTCAAAATTTCCCGACATAATTTCTGTTTCATGTTCCATTTCCATTGGCGGCAAATACACACTATGTGGGTCGAGGTCTTCCAACATTTTGGCAATAGCATCATCATAAAGTTTGTTGGTGTTTACAGTATCAACGTATTTGGCTTCTATTAAGCCTAAAATATAATCTAATTTAGAACCAGTTTGAGCTCTATTAAAAAACGAGTTTTTGGATGCGTTTCGCTCTTGGATTTTATAGCCTAAATAAATTCCTGAAGCTAAAATGAGCGAAAAGATAAATGGATAAAATGCTTTATTCAAATTCATGGCGCAAAGGTATACTATTCTGTTTGAATTATGCCTTAAATATCTTTAAACAATTAGCAAATTTTAGGATTTGAATTTTGTTGATGAGAATAAATTATTCGTGTTTTTACATAGAATTTAGCTATTATTGTGCTAAGAATTTAATTTACATTTATGAAATTTTTTATTGATACAGCCAATTTAGCCCAAATAAAAGAAGCAGCAGAATTAGGCATTTTAGACGGATGCACAACGAATCCTTCGCTTATGGCAAAAGAAGGAATTATTGGCGAAAAGAATGTTTGGAATCACTACAAAAAAATATGTGAAATTGTGGATGGCGATGTAAGTGCAGAAGTGATTTCTACAGATTTTAAAGGTATGATTGCCGAAGGAAAAAAGTTAGCTAAATTGCATAAGAATATTGTGGTAAAAGTGCCGATGATTAAAGATGGTATTCAAGCCATAAAATATTTTTCTGACCAAGGTATAAAGACCAATTGTACATTAGTATTTTCGCCGGGACAAGCCATCTTAGCGGCAAAAGCCGGAGCAACTTATTTAAGTCCGTTTGTTGGTCGTTTAGATGATATCAATATTGATGGTATGGATTTAATTCATCAAATCAGACATATTTACGATAATTACCAATTTAAAACGCAAATTTTAGCAGCTTCGGTTCGCAGTTCGTTGCATATAGTAAAATGCGCGGAAGCCGGCGCCGACGTGGTTACTTGTCCGCTCAACTCTATTATGGGTTTGTTCACGCATCCTTTAACAGATAAAGGACTTGCTCAATTTTTAGCCGACCACGCTAAAGCCAATAAAAAATAATTTATTTGATACTATCAACAGTATATGGTTTGCAAAAAAGAATAAGCTATTTTATTGCTTTTAGTTGTTTATTGTTTGTCTTTTCTTGTTCCAATAATTCTAAAGTTGCGTATGATGAAGGTTTTAAAGCCGGCTATGCTAAAGGTTATGAGTCTGCTGTAAATAAAATCAATGAAAATCAACCGACAAATTCTATTCAGGAAATCAAAACTCCAACTGAAGACAACAAACAAAACGAGTCTTTAGAAAATGCAAATCCTGACATACCACAAACAGCATTATTGACATTACAATATATTTTATTGCATCATGAAGCTCCGGAAGGCTATGTTGGAGGAAGAAATTTTGGAAATTATGAGCAACATCTTCCAAAATATGATAAAAATGGGAAGCGTATTTCATACAAAGAATGGGATATTCATCCAAAAGTGGAAGGAAAAAACAGAGGTGCGCAACGTTTAATTACCGGAAGTGATGGAAGTGCGTGGTACACAGCTGATCACTATAGTACGTTTAAGCAAATACATTTAGAATAATCTAAATACATCTATATGCAAACATTCCAAAATAACATTAGCGTCAATGGGATTTTCTTGGCATTTCTTGATGGACAAAAAAGCGTTGTCTTATCTCATTTCTATGAAGAAATAGCTAAAGCCTTAAATTTTCCGGATTATTTTGTGCCCAATTTTGATTCATTAGATGAATGTATCAGCGATTTATCTTGGATAGAAGAAAATGAAATTCGCTTGATGATTTTTAATTATGATGATTTGCTTTTTGAAGAAAAATACAATTTGGAAGTCATCAACAACATTTTTGCCAATGCTATGAGTGAGTTAGACGAAAAAGGAAAACATTTTTCTGTACTTACACAAATCGTTGATTAAATCCATTTATTGAACTCGGCTCTTATTTTTTCTGTCCAAGGAGTTGGTTTTCCTGTTTCTGTGTTCATTCCTACAATAATACCTTCGCCATGTGCAATTAATTGTTGGTCAGTTGTGGTTATTACATGATGAACAGTCATGCTTGAGTTGCCGATTTTCTTTATGCCTACTTTTATTTCAATCGATGCCGGATAGGTCAACTCTCGTACATAGTTACAATCTAATTTTACAACTACAATTTTGATGTTTTCTTCAAATAAAGAATTCCATAAATTGGCTTGATTAAAAAAATCTACTCGACCGGATTCAAAGTAACGAAAATAAGCCACATTATTAACGTGTTGAAGTGCGTCCATATCGCCCCAAGCAATTTGTTGTTGAAGTGAAAACGGGAAATTAATGTTCTTTAAAAAATCAAAATTTTGCATATTCTAAAAATAAAAAAAATCCTGATTGCTCAGGATTTTTTTGATATTAGGAGATGTTTATTTCTTTTTGTTTACAGTTTTATTCGTGGCACTTGCATTCACTTTATAGCTATCATGATTAGGATCTAAATCATACATAATAGGCGAGGCAATAAACACAGAAGAATAAACACCAACAACCACACCAATTATCATAGCAAACGAAAATGCTCTTAAAACAGGTCCGCCAAAAATAAACAAGATAAATACAACAATAAATACAGTAAATGCAGTATTGAATGTTCTTGACAAAGTGGAGTTGATGGCCGCATTCATGGTATCTTTCATATTAGAATTTGGTCTATCGTGTAAGTATTCTCTTATTCTATCGAAAATAATTACGGTATCGTTGATAGAATAACCGATTATCGTTAAAATAGCCGCAACAAATACTTGATCTACTTCTAATGCAAATGGTACAATGCCATGTAGTAATGAGAAGAAAGCCATTACAAAAAATGCATCGTGAGCAGTTGCAACAATAGAGCCAATGGAATATCCTTTTTTGTTGAATCGAATTAAGATATAAATAAATATAACTGCAATAGAAGCAATGGTTGCCCACATAGAACTACGTTTGAAGTCGCCTGTAATAGTTGGGTCAACTTTTGTAACGCTCATTAAGTTTACTCGCTTAAATGTTTCAAAAGAAATATTTGGTAGATAATTTTTCAATCCTTGGTAAACAGCATATTCAACTTTTGCATCAACATCTTTAGATGTGTTGTTGATGAGATAAGCAGTTGTAATTTTTACTTGATTATCTGAGCCATATTGTTTTACAATCGTTTTATTATCTAATACAGCATTTAAGTCATTTCTGACTTTGTCTGTATTTACAGGTTGTTCAAAACGAACTTTATATTCACGTCCACCTTTAAAGTCGATTCCTAATTCAAATCCTCTTGTAAAGAACGAAATTATACCTGCTGTAATAAAGATTGCTGAAATTGCATACGTGTATTTTCTTGCTCCAATGAAATCGAAATTTATTCCTTGTAAAAAGTTTTTAGTAAAAGGAGTAAAGTAATTTAATTCTTTGCCCTTTTCCATTCTCCAATCTACTATCATCTTACTTAATAAAACGGCAGTAAATAAAGTAGTTAATATACCGATGATTAATGTTATAGCAAAGCCTTTTACCGGGCCGATACCAATTACTGCAAGAATTATCGCTGTAAGTAAAGTGGTAATATTACCATCCAAGATGGCAGGTAACGAATGTTTAAATCCTTCTTGTACGGCAAAAGAAGTGGCTTTCCCAGCTCGTAATTCTTCTTTAACACGTTCATAAATAATTACGTTAGCATCCACTGCCATACCAAGCGTTAATACGATACCGGCAATTCCAGGCAAGGTTAATGTCGAGCCAACACCTGCCATTAAACCTATAATTAAGAATACGTTTAATAATAGTGCAATAATAGAAACGACACCTGCAGATGAGTAGAAGAAAACCATAAAGCAGATAATCAAAATGAAAGAAGCTAATAATGAATACAAACCGGCATGAATGGCTGTTGTTCCTAATGAAGCACCAATCTGTTCTTCTTCAATAATTCTGGCTGATGCTGGCAATTTTCCTGTTTTTAAAACATTGGCTAAATCAGCTGCTTCTTGTACATCAAAGCCACCTGAAATTTGCGAGCTTCCACCATCGATTTCGCTGTTTACGTTTGGTGCTGAATAAACTTGATTATCCAATACAATAGCAATGGCATTTCCAATATTTTTTCTTGTTAAATCTCTCCATTTCTTAGCACCTAAAGTATTCATTTGCATACTTACAACCACTTGTCCGTTTTGATCGTAATCTTGACGAGCCTGTGTAACTACACTTCCATCTAACGGCGCTTTTCCTGTGTATGTATTCTTTTTAATAGCATAAACAGTGAAGAATTTTTGTTTATCGCCAAATGGTTTTGCAGAATATAATAGTTTTACATCTTTTGGGAAAACACTTTGTATTTCCGGCAAGTTAATGTACTCAGAAAAACTAGCGGTATCTAAAGCATTTACATAACCAATTACAGGAGATGGTTGAAATTGATTGTTTTCATCAACTGCAGGTTGTAAGATAGCAAAGAATGGATTTTCATTTTTAAATTGTGCTAATCTTCCTTCTTGAGAAGTATCTGTGCTGGCTTTATTAGCTTCTTTTTTTCCCGTTAATGGATTAATTGTCGCTGATGAATCACTGTCGCCATTTAATACATTTTGAATATTTGCAGTAGCTGTAGAATCAGCACCTTTGTCATGGTTTGTTTCTAAATAGTTTCTTAAAGTAGTGTTAGCATCGTTTAGCATTTTTCCTAACTCTGTAGCTTTATAAGTTTCCCAAAATTCTAAGTTGGCAGTAGCTTGTAATAGTTTGCGTACACGATTCGGATTATCAACACCGGCAATTTCCACAGAAATACGTTCACGAGCAGGCTCAGCAGTAACTGTAGGTTGCTTTGTACCAAATTGGTCGATACGTGTTGTTAAACGATTTAATGTAATGTCGAAAGCTTCTTTTGATTTATCTCTTAGGAATTTCTCCACTTTAGCATCAGAACTTTCAATTGAAACGTCATCTTTATTATTTCTTGTAGAAAATAATTGAGCTAAGGGTGTGCTTGGATTTTGTTCTTTATAAGCTTGTAAAAACAAACTTACATAATCGTTGTTAGATGAAGACATACGCTTTTCAGCTAAGTCTAATGCTTTTACAAATTTTGGATCTTTATTATTGTCGGCTAATGTTTGGATTAATTCTTTTAGTGATACTTGTAAAACCACACTCATACCACCTTGTAAGTCCAAGCCCAAGTTTAATTGTTGTTTTTTAGATGCACTATAAGTGTTCCACAAATAAATTTTTTCGTTTGCGATAGAATCTAAGTATCTATTCTTATAAACAATACGACTTTGATGTACAGAGTCTTCATATAAAAATTGGGCGAGTTGGTTGCCCGGATAGCGAGCTTCTAAATCTTGCATTGGGATAGCTTTTTCAGCCAATGCCACAGCTTTGTTTTCTACTGCATTTACCTTAAATGTAAAAGATAGGCAATAAAAACAAATTAATACGATGAGCGCAGTAAGTATAATTAGCGCTGTTCTTGTTCCTTTACTCATTTCGATTCTTGGTTAAATAAGGGCGCAAATATACTGTTTTTGAGAAAAAAACAGAAATGAATAATACACATTATGTTATAAAGCATCAAAATAATGCTAATAACTTGTGAAATCTAAGTAAAATGCAATTTGTATAGATTATTTCTCGAAATTATTCTCGAACTAATTCAAATTGGCCATTTTCAAATTTATATAAGTTGAGATGTGTGTTGTTGTAGTAATCAATGGTTCCATTGGAGTTGGTAATCGGCATAAAGTTGAACTTAGATTGAGTGTTCTCAATATCTAAAATTGCATTTTGGCTACTGTTATCTAAACTGATATTTTGGTCTAATGCTTTTAAAAGATGCATAAGAATATCATAAGCTTGATGAGCTACATCAGTCGGTGTTTTTGCATACTTTTCTTCAAAATTGTGATTGAAGAGTTTATAATTAAATTGACTAAAATTATATGGCGATGCTGAAAATATAGTGTGCTTAGTTTTGGATTCTAGCATAATCTTGGATAATTCTTTGAAGTGTGATGTGAAAACTGTCAGGTTGTTATTGGATGATTTTGTCTTTAGAAGAATATTCTTTAAGAGGTTTTCATTGGAAGAATATAAAAGAACAATTTGACTATTTGTTGAGTCAACTAAATTGATTTGTTTTTTTATATCTGATTTCTCATCTATTGTGGTGTAAACGATATCCGATTGAAACTTTTTAGCTAAATCTTTTAAATAATTGATGTTCAAGTTTGTATTATCATTGTTGTTATATAAAACTTGAATTCTTTTTTCCGGATAATTTAGATGTATATACTCGAGCAAGAAAGAATATTGCGTTAATATAGAGGCATTTGCATTATAAAAATAAGGATTGTTTCGTATAAATATGGAGCTGGCAAAAGGCGAAATTAATGTGATTTTTAATGACGCTGCTTTATTCGCTGCTAACGCGATATTTTTATATGTAATTGGACCAATAATATAATCAACAGTAGGAAATGGATTGTGATTGAATAAGTTAGCTGTTGTTAGTGAGTCATTTTTGTCATCTAAAAAATAAACATTAGCTTTTAGGTTAGCGCTCGCAAATTGATCTTTTGCCATCATACAACCTAAGTAAAATTCAACAGCATCGTGAGATTCTTTAGAAAGTTGCTTGGTAGAATCATCTACGTATTTTCCCAAAGGAATTTGATCTAAATTGAAAGGAAGCAAAACAGCAATGTTGTAATGTAATTTTTGAGTTGGAACTTTAATTGAATTTGAATTATCTATTTTCGGCGTAATAGATTCTATGTCAATAACTTGAGGTGTAACCTCTAAAGAGTCTTCTTTGTCAGAAGCCAATTTTTCTGAATTATTGGCTATATCGATTGGAACTATTTCCTTGTTATTCTTTCTATCTTTTTTATTTCCACCAATTTCTATGGTTTCTTTTGAAGTATAACTTGAAGTTATTTTTTTTGAAGAACAAGATGAAAAACTGAATATTAATAAACTAACAATCAATAGTTTATTCCCATTCAATAGTGGCAGGTGGTTTAGAACTGATATCATATACTACTCTGTTTATTCCTTTTACGTTGTTTATTATTTCATTCGAAACTCGTGCCAAAAATTCATACGGCAAATGGCACCAATCTGCGGTCATTCCATCAACACTTGTAACAGCACGCAAAGCTACTACATTTTCATAAGTTCTCTCGTCGCCCATAACGCCAACACTTTGTATTGGTAAAAATATGACGCCGGCCTGCCAAACGTTTTTGTATAACCCTTCTTTTTTCAAACTTTCAATGAAAATATGGTCAGCTTTTTGAAGAATATCTACCTTTTCAGCCGTAATATCTCCAAGAATGCGAATTCCTAAACCTGGTCCCGGAAATGGATGTCTGTTTAAAATATCATCTGGTAATTCTAACGCTTTTCCTACTCTACGCACTTCGTCCTTGAATAATCGGTTTAATGGTTCGATAATTTTTAAGTGCATTTTTTCAGGCAAACCGCCAACATTATGATGCGATTTTATTTTTGCCGATGGCCCATGAACAGAAACTGATTCGATAACATCAGGATAAATAGTACCTTGTCCTAACCATTTTACATCATTTATTTTCAATGCTTCTTCTTGGAATACATCAATAAAAACTTTGCCTATTGCTTTGCGTTTGGCTTCCGGCTCACTGATTCCTTTTAGAGCTGTGTAAAACTGCTCAGAAGCATCAACTCCTTTGATATTTAAGCCTAAATGCTTGTAAGATTCTAAAACAGATTCATATTCATTGTATCTCAATAATCCGTTATTTACAAAGATACAAACTAATTGATTA
>JAGQYE010000046.1 GCA_020436225.1 Bacteroidota bacterium | reverse complement strand
TTTCTTACACTTGAGCATATTTACGAACAGTTATCTTACACCTTCGAAAATCCCGGATACGATACTTTAATTTATAATAAAATTCTATTAAAAAAAGATTTTTTATATTTGTATAATTAAAAATTACTAAATGAAAAATCTACATTATTTATTTCTAATTGTATTTAGTTTGTTATTAAGTAACAGTAGCTGCCAAAAAAAATCTGACAAACTTGTAATTAATTATTCTGATAAAGAATTAAATATAAATTCTAACTCTGTATTCGCAAAGGAAGAAAGAAAAATAAAAAATGGAATAATGAACTTCTCCAAGCTTACTATTTCAGAAAGGAGGCAAATTGTAAATGGTATTATTATGGAAAACAAAAATATTTCTCACATACAAAATAATGTAATGGACATTATTTCTATACTAAATAAAGAAGATATAATAGAACTTTTTAAGTTATTGATTCCAAATTCTGCATTCAAAATTATTGATTCCAAAAACAAAGTAATTATTGAATATACACCTTCTTGGACACCATGTGATTATTGGACTTCTTATTGGTATAAAAAATATTCAACCTATTATGCTGATAATTGTGTTGCACCTGGTGAAAATATCTGTATGAGATATGTTCCTTGTGACAGATAATTATAGTGTTTAATATGAAACTTAAGATTACTTTCGTTGCTTTTATTATATTATTACTAAGCATTGCTAAAGCGAAACAATGTCGCATAACTGTACTATTTAAAAACGTTTACTCAGATTTTTCCCATAAGACTTATATCAGCAGTAACAAGCCGTTATTTTATCTGTTTGACAGTATAACCTTAAAAAAAGGAAAAGATAAAATCCGGTTTGCAGTTCAAGATCCAATACAAGCAGACTTATACATCAACAATAATCCCGAAAGTATTTTTCAGTTTTATTTATGCAAAGGCAGATATCAGTTATTGGTAGATATGCAAAGTGAACAGGCTTGCATAAAAGGTTCAAAATTAAATACAGATTTTAAAGAATTAATGGCTGTACAAGACAGCCTTTATAAAAAATATCATATTCTGCATGCTATGTTATATCCATATACCGGAATGGATAGAGACAGTGCTCATCAGCTATTACAACAATATTTACCTTATTGTGATTCTATTGCAGATAGGCACATTAAGCAATTTTATGCTAAGCATCCTGCCTCATTTCTTACACTTGAGCATATTTATGAGCAGCTATCTTACACCTTCGAAAATCCCGGATATGATACTTTAATGTATAATAAAATTCTATTAAAAAAAGATTTTGACCGATTAGACTCCAAGCTCAGAAAATATCGCTTGTACCAAGAATGTCTGAAATTATTCCGAAAAGAATATCCAAAACTTGAAACGCCTCTTGAGCCATTATTTCCTATTGAGGAAAAATAAACTACTACGCCACTTTTAATTTCGACAATTTAGATTTTGTCAATTTTTGTTGTGCGTAAGCAGCTGTAATCGTATAAGATTTTACATCAGGTTGGGAAGGCAATTCAAACATAGCATCGGTAATAATAGCTTCGCAGATAGAACGTAAACCACGCGCACCAAGTTTATATTCTAATGCTTTGTCAACAATAAACGCAATAGCTTCATCATCAAAAGTAAGTTCGATATCTTCTAAGGCAAACAATTTTTGATATTGTTTAAGCAATGCATTTTTAGGTTGCGTAAGAATATTGGTCAATGCCGTTTTGTCCAATTCATCTAAATGTACTAACACCGGTAATCTGCCCAACAATTCAGGAATAATTCCAAAAGAACGTACATCTTGATGTGTGATATAAGGCAATAAATTTTCTTTATCTATTTTTTCCGTTTCTTCATTTTTCTTAAATCCAATGATGGAAGTATTTAATCGCTTGGCGATTACTTTATCTATTCCATCAAATGAACCTCCACAAATAAATAAGATATTTTTTGTATCTACTTTTAATAATTGTTGTTCCGGATGCTTGCGACCTCCTTGTGGTGGCACCAATACTTCTGTTCCTTCTATTAATTTTAATAAAGATTGCTGAGTACCTTCTTTGATATCTCTGGTTAAAGATGGATTATCGCCTTTGCGTGAAATTTTGTCAATCTCATCAATAAAAACGATACCTTTTTCTGCTAAAGGAATATTATAATCGCATACTTGCAACAAACGTGTTAAAATACTTTCTACATCTTCGCCTACATAGCCGGCTTCGGTAAAAACAGTAGCATCTACAATGGTAAACGGGACGTCTAATAATTTGGCTATTGATTTTACTATCAGCGTTTTTCCTGTTCCCGTTTTTCCTGCCATCAAAATATTTGACTTCTCTATCTCAACTTCATTTTTATCATTCCGTTGATTCAATCTTTTATAATGATTATAAACTGCTACAGCAATAACTTTTTTGGCTTCATCTTGACCAATAACAAAATCATCTAAATACGCTTTGATTTCTTTTGGTTTAAGTATGTTATTTTGTTTAGGTGTAGTAGAAGAACGTTTGATGTGTTTTAATTCTTCGTTTACAATTTGCTTGGCTTGCTCTACACAATTATTGCAAATAAATCCATCTCTACCGGAAATTAATAGCTCTACATCTTTGCTCGGTTTTCCACAAAAGCTACAAATATCTGTATCTTTTTTTGCCATTTTATTTATTGTATTAAAGAAATAAAAAGAGAAATTTTTAAAATTATTTCTTTGATAAAACTTCGTCAATCATACCGTATTCTTTGGCTTCTGTGCTGGTCATCCAATAATCACGGTCGCTGTCTTGTTCTACTTTTTCATAAGATTGTCCACTGTGATGAGCAATTATATCGTACAATTCTTTTTTCAATTTGGTAATTTCTTTGTACGTAATTTCTATTTCAGAAACCTGACCTTGAGCACCACCCATTGGTTGATGTATCATTACGCGACTGTGTTTTAAAGCACTGCGTTTTCCTTTTTCGCCGGCACACAATAACACTGCTGCCATTGAAGCGGCCATACCAACGCAACAAGTTGCCACATTTGGATCCACATATTGCATTGTATCATAAATGCCTAAACCTGCGTAAACACTGCCACCCGGTGAGTTCACGTATATCTGAATATCTCTGGTTTTATCGGCAGAATCCAAGAAAAGTAATTGAGCTGTAATGATGTTGGAAACATAATCATCTATGGCAGTGCCCATAAAAATAATTCTGTCCATCATCAAACGAGAAAACACATCAAGCGCTGCCACATTCATTGGTCGCTCTTCGATGATGTTTGGTGTAAGGTTGGTGATGTTGGATTTTAAATAATTATCTACATAAACTGAAGATAATCCGTGATGCATGGTTGCATACTTTCTAAATTCTTTACCGTAGTCCATTTTTTTAGATTTATAGATTGTTATAGATGTGAGATGTGGAGAAGAGATTCAAGATATCACATCTCTACTTTCTCTAATCTACGCCTCTTTTTTATTAAAAAACTCATCAAATGAAATAGATTTATCTTCTATTTTAATTTGATTTTCGATAAAGGTAAACAATTTTTGTTCCAATGCACCTTCGTATGACTTTTTGACGTGTTCTTGTTTTGCCATCATACTTTTGTTGAAGGTATCTATCATTTCGTCTGTAATGCCGCCGCCATACATCATAAATTGAGCTTTAATTTGCTCTTTAGAGAAATTCTCAATTTCTTCAAATTCTACTTTGATATCGTTTTCTTTAGCGATGGCATTGGTAATTAAATTCCATTTCAATCCTTTTTCAAATTGAGGATATTCTGCTTCGATTTGCTCGTCTTCAATTGGTTTTTCGTTGCTTACTTTAATAAATTTCTTCAAGAAGGCTTCAGGAAGTTTTACTTCTGTTTTATCCATCAAAGTTTGATAGATATCTTCTTTTAATTTATTTTCTGAAGATTTTTCAGCGAAATCTTGTAATTCCTTGCGTACTTTTTCTTTAAATTCATCTAAAGAGCTGACGATATTTGGACCGTAAACTTTGTCAAATAATTCTTGGTTTAATTCTGCTTTTTCAAATTCCGGTTTTTCTCCTTCAGCTCTGTCAGGATTCAGTAATTTACCATATCGTTCACGTAATTTCTCAATTTCATCATCCAAAGTCTTATCATCTATTGTAATGACATTTTTTTGAACAACTAAATTATTATTTAGTGCATCTACTTTTACATTTGGAGCAATTCCAATTTCGTATTCAAATGTATAATCGCTTGGGTTGTTAATATCCAATGTAACATCTTTTGATGGAATCGGTAACGGACGACCTAAAATATCAATTTTATTATCTTCGATATATTTCGATAATGCTTCAGAAAGTACTTTATTTAATTCATCTAATAAGATAGAATTGCCATACATTTTTTTGATGATGGAAGCTGGCACATGTCCTTTACGGAAACCTTTGATAGTTGCTGTATTTTTTGCAGTAGAAATACCTTTTTCTACGTTCGGCAAATAATCATCTTTTTGAATTTGTATGCTGATAACGGCATTTAATTCATCGGTGTTGTTTTGAGAAATATTCACGATTTTCTTTGTTACGTTTTTTGTTAGATGTTAGGAGTTATTTGTTATTAGAAATAAAATGACTTTCAACTAATAACTAACAACCAATAACTAATTACTTTTTAAAGTTGTGCGGGTGGAGGGACTTCCCGAAGTGTCGGGATAAACTTCTCGCCCCTCCACATTCGATTTTCCTTACACCAAACTTGTGCGGGTGGAGGGACTCGAACCCCCATGGTTGCCCGCTAGATCCTAAGTCTAGTGCGTCTACCAATTTCGCCACACCCGCATTTTCCATTTATCGGAAAGCGTGCAAAGATACAAATAATTTGAGAATTTGACAATCTGTAAATTAAGCAATTATAAAATATTGCTATCTTTGCGCCATTATGAAAAATATATCGCTGATTTTGAATGTTATCCTATTTATTTTAGTAGGAGTTTTATTCTACTTACATTTCTCATCCAAAAATAAAACTACTGTTGCACCACAAGTAATTAAAACTGACGGCAAAAATGTACAAGTGCCACAAATTGCTTATGTAGATATTGATACTTTCCAAACCAACTACGAATATTTTATTAAAGGAAAAGCAAAATTAGAAGCCAAGCAAAAAGCCATGGAAACCGAACTCAACAAAAGTTTATCTTCTTTTGAAAATGAATACAATGCTTTTATCCAAAAAGCGCAAACAATGACAGAGCAAGAAGGCATGGCGGCGCAACAAAAATTGGCAGAAAAACAACAAAAAATTGAAGAGCGCAAACAATCAATGGAAATGCAGTTTATGAAAGAAACACAAGATTTCAATATAGAATTACAAGAGCGAATAATTGCTTATTTAAAGAAATATAATGCCAATGGTGCATACACATATATTCTTCCGTATTCAAAAGAAACAATAAATTTGTTATATGTAAACGAAGCTAATAATATTACTAATGATGTATTAAAAGGAATGAATGAAGAGTATGCATCTTCTAAAAAATAAAAATTAAAATAGGATAATAAAAGTTCAAGCAAATGCTTGAACTTTTTTATTTTTAGTTTGTACCTTGTATAAATATCTATGGAAATTAATGTTGAGGAAGAACGAAAGGCGATTCTTAAAGATTATCGACAATTATTGCGGCTTATTCGTCCCAAATTAAAAAAAGGTGACGACAAGCGCATACGACATGCTTTTGAAATGGCTTTAGATGCGCATAAAAATATGCGTAGAAAAAGTGGTGAGCCTTATATTCATCATCCATTGGCTGTTGCCAAAATTGTTACCGGCGATATGGGCTTAGGTACCACTTCTGTTATTTGTGCTCTACTTCACGATACTGTCGAAGATACTGAGCTTACTATCAACGACATTAAAAAGGAATTTGGAAACACAGTCGCAAAAATTATTGATGGCTTAACCAAAATCAGCAAAATTTCACATCGTACAGAATCGGTTCAAGCAGAAAATTACCGAAAAATATTATTGACTTTAAGTGATGATATTCGCGTTATCTTAATCAAGATTGCCGACCGTTTGCACAATATGCGCACCTTAGACGGACAAAGCAGAAAGAACCAACTTAAGATAGCATCTGAAACAATTTATTTATATGCACCACTTGCACATCGCTTGGGTTTATATTCCATAAAAGGCGAATTAGAAGATTTGGCAATGAAATACACCGAAACAGAAAAGTATCACGAAATTGCCAAAGCCTTAGAATCAACCAAACGAGATAGAACAAAATACATCAACGACTTCGTACGTCCTTTGCAAATGGAAATGGACAAATCGGGTTTGAAAGCGCGTGTTTTCGGACGACCAAAATCTATTTTTTCCATTTGGAATAAAATGCGAAAAAAAGAAGTGAGTTTTGAAGATGTGTATGACAAATTTGCCATTCGTGTCATTTTAGATTCTGCGCCGGAAAATGAAAAAGCAGATTGCTGGCGCGCTTATTCTATTGTTACCGACAAATATTCTCCTCAACCTAATCGTTTACGCGATTGGCTCTCACATCCTAAAGGAAATGGTTACGAATCGCTACATACCACTGTAATGGGACCTGGCGGGCAATGGGTAGAAGTGCAAATACGCTCGGAACGAATGGACGAAGTAGCCGAAAAAGGCTTAGCTGCTCATTACAAATACAAAGAAAATAAATTTAAAGCATCGAATAGTACGGAAGAAGTGATCGAAACTTGGTTGATGCAAGTACGCGAATATTTAAAAAATCCCGACATCAATCCTATTGATTTCATCAACGATTTTAAACTTCAACTTTACCATAAAGAAATTTACATTTTTACACCAAAAGGCGAATTAAAAATTATGCCTGCCGGCGCCACTGCATTAGATTTTGCTTATTCGGTGCACACCAATGTTGGCGATACGTGCATAGGTGCAAAAGTGAACAACAAATTAATGCCGATTAGCCAAGAATTAAAAAATGGCGATCAGGTAGAAATTATTACCTCGCGCAAGCAAAAACCAAATGAAGATTGGTTGAATTTTGTAACGACATCTCGTGCCAAATCAAAAATTAAAAATGCGCTTCGCGAAGAAAAAAGAATTATTGCCGACAATGGAAAAGAATTATTAGAGCGAAAATTAAGTCAGCTAAAAGCCAACTATACCAACGAAAATATTACACTTTTAGCTTCATTTTATAAGATGCCAAGTCCGCTTGATTTATTATATAATATTGGCAAAGGCTTGGTTAATTTAGCTGATTTAAAACAGTTGAAAGTTGTTGGTGGCAATTTGGAAATTGTGAAAGCGGCGAAAGTCGGAAAAACGAAAGAAGAAATTCTATCGCTTCAAGAAGAAAACAACAACGACATTATTCCTAAAAATACAGAGTTAATTATTTTTGATGAATCTTCTCAATTTCCATACGAGTTTGCTAAATGTTGCAACGCCATTCCGGGCGATGATGTTATCGGATTTATTTCCATAAATGGTGTAATAAAAATTCATCGAACCGGTTGTCCGAATGTCATTAACTTGGCATCCAAATATGGCTATCGAATTATAAAAACTCGCTGGACGGCTAAAACTTCGCCGGCATTTTTAACCACAATTAAATTAGTTGGGTTAGATGATATGGGCATTATCAATAAATTAAGTAGTATTATTTCCGGCGAGATGAAATTAAATATGCAATCCATATCTTTAGAAAGTAAAGAAGGCATTTTTGAAGGCATCATAAAAGTATATGTAAAAGATAATGGACAACTCAATAAATTGATGGCAAAACTAAAAGCCATAAATGGTGTTAATTCAGTAATAAGAGAAGAGATTTAATCTATCTTTACTATATTTTTCAATAAACTCTTATCAAGCGATTATTATTTTGATTTTACAAACATCTATTTAACTTTGTATTATGGCTGTTGATGTTGCAATCTTTGAAGAAGTAAAAAATATTTTTTCTACCTATTTAGAAAATAACAAACAACGTAAAACTCCTGAACGTTTTTCAATTTTGGAAGAAATATATAACCGCGAAGATCATTTCGATGCGGAAGAGTTATATATCCAAATGAAAAATAATGAGTTTAATGTTAGTCGTGCTACGGTATATAATACACTTGATGTGTTGGTACAATGCGAACTCGTAACCAAACATCAATTTGGGCAAAACCATGCTTTGTATGAGAAATCGTATGGCAACAGAAACCACGACCATTTGATTTGTGTTGATTGTGGCAAGGTTTTTGAATTTTGTGATCCAAGATTACAACAAGTAAAAAATACGGCAAGCGATTTATTTAAGCAAACTATTAAAACGCATTCCTTAACGCTATATGGAAATTGCCAAATCAAAAATTGCAAGAACAAAAATACTTAAACAGCAACTATGAAGAAACATAAACTATTCACCCTAATTCTACTATTGGTTTTTGTCGGTACATTACAAGCGAAAACTGACATAATTCCGAAGCCTAATGAAATCAAAATTACCGATGGAAAATTTAATTATGCTAAAGGGTTTGATGTAAAAATAATTCGTGGCGATTATGCAACTCAAGAAATACACAAAGCATTTTCTGCATTTGTTCAATCAAAAAAAATTCCAATCATTCGATTTTCTAAAACAGCAATTTCCTTTAACCTACTCAAAACTGATACAGATTCTTTGCCTGCTGATGCTTACAATTTGAGCATCACACCTACAACCATAGAAATCTCCTCTACTTCCAATGCCGGTTTGTTTTATGGAATGCAAAGTTTAATACAACTATTTAATGTTGACACAACTCAGGCTTTGTCTTGCTTTGAAACGACTGATGTTCCGGCATTTTCTTATCGTGGTTTTCAATTAGACGCTGCTCATCGTTTTATTTCTGTTGAACATATTAAACATCTGATTGATGTAATGGCAAAACTAAAACTCAATAATTTTCATTGGCAATTGGCAGATGAAAAAAGTTGGCATCTTGCATTAGCATCTGATAACTCATTAACATCAAAAGAAAATTTTTATACAAAAGATGATATTGCTACTGTAGTTCAATATGCACAAAAGAAATTTATTCAAGTTATTCCCGAATTAAATTTTGCTTTGCTTGCCAATCAAGATAGCGCAAGCGTTGCAACAGATAAAATAGTAAATGAAATTTGCAGTTTATTTCCGGGAAAATATATTCATCTCGGAAACAATAGTATTAATGCCGATTTCTATCAAAAAATCCAAGCATTTTTGAAGTCGAATAACAAAGAAATTATTGTGCGCGACCAAGCACAATTTGCTAATTCAACGTTGCAAGTTTATTCTAATAGCAAAGGAAGTACAAGCGCTGCTGCTTCTGGAAAAGATATAATTATGTCGCCAAGTAATTATTGTTCATTAGACTACCAGCAAGATTGGGATGATGAAAAATATGCGTTTTATATGAGCTATTTACCTTTGGATAAAGCATATTCGTTTAATCCTACTTCAAAAATAAAAGACAAAGCAACTGCACAACATATAATCGGTGCTGAAGCTTGTATGCCAACGATGTATATCAAAGATAGCACTACGTTAGAGTATATGCTTTTTCCACGATTAATTGCTTTGTCAGAATGTATGTGGACGAACAAGCATCAAAAAAATTATAGAGATTTCCAAGCAAGACTATCATCACAAAAGAATTATTTCTATACAGAAAAAGAATTCATTTACGATTTGGTGCATATCAATCCCAAGAAAATGAAAAATAAACAGAAGAAAAAGAAAAAATAAAATTCTGTTTATAAGCACACCAAGATTACACCGGCAATGATGGTAATGGTTCCAACAATTTGCTTCCAAGTAAGAATTTCATGAAAAAGTAAGTAGGAAGAAAATGACAAGCCCACTATACTTAATGAAAAAAATATAGCACTTGCAATATTCAATGGAATAGTTTTAAGCGATTCCGTCATACAAGCTGAATTAATAAAACCAAAAACCAATGCTACGGCAAAAGTAGTCCATTTTTTAGTCGGATTATTGGCTACCAAAGCAGCCATTTTAAAACCAATATTTGTAATTACGTTGGTTACGATTGCCAACCAAATCCAATAATTCAATAACATAAAAGCTAATTTTAATTTGCGCGCAAAATACTATTTAATCCTACATTTTTAACAACTATAACTAAATCTTAACAATATATATAGTCTATCATTTATGTAGATTAAGTAGATTTGTGTAAATTTATTTTTGTTATTAAAACTTTCAATGAATTTTAAACATCATATCAGCTTCA
>JAGQYE010000045.1 GCA_020436225.1 Bacteroidota bacterium | reverse complement strand
AGAAAAAACGTAGAGATTTTACCAAAGTGCCAACATTTACTATCGATCCAACCGATGCAAAAGATTTTGACGATGCACTTTCTTTCCAAGCATTAGAAAATGGGTTGTTTGAAGTTGGCGTTCATATTGTCGATGTTTCTCATTATGTAGCCGAACATGCTGCAATGGAAAAAGAAGCGTTTAAGCGCGCTACGTCGGTTTATTTGGTAGATAGAGTTGCACCTATGTTTCCCGAACGCTTGTCGAATATCGTTTGCTCACTTCGACCAAATGAAGATAAATGTTGCTATGCCGCAGTGTTTAAATTAGATGAACAAGCCAATATAAAAGATGTGTGGTTTGGTAGAACTGTTATACATTCTCAAAAGAGATTTACGTATGATGAAGCGCAAGAAATTTTGGAAGGAAAAGATGGGCCATTTAAAAATGAACTTTTTAAGTTGAATGAGTTGGCGCATCGTTTACGCAAGCAGCGTTTTAAAAATGGTGCCATTGCTTTTGAAGCTCCGGAAACAAAATTTAAGTTAGACGACAATGGAAAACCGATTGGCGTTTATGTAAAAGAACGAAAAGATGCGCATTTGTTGATTGAAGATTTTATGTTGTTGGCAAATAAATCAGTGGCAACATTTATCGGAAAAGAAATTAATAAAAATGGAAAAGTGCCTTTTGTCTATCGTGTCCACGATTTACCAAATGAAGAAAAACTCATCGACTTTCAATTGTTTGCCCAAAAATTTGGTTATAAAATTCAATTCGACAATCCCAAACAAATTGCTAAAGCATTAAACAAGTTGATGCAAGAAATTGACGGCAAGCCGGAACAAGCAGTTTTGCAACAGTTGGCTATTCGCTGTATGGCTAAAGCTATTTATACTACAGATAACATCGGTCATTACGGTTTAGGTTTTGATTATTACACGCATTTTACGTCGCCAATTCGCCGTTATCCGGATGTGATGGTGCACCGTTTATTGGATAAGATTTTACACAACAAAAAACTACCGACAAAAGATGAAATAGAATATCAATGTAAACACAGCAGCGAACGAGAACGCGCAGCTGCCGATGCAGAGCGCAGTTCTGTAAAATATAAAATGGCAGAATTTTTATTGGACAGAATTGGCGAACAATTCATTGGCGTAATTTCAGGCGTGAAAAATTGGGGAATTTATGTGGAGTTGCCGGCTTATAATTGCGAAGGTATGGTACGCAGTGAAACTATGAAAGATGATATGTATATATATGATGAACGCAAAATGCGCATGATTGGAAAACGTACTGATAAAGTTTATCAATTAGGCGATAAAGTAAAGGTACAATTAGTTGCTGTTGATATTGAAAAGAAGACGATAGATTTTGAATTTTGTTAAGATGAAAAATTAGATTCCTTTTAAAGCAGCATCAAAATCTTCTAAAATATCTTCAATATTTTCCAAACCAACAGAACAACGAATTAAACCATCAGTAATGCCGTATTGCAAACGTTGTTCTTTCGGCACATTTACATGACTGGTCGATGCAGAATGTGTAACTAAAGTATCAGCGGTGCCTAATGTTGCAGTGAGCGTACAAAATTTTATTCCACGCATAAATCGCATGCCGGCTTCCATGCCACCTTTTAATTCAAAACTTAACATGCCTGTAAATCCATGCATTTGTTCTTTTGCCAAAAGATGATCTTCATGTGTTTCCAAACCTAAATAATTCACTTTTTCTACGGCATCTTGTTGTGTTAGAAACTGTGCTAATGCCATTGCATTTTTTTGATGTTGTTCCATACGCAAAGGCAAAGTTTTTACGCCATTATTCAATAAAAACGCATCGAATGGCGAACAAACAGCACCTAATATTTTTTGGATACTATAAACACGTTTATAAATTTCATCTTCATTCTTTGCTATTACAATGCCTGTTGTTGCCGTTCCATGTCCATTTAAAAATTTAGTAGAAGAATGAACCACAAAATCAATTCCAAATTTTAATGGTTGTTGTACATAAGGTGAAGCAAATGTATTATCAACTATAGTTTTAACACCTAAATTTTGTGCAATAGCAGCCAAGCCATCTAAATCACAGCAAGCTAAAGTAGGATTGGCAGGCGTTTCTATATAAATCAATTTTATTTTTTCATCGTTGATGATGACATCTTCCACATAATTCAAATCTTTTAAATCAGCATAAACAGTTTCGATTCCATAATCTTTCAAGAAAGAAACCAACAATTCATTGGTGGTGCCATATAAATTTCCTTGTGTTAGCACTTTATCGCCGGCTTTTACAGTAGCTAAAACCGCTGCAGAAATCGCAGCCATTCCTGATGAAAACAACATTCCAAATACATTGATATCTATATTATAGGCTTCTAATGCTGCAATTTTTTCGGCAACAAAACGAGTTGTTGGGTTTCCTAATCTCGAGTAAGTATAAACACCTTCTGTTTTTCCGCCACTTTTAAAAAAATCAAATGCAGCTTCTAAGTTGTCGTAAGCAAAAGTAGATGTAGCATAAATTGGTGGAATGTGTGAAGAAAGTCCGTCAATTAATGGATCTTTTACGCAGATTGAATGGAACCCTTTTTTTGAAAATTTATTCATTTTAATAGGAATTTGATACGAATACTCAATAAAACCTTACGAATACTCATTTAACATACAAAATTGCAGAATTAGTTTTATATTACATAAAATCATACTAAGAAAAGCTGTTGAGAAACATCTAATGATTTTTTATAAAGACTGGTTAGTTAATTTTTAACTGTAGGTGATAGAAATATCACCTATTTTAATGAATGTTAAACAACAATCTTTCACCTTTTTTACTTTCATCAAACTCACCATTGTTATATGCATGATGTCCGTTTACAAACGTATGTTCTACTTTACCAAATACCGTTTTGTCTTCTAACGGACACCAAGCACATTTATATAAGATATTACTTTTGTTGATTTCCCATTTCTTGTTGATATCAACAATGGCAATATCTGCAAAAAAACCTTCTTTCAAATATCCACGATTTTTTACTCTAAAGCAGTCGGCAGGAGCGTGGCACATTTTTTCTACTATTTTTTCTAAACTTATTTTTTGTTGGTGATAAAAACCCAACATCAAATTCAAACTATGTTGAACCAAAGGCAAACCGGAAGGAGCTTTCAAATACGAATTGTTTTTTTCCTCTAAAGTATGTGGCGCATGATCAGTTGCAATGACATCTAATTTATTATCTAATAGTGCTTGAAACAAAGCCTCTTTGTCAGTTTTATATTTTATTGCCGGATTGCATTTTATTTTACTGCCTAAATGCGCATAATCTCTTTCATCAAAAAATAAATGATGCACACAAACTTCAGCCGTAATTTTCTTTTCTTTTAATGGAATAGTGTTGTCGAATAATGCCAATTCTTTTTCTGTAGAAATATGAAAAATATGCAAACGTGTTTGATGTTTTTTTGCTAAATCTATTGCCAATTTGGATGAAATAAAACAAGCCTCATCGCTGCGAATAATTGGATGATAATTCATCGGAATATTGTCGCCAAAAATTTGTTTATATTTTTCAGTATTGTTTTTTATGGTCTGTTCATCTTCACAGTGTGTAACGATAATGCCGTTTAAGTTGGCAAAAATTTTATTTAAAATATGTTCATCATCTACCAACATATTTCCGGTTGATGAACCCATGAAAATTTTCAAAGCACCTACTTTGCTAAAATCCGTTTTCATTACTTCCTCATAATTATCATTAGAAGTGCCCATGAAAAAGGTATAGTTGGCTAAAGAAGTTTGCGCAGCAATTTGATATTTCTGTTCTAATAATGCTTGAGTTAAAGCTGACGGTTTTGTATTAGGTTGCTCCATAAAAGAAGTAACGCCACCGGCAACAGCAGCCTTACTTTCTGTGTAAATATTGGCTTTGTGCGTTAAACCGGGCTCACGAAAATGCACTTGGTCGTCAATAATTCCCGGAATTATATGAAGGTTTTTTGCATCAATAATTTTTGCATCAGCATCAGAAATATCTCTATCTATTTTAAATATTATCGCATCTTCAATTAAAATATCTTTTTCCTCAATTTTTCCTTCATTGACAATTTTTCCATTTTTAATAAGATATTTCATAAGAATAAAAATAAAAATTATGCTTCGTTTTCTTTGCCTACTTTATGTCCGGAAATGGTGTAATACAATATAAACAAATAACAAGGTATCATCATTAAATAAGCCAATTGTCGATCGTTTATCAATTGAGAAATTTTACCATAAAGCGGCGGTAAGATAGCACCACCAACAATTCCCATAATTAAAAATGCAGAACCTATTTTAGTAAATTTTCCTAAGCCATCAATAGCTAATGGCCAAATAGCTGGCCACATCACTGCATTAGAAAATCCAAGCAACATAAAACAGACAACTGCGGTTTTTCCACTCGTTACAACAGATAATACAACCAAAATCATACTTAATACAGTTAAAGCTAACATGGCTTTCTGTTGTGAAATATATTTTGGTATAGCAATGATGTTAAAAATATAACCAACTAATAAAGCATAACCTGTATAAGTGGCAAAATTTTTAGCAGTATCTAATGGAAAGCCCAAATGCTCACCAAAATTGGCAAACGTATCATAACTGATAACTTCTACTCCAACATAAAAGAAAATTGCTAATGCACCCAATAATAGATGCGGAAATTGAAAAATGCTGGTTTTGTGTTTGGCTAATTCAGAATGAACATTGGTTTCTTCTTCATGTACTTCCGGCATTTTAATAAAATAAATAGCGATAGCTAAAACAATTAATACAATAGCCAAAACCGTATAAGGATGAATGACTCTTGCTGCCAAAGCATCTAATGTGGCTGCTTTTTCGGTAGCATCCATAGTTGCTAAACTTGCTTTAATACCATCAGCATTCTTTAAAGCTATAGAACCCAAAACATAGATAGCACAAATGCCGGCAATTTTATTGCAAATGCCCATAATGGAAATACGTTGCGCTGCACTTTCAATCGGACCAAGCACTGTTACAAAAGGATTGGCGGCAGTTTGCAATAAAGCTAATCCACTTCCGATGATAAATAATCCTAACAAAAATAAATTATACGTTCTGGTTTGTGCTGCAGGAATAAATAACAAGGCACCAATTGCCATCACAAACAAACCAACAGACATTCCGATTTTAAAGCCTGTTTTATTTAATATCATAGAAGATGGAATGGCCATAATAAAATAGGCAGCAAAGAATGCCGTTGCCACATAATATTGTTGTGTGTCATTTAACTCGCAGGCAAGTTTTAAGTATGGAATCAAAGTGCCGTTAGCCCAAGTTATAAATCCGAAAATAAAAAATAAAACGCCGATGATGGTAATTTGATACGCAACGGAATTGTTTTTGGTATTTGTCATATCTTTTGGTGTTTAGAGCGAAGTAAAAATACAAAAGCCTTGCACATTTCCTACGTAAAGTTATTAAGAGTATGTTGGGTAAAAATATTTGTATTTAACGGCATTTCCTTATATTTACCAACGAATTACTACTCGTAGAATGAGAAAAAATCTGATTACTTCTTGCTTATTAATGCTTGTTTATTTTGTTTCGGCACAAGGTACTTATATTCCTATCGGTTCGGAAACGAATAATTATCTCAGACGCTTGGAAATTAAAACCGGATTGGTAAAAGGTTTTCATACATCTAATATGCCTTATGATAGAAAAATGGTTATCGATTATTTGAATAATATCGACGAAGTAAGTGATTTAGATGTGGATGAGTTGAGCAAGATGGATAAAGAAAATATCGAGTATATTTATAAAGATAATTTCGAATTTGATGATGAACATGTTGAATTAAATGAACGACCAAAATTAAAATTCTTATACAAACATCCTGCGCATTTTATCAGCGTTAAAGTGCCGCATTTTGCTTTTTCTGTTGATCCGGCTATTCAAATTCGTTTAGGCGGTTCATTTGTTGATGAACCCGGAACTGGAAAAGATAAATTCAAATATTTAACTTCTAAAGGATTTGAAATTCGTGGTCAGGTAGATGATATTTTTGGTTTTTATGCGATGTTTCTTTCCGAGCAAGGCACTTTCCCAAATTATGTAGATGAATACATCCGTCAAACACAAACGCCTCCCGGCGCAGGCTATTGGAAAGAATATAAAAATGGTGGATACGATTATTTCTTGGCAAAAGGATATGTAACCATTTCTCCAAGCAAGCATTTCCACATGCAATTTGGCTACGACAATAATTTTATCGGCGATGGCATTCGCTCTATGTTCTTATCTGATTTTGGTGCTAATTATATGTTCTTAAAATTGAATACCAATGTTTGGAAATTCAACTATCAAAATATTTTTGCGGAACTGACAAAATATTATCCTCGTGGTGCCGACCGCTTATTGACCAAAAAATATATGGCAATGCACCATTTGAGTGTCAACCTAACAAAAAATGTAAACATCGGCATTTTTGAAAGCGTGATGTTTAGAAGAGAAAATACATTTGAGTTGCAATACTTAAATCCGATTATCTTTTATCGCTCAATAGAACAAGCATTAGGCTCGCCGGATAACGCCTTCATCGGGTTTGATTTTAAAATAAACATTCCAAAACACGTTCAAATTTATTCTCAGTTATTGTTAGATGAGTTTAATTTCAGTAAAGAATTCAGTACACCCGGAAAAAGTAAAATTTACAGTCTATTTCATCCAAGAAAATGGTGGGGAAATAAATTTGCGGCGCAGTTAGGTATAAAATATATTGATGCGTTTGGTGTCGATCATTTAGATTTACAATTGGAGATGAATATGGCTCGTCCTTATACGTATTCGCATTATGATACAATTACTTCTTGGACGCATTACAATCAACCTTTAGCACATCCGTTGGGTGCTAATTTTAAAGAGATTATTTTTCAAGTGAAATATCAACCTTTCCAACAATTGTATTTTTCTTCTAGATTTATTTACGATAATAAAGGCGAAGATGACGACACAACTAATTGGGGCGGAAATCCTTTAAAAGTGTATGGCACATTTGAACGAGAATTTGGTAACACAACAGGACAAGGCGTAAATGCGAAAACTTTTTATGTCGATTTTATTGCAACCTATGAACCTTGGCATAATGTCTTCATCGACTTGAGTTATGTGTATAGAAAGAAGAAAAGTGAAGATGCTAGTAGAAATATGCAAACGCATTTCTTGAATTTAAACTTGCGTTGGTGCTTACCATATCGGCGTTACGATTTTTAGATTTTAGCATTTTTTTACTTATTAAACTATGTCATTCCCGCGAAAGCGGGAGTATCATTTCTATATTGATTGATGTCCTTTTATCTAAAATCAATTTTATCAATAATGATGTCTAAAGATAGCTGAATTAATATTTATAAAGTAAAATGAAAATAAATGCACATAATCAAATCAAATTAAGATAATTTAAAACTATAAACTATTAATAAACATGGATAGTTTTAATGATGTATTTTTAAATGAACATAAATGTGTGAAAATGAAAATAAATGAGCATAAATATCTATATTATTGCTATTGGTTTTCTTTAATTATTGATAATAGAATTGTTAATTAGAATTACAATTTCAATGCTTAATTCAAAAACTAAATACTAAACTTTTTCTATCTTTATCCGATACATAATTTCTAAGAATGGAGAAGAAATATATTTTATCATTAGACCAAGGAACGACAAGTTCACGCGCTATTTTATTTGATAAAAATTCCAATATTGTAAGCGTTGCTCAAAAAGAATTTACACAGATTTTTCCGCAACCGGGTTGGGTAGAACATGACCCAATGGAAATTTGGCAAACACAAATTGATGTCGCTCGAGAAGTTGTGGCAAAAGCTAATATTCAGCCACAAGAAATTGTAGCCATCGGAATTACAAATCAAAGAGAAACCACTATAGTTTGGGATAGAGAAACAGGTAAGCCAATTTACAATGCTATTGTTTGGCAAGATAGGAGAACGGCTTCGTTTTGTGATGAATTAAAGAGTAGAAATTTAGAAAATTATGTAAAAGAAAATACAGGCTTAGTGATTGATGCTTATTTTTCTGGCACTAAAATCAATTGGATTTTAAATAATGTTGAAGGTGCTCGTCAAAAAGCGCATGAAGGAAAATTATGTTTTGGCACCGTAGATACTTGGTTGATTTGGAATCTGACAAAAGGTGCTTGTCATGCTACCGATTACAGCAATGCTTCAAGAACCTTAATTTATAATATTGATACACTTAAATGGGATGATAAGTTACTTCAAGAATTAGATATTCCAAAATCAGTTTTGCCGGAAGTGTTGCCTTCATCCGGAATCTTTGGAAACACGCATCCTGATGTATTTTATAATATAGAAGTGCCAATCGCTGGTGTGGCAGGCGACCAACAAAGTGCATTGTTCGGCCAAACATGCTTTGAGCCGGGAATGGCAAAAAATACGTATGGAACAGGTTGCTTTATGTTGTTGAATACAGGAACAGAGCGTATTGTTTCTAAGCATGGTTTATTAACCACCATTGCGTGGAATGTGGACGGAAAAGTAGAATATGCTTTAGAAGGAAGTGTGTTTATTGCTGGTGCAGCGATTCAATGGTTGCGTGACGGCTTGAAGTTGATTGACACAGCTCCGGATTCTGAATATTATTCGATGAAAGTAGAAGATACAGGTGGCGTTTATGTCGTGCCGGCATTTGCAGGGTTGGGCGCACCTTATTGGGATATGTATGCTCGTGGTGGTATTTTTGGATTAACAAGAGGAACAAAAAAAGCCCATTTAATACGAGCCACACTCGAGTCTTTGGCCTATCAGACGTATGATGTTTTGGAAGTCATGGAGAAAGATTCAGATATTCAACTCAAAACATTAAAAGTAGATGGTGGTGCTTGTGCCAATAACTTATTAATGCAATTTCAAGCTGATATACTAAATGTCAATGTAGAACGTCCAAAATTAATTGAAACAACAGCTTTAGGTGCAGCCTATTTAGCCGGGATAGCAGTTGGATTTTATGAGAAAAATAAACTGAAAGAAAACCAACAGATCGATGTTTGTTTCCAGCCGCAAATGAAAACTGAAAAACGAGATAAATTATTAAAAGGATGGAAAAAGGCTGTCGAGCGAACTAAAGACTGGGAAGATTAATATTTATCAACACTAATATAGTATTAATTTAAAATAGGGTTAATTGCAGATATAAATCCTGTATTTAACTTTGCATCTAAATTAAACCAAATTTAAAATGAAAAAATTATTTGTATTATTCGCAGCTGCTACACTTTTCGTAGGTGTTCAAGCTTGCAAAAACCAAGCTTCTGATGAAGCTGCTACTGAAGAAACAACTACAGAAGTAACTACAGATGTTGCTGCAGATTCTACTGCTACTGTTGCTACTGATTCTGCTGCTGTTGCTGCTACACCAGCTACAGATTCTGCTGCTGCTCCAGCAAAATAATCTGTTCTACTTAAGTAGAAAAAAAAAAGGCTCCAATTTTGGAGCCTTTTTTTATTTATTAATCAGAGATACAAACAATTGTTTACAAATTTTAACAATATCATGCTTGTATATTTTCCGAAAAAATCTATTTTTGTATTAATTAAACCAATTTAAAATGAAAAAATTATTTGTATTATTCGCTGCTGCAACACTATTTGTTGGTGTTCAAGCATGCAAAAGTGGATCTTCTGAAGCTGCTACAGATGAATCAACAGAAGCAACTGAAACTGTAACTGATGCTGCTACTGAAGCGGTAACAACTGTAGCTGATAGTGCTACTGCTGCTGCTACTGACGCTGCTAACACAGCTGTAGATGCTGCTAAAGATGCTGCAACTAATGCTGTTAATGCAACTGCAGATGCTGCTAAAGATGCTGTTAATAAATAATCTTTAGAATAGCAAAAACTAAAAAGTCCCGAGCAATCGGGACTTTTTTTTATTTGTTGATGATAATTGTAGGTTTGGAATTATCATCCTTTTTCTTCTCTCTATTGAATATATTCGGAAGATTAAATCCAAAATACTTTAAAGCTGAAATAAGGATAAATACTGCGGCGGCTTCATCCAAATTACCTATTATAGGAATATTGTCCGGAATTAATTCAATAAATCCTGCAGTCGGATTTATTAGATAAAAAATGGCAATAAGTGCAACTGCAATTACACTGATGTCTTGTTTTTTCATAATTCTTTTTTTTATTAAAATATATTCATTCAACCGCATTCCATTTAAAATAGTTCAATTACTCAAAAAATTAACAAAATTAAAGGAAATAAGATGTATGAAATAAAAAAAGCTGACTTAGAAAGACAGCTTTTTTGTAGCGAGGACGGGAATTGAACCCGTGACCTCAGGGTTATGAATCCTGCGCTCTAACCATCTGAGCTACCTCGCCGATTCTTTTTGAGGTGCAAATGTACAATTTTTATATTAATTAAAAAGGGACTACCGAAAAATCTAATTTTTTCGTAAAATTGTAGTCTGAATAATAACATAAAATATGGAATTTTATTCTTTTCATGTAGATGTTGATACTCAAGAAGAAGTAGATGTTTTGATTGAATCTGACATAAAATTAAGCTATCAACTTGTAGTTTATAATGATGATGTTAATACCTTTGATTGGGTAATTGAGGCGTTAATGGAAATATGTGGTCATACACACGAACAAGCCACACAATGTTCCTTGTTTATACATTTTAAAGGAAAATATGCTGTAAAACAAGGCGACGAACTAAAACTTATTCCAATGAAAGATGCGTTGCACGATAGAGGTATTTCCGCATCTGTAGAATCTTGTAATTAATTATTTTGCCGATTTATTGGTTAACAGAACAGCTTTCTTTTCCACCTATTGAAGGCGCTGAGAATGGCATTGTTGCTGTTGGCGGAGATTTGTCTCCTGAGCGTCTATTGCTGGCTTACCACAAAGGAATTTTTCCTTGGTATAGTGAAGGCGAACCAATAGTATGGCATGCGCCTGAAAATCGTTTCATCTTATTTTTAGATGATTTTCATGTTTCAAAAAGCCTAAAAAAAGTGTTGAAGAAACAGCAATTTTCTGTTACTATTGACACTAATTTCGATGGAGTAATTCGTGCTTGTGCTCATGTAAAGAGATTATTTCAAAATGGAACTTGGATTACAAATGATATGATTAATGCTTACAATAAGCTGCATCAATTGGGCTATGCGCATTCGGTAGAAGTATGGCAAAACAAACAAATGGTTGGTGGTATTTATGGTGTAAGTTTAGGAAAATGTTTTTTTGGCGAATCCATGTTTCATACAGTAACGAATGCATCAAAAGTTGCAATGTTCTTTTTAGTCGAATTATTAAAAGATAAAAATTTCCATTTTTTAGACGCCCAAGTACATACGGAACATGTAGCTCAATTTGGTGCAAAAGAAATTCCAAGAAATGAATTTACTTCTATCTTAGAAAAAGGTTTGATAATGGAAACATGGAAAGGTAAGTGGCACTTTTAGTTAATTCATTTTTTCAAAAAAATTAGTTTCAATTGTAACTTTTTTAATTGCGAATAGATGATATAGTAAACTTTAGGTAATATACTATATTCGGTCGGATTTTTTCAATTTTGTATCTTTATGCCGCAAAATCAATTTACTTATTATGTCAACATATCAAACACCTGAAGGAGTAGTCATTAACGGTGAATTTAAGCCGGAATATGCAGCCATTTTAACTCCTGAAGCATTGGCATTTTTTGCAAAATTGCAAAGAAAACACAATGCCAGAAGAAAAGAATTATTACAAAAAAGAGTAGAACGACAAGTACGTTTAGATGCTGGAGAATTGCCTGATTTTTTACCTGAAACAAAAGAAATTAGAGAAAGCGAATGGACAGTTGCACCTTGTCCTGCCGATATGCAAGATAGACGTGTAGAAATTACCGGTCCTGTGGATAGAAAAATGATTATCAATGCATTGAACTCAGGTGCTAAAGTATTTATGGCAGATTTTGAGGATTCTAATGCTCCGACTTGGGAAAATAATATCTCCGGACAAATCAATTTGAAAGATGCAAATAACAAAACAATTTCATTAGAATCAAATGGGAAATCATACAAATTAAATGATGAAATCGCCGTTTTATTTGTTCGTCCACGTGGTTGGCATTTATTAGAGAAACACGTTTTAGTTGATGGCGAAGAAGCAAGTGGTTCAATCTGGGATTTTGCTTTGTATTTTTATCACAATGCAAAACAACGTATCGCAAATAGAAGCGGAGTTTATTTATATCTTCCCAAAATGGAATCTCATTTAGAAGCTCGTTTATGGAATGATATTTTTGTAGATGCTCAAAACGAATTAGGTGTACCTCAAGGTTCTATCAAAGCGACTGTTTTAATTGAAACTATCTTGGCAACTTTTGAATTGAATGAAATCTTATACGAATTGAAAGAACATAGTGCCGGTTTGAACTGCGGACGTTGGGATTATTTATTCTCTTACATCAAACGTACCGTTAAGAATAAACAATTCTTAATTCCGGATAGAGCGCAAGTAACTATGACCGTTCCTTTCATGAAAGCTTATACCGGTTTAGTAATTCAAACTTGCCATAAGAGAAACGCATTTGCTATGGGTGGTATGGCAGCACAAATTCCTATTAAAAACGATCCGGAAGCGAATGAAGTAGCATTGGCAAAAGTAAGAGCCGATAAAGAACGCGAAGCTAAAGCCGGACACGATGGAACTTGGGTAGCGCATCCAGGATTAGTACAAATTGCAATGGATGAATTCAACAAATATATGCCGACACCAAATCAAATTCATGTTAAACGTGAAGATGTGAATGTAACTGCTGCTGATTTGTTAGAAGTTCCAAAAGGTACAATTACTTTAGGCGGATTAAAAAATAACATCGATGTTGGAATCCAATACTTAGAAGCTTGGTTGCGCGGTAATGGTTGTGTGCCAATTCATAACTTAATGGAAGATGCTGCAACAGCAGAAATTTCTCGCACACAAGTATGGCAATGGGTACATCATGAATATGCAAAATTAGATGATGGCACTAAAATTACAGCTGAACTTGTTCAACAATTAATTGATGAACAAAAAGCAGCTTATCAAGCAACATTAGGAGATAAGTATGCAGCCTCAAAATTTGATTTAGCAATAGAATTATTTACCAAAATGTCTTTACAAGATCAATTGGAAGAATTCTTGACTTTAGATGCTTACAATTATATCGACTAATAAATCTTAACTTTAATAAACTTCATTTAACAAAACAAATTCAATAAAATGGCAACAAGACAACAACGCATTGATGCTTTGAAAAAAGATTGGGCTGAAAACCCAAGATGGGCAGGCATCAAAAGACCATTCACTGCAGAAGATGTAGTGAACATTTCTGGTTCTGTTGAAGTGGAATACACTTTAGCAAAAAATGGTGCAAACAAATTATGGGATCGCTTACATTCTCGTCCTTGGGTAGCAGGGTTAGGTGCTCTTACAGGAAACCAAGCTGTACAAGAAGTACAAGCTGGAATGCCGGCAATTTATTTGTCAGGCTGGCAAGTAGCTGCTGATGCTAACTTAGGTATGGAAATGTATCCGGATCAATCTTTATATCCTGCAAACTCTGTTCCTACAGTTGTTCGTAGAATAAACAATGCATTAGCACGTCGTGACCAAATCCAATGGTTAAATCAAGATGGCGACATCGACTGGTTTGCTCCAATCGTTGCAGATGCTGAAGCTGGTTTCGGTGGAAACTTAAATGCTTTCGAATTAATGAAAGGTATGATTGAAGCTGGTGCTGCAGGTGTTCACTATGAAGATCAATTAGCTTCTGCAAAAAAATGCGGACACTTAGGTGGTAAAGTATTGGTTCCAACACAAGAAGCTATCAACAAATTAGTTTCTGCTCGTTTAGCAGCTGACTCAATGGGTGTTCCTACATTAGTTATCGCTCGTACAGATGCTGAAGCGGCAACTTTAATTACATCTGACATTGACGAAAGAGATCAAAAATTCATCGTAGATGGAAAACGTTCTTCAGAAGGTTTTTACTATGTTAAGAATGGTGTTGAAGCAGGAATCGATAGAGCTTGTTCTTATGCTGAATATGCTGACTTAATTTGGATGGAAACAGGAAATCCGGATTTAGGAATGGCTCGCGAATTTGCTCAAGGCGTTCATGCTAAATATCCTGGAAAAATGTTGGCTTACAACTGTTCTCCTTCATTCAACTGGGCTAAATACATGGATGAAAAACAAATGTTGACTTTCCGTGAAGATATCGCTGCTTTAGGTTATAAATTCCAATTCATTACATTAGCAGGATTCCATGCATTGAATTCATCTATGTTCAGCTTATCTAAAGATTATTTAGCTCGCGGAATGGCTGGTTTCTCCACTATGCAACAAAAAGAATTCGAAATGGAAAAAGATGGTTTCAAAGCTATCAAACACCAATCTTTCGTTGGAACAGGTTATTTCGATGCAATTCAAAATATTGCACAACAAGGACAATCTTCAACAACAGCTTTGGCAGGTTCTACAGAAGCAGAACAATTCCATTGATAACTATTTTTCTTCGAAAGAGGAAAATATACATAGAAAATGCGCGACATTATGTTGCGCATTTTTTATTTTGTAAGGAATAAACCTAACCAAACAGCAATCAAGCATAATAAAATACTTAATGTAATGTAACTAAAGACTGTTAAGAAATTTCCGGTTTGTAAGAGTTGAATATTCTCTGCTGCAAAGGTAGAAAAAGTTGTGAATCCACCACAAAAGCCGATAACCAATAGATATTTTATGTTAGGATTTTGGATTTGTTGTTTGCCTAAAATTCCAAGTAAAATTCCTATCGCCAAACAGCCTAAAATATTGACTAAAAGTGTTGCAACTGGCAACGTTGACTTTGAATATTTTAGAAGATAAATGGAAACTAAATAGCGTAAAATGCTACCTGCACCACCGCCGATGCCAATAAGAAATATTGTTTTAAGCATTTATTATGTATTTCAAAATGAAATAATTTAAGTTTAAAAATTTATTCCGTTTTTTCGTTCATAATATTTCTTAAATAGGTTTCTCCACGTGATTTATTCATGTCTAGAAAGCGTTGTAAACATTCATCTAAGAATGTTTTGTCCACCATTTTATCCATATCTTCTAAAGTACGAAGTCGATCGTCTTCATTAAATTTATAGGTTTGTTCTAAAAGATTATCTTCCAATTTTAGTGCAAAACGATTGTTCATTTGCAAAACTGTAATTTTTATAATTGGATGTTCAATTTGTCCGACAATTCTCATTTTTTTTTCTTGTAAAGTTATTCATTTTTAATATGAATAAAAAAAGAGCCGCACAAATTTGGCGGTTCTTTTTAAAAATGTACTTGGAGTTAGTAAAGCAATTATGCTTTAGCTTTTGCTTTGCTTGCTGTTGTTTTAGCTTTAGCTTTTGCAGTTGAAGCAGCTTTCTTTACTTCAGCTTTTACTTCATTAGCTTTTTTCTCAACTTTAGTTGAAGCTTCGTTAAATAAACCTTTAACTCTGTCAGCATTTCTATTGAATGTAGTTTTTACATCAGCAACTAAAATGTTAGCTTCTTCTTTAACGTCAGCTTGAACTTTTTCTAAAGTAAAAGGACCTTTTAATTTAGCTTGGATTCTTTCAGCAGTAGCTTTGAAATGATTTCTTTGGATAGCTACTTCGTCTTTAGCTTCGCTTACAGCATTTTTTACTGTGTTTTCTACGTTGTAACGTAATTCTGTTACATTTGCTTTTGTTTCAGCAGTTAAGCTGTTTACAGCATCTTTAATTTTTTGTGTAAATTCCATTTTTAAAAAGTTTAATTGTTTATCAAAATTGATACTGCAAAATTAGGTGCGTTATTACGATTAATCAATTTTTTTCAATTATGAAAGTTTTGTATAAAAATGTCATTCTTGTAAATGGCAGGTTAATGTATTGTGAAGTTTAAAGTTTTGACAATAATCAAATATCTGATGTTTATTTCATGTAAAATTATTCTTTAACTAAAGTCAATTAGGTTAAATAAATATTTTTGATAGATTTTAAACTTTCAGTAAAAAATGAAAATTAAGTATTGTTCTCTAAGAATAAATCATAAAAAAATAGAAAGTAGAAAAAATTATTTATCAATTCGCTTTCTGGAAAGTTGTTTGTCTCTGTTATAACGAGCAATAGCTAATTGAATTAAACGTTCAATTAAATCCGGATAACTTAAGCCTGAATTTTCCCATAATTTAGGATACATAGAAATTGAAGTGAAACCGGGCAAGGTGTTCGGCTCGTTCACAATTACTTCTTCATTTGTGGTAAGAAATACATCTATTCTAGATAAACCTTCCAAACCTAAAGCGCGATAGGCATTTTTTGCTGTTGCTTGTAATTTTTGTAAAAGAGTAGGAGATATGTGTTCAGCAGGAATAACGATTTTAGCATTATCGTTGATGTATTTATTCTCAAAATCATAAATACCTTCGTCCATAATTACTTCTCCAAAAATACTTACATCTATAGTTTCATTTCCTAAAACAGCACATTCCAATTCTCTTCCAATTACAGCTTGCTCAACCAGCAATTTAGTATCAAATTTGAAAGCTTCGTTTATTGCATGTCTAAAACTTTGTTCATCAGTAACTTTACTAACACCAATAGAAGAACCCATATTACATGGTTTTACAAACATAATTTTGCCTAATTCTTTTTCAAATTCAGCATAAGAAAGTTTGTCTTTATCATGTTGATAAACGGTAATTCCTTTAGCATGTCCGATACCGGCATCTCTCAAAATTCTTTTAGTAAAATCTTTATCCATAGAAACTGCAGAACCTAAAACACTTGGACCAACAAATGGAATATCTAATTGTGTAAAAATTCCTTGAAGCGTTCCATCTTCACCATTTGGTCCGTGCGTAATCGGAAATATAACATCTAATACATCAATAAAATTTCCTGTATCTAATCGCATAATTTTTTGTTGACTTTCGCCAAAAACAACAGCAAGCTGAATGTTTGATTTTCCGATAACACAATTTTTATCTAATAGGTTAGCTTCAGTTTCTAAATACCAATTTCCATTTTGTGCAATGCCAATAAGTTGGACTTCAAACTTATCTTTGTTAATTGCGTTAAATATATTTCGAGCGGAGATAATAGATACTTCGTGTTCCGGAGATTTACCTCCAAATACCAAACCGATGTTTTGTTTTTTCATATAATTTCGATTGAAACAAATATAGAGCGATTTCAAGATTTTGTTTACTGAGATTATAAACGTTTGTTAGAAAGAACAATTGTTCAAAATCAGCTTAATTTGTGTATTTTTGTTCAATATACTATACATTTCAAATTGGCGTTATTCCAAAATAAAATACTTGATGAGAACCATACTTTTAAACATTTTAGCTATAATAATTGCCGGCATCGTTTTGTTGTTTCTCGCATTTGAAAGTTTATCATGGTACACCAATCATGGAAATTTTGTTTTAGTGCCTACAGTTAAAGGAAAATCTTTATTTGAGGCTAAAAAGATTTTAAGTCAAAATGATTTGGATTACATAATCGTCGATTCAACTTATGATGAAAGCAAACCACCATTGTTTGTGTTGGATCAACAACCACTTACTGGCTCTAAAGTAAAAGTAAACAGAAAAATATATTTGACATTAAATGCTTCTACGCCACCAAGTGTAAAACTTCCAAATGTTATCGATAATTCAAAACGACAAGCAGAAATTATTTTACATAATTGGGGATTGAAAGTGGGTAAATATATTTATGTTCCGGATATGGCTAAAGATGCAGTTTTGAATATGGAAATAAATGGAAATGTTGTAAAACCAGACGATGTAGTAAAGAAAGGAACAACCATAGATTTAGTATTAGGAGATGGATTTTCTAATCAAGTAGCAGATGTTCCACCATTGACAGATTTGACGGTTGTTGAGGCGAAAGCTGTCTTAGACGCTGTTCATTTAAAATTAGGTTTGTTGATTGCCGATGGAACAATTACCGATACCTTAAGTGCTTATGTTTATGATCAAAATCCAAAGTTTGGACAACCAGGCGTATTTGGTCAAGACGATGCAGTTCAGTTGTTTATACGTCAAGAGAAAGATACGACCACACAAATAGGTTCGCATCCGGTAAATCAACTTATTCCTAAAACAGAAAAAGGATATCAATAATAATATATGAAGTTAGCCTTTACCAATTTATTTTTGTTTGTTGTAGTGTACACGTTTGCTCAACAAGAAGCCATTGTGCCTTTGCGTATGCATCCACAAAAAAATAAACAAAATAATCAAGAATATATCCATCAAAAATCCAAGCATAAAGTAGCTGCATTGAGCTTGCCATTCTTTGATGATTTTAATCAGTCAGAAATTTATCCTAATGTAGTACGTTGGCAAGATAATTTTGTTTTTATTAATCCTACATATCCGAAAGAAACAGTTACTTTAGGTGTTGCAACTTTTGATGGCACCGACGCGAATGGAATTCCTTACAGTTCTTCTGCCACTATGGTTTCCGGTGCAGCCGATAAATTGACTTCCAATCCAATTGATTTATCCGGTTTAAATGATACCAATAATGTTTATTTAAGTTTTTATTTCTTGCAAGGCGATTTTGGGGAAACACCTTCTGCACCAAACGATTTACTGACGCTTCAATTTTTAGATACTTCTGGAAATTGGAACATTAAATGGCAAACTTCAGCGTTGAGTGTTGCCACAATGCGTCAAGTTTTTGTTAAACTAGATTCTGCCTATTTGAATGCGAATTTCCAATTTCGATTTGAGTCTTTTGGTAACTTAAATGGTGCAAATGATGTATGGCATGTTGATTATGTAAAGTTGGATAAAAACAGAGATACTGCAGCAGAACGCAATATTAAAGAAATGGCTTATGAATTTTTGCCACCATCTATCTTGAAAGATTATTATGTGATGCCATATCATCAATTTGATACTACAGATTTAGCTGATTCGATTAGCATTCTTGTGAAAAACAATTTCATCAATACAACTACGGATATTGTTGATGATTATACAGCCACTTTAGTAAATACAAGTACAACGCTTGCAACATTTAACGGACCTTCACGCGACTTTGGACCATTGTCAGAAAATGAAATTAAATATTCCAAATTTTTAGTGCCAACCAACCTCACCGATGATACAGTTGTAATAAATGTAGATTATCATTTTGATGTTTCTGCGGAAGCCGGCGAGCCGACGCAAGTTCTTGCCAATAATTCAATGTCGCATAAACAGATTTTCAGTAATTTTTATGCTTATGATGATGCTTCTGCTGAGCGTGGATATTGGGTGGATGGAATGCCCGAATATAAAATGGCTGTGAAATATGCAGTTCGAAATCCGGATACATTACAAGCCATAAAATTCCAAGCGTTTCCAACTCAAGTAAATAATAATTTGGCGACATTCAGTATTTGTGTTTGGAAAAATTTTGATAGAAATACCATTTATGATGAAAGTGATTTAATATATCGTCAAACCAATTTGAAACTAGCTGACTTGAACAAAGAATTTTCAAATGATACACTGAATAATTTCTATTACGCAGCGATAAAACCGGATTTTATGTTGAACGGTGCAACGTTTCCGTTAGTATTATCCGATACATTTGCAGTTGGCTTAATTGTAGATAACAAAGAATCTCTTACAATAGGATTTGATAGAAACAACAATCATTCTAATAGAAATTTTTATGTGGATGGCTCTACAAAATGGCGCGAGTCCGGCATTCCCGGAACAATGATTATCAATCCTGTTGTAGGTAAGCCGTTGCCGGAATATTTAACTCCGATTTTTGAAAATAAAAATGAAACTTATCAATTGAAAATTTATCCGAATCCAACAAGAGATATACTTACAATAGATGGCATAAAAGGCAATAATACGTTACAAATTTTTTCTTTAGATGGCAGAATGGTGTTACAGAAACAATTAAACAATTCCGGCAATATTCATGTTAATGAGTTGCCTGCTGCTACTTATCTCATTAAAATAACAGAACAAAGTACAAATAAAACAGGCATTGCTAAATTCATTAAGTATGAATAATATTTCAAGCAATCAATATGATAAATTAGTTTTGTTTGATGGCGTATGCAATTTCTGCGCTTCTAGTGTTCAGTTTATTATCAAGCACGACGCTTCAAATTCTTTGAAATTTGCCAGCTTACAATCTTCAATTGGTCAACAATTGCTTGCTCATTATAAGATGTCAAACAATTTAGATGGTGTAGTGTTCATCGAAAATAATCAAGCATATTTTAAGTCGAAAGCGGCGTTTCAAATTGCTAAATATTTTGGAGGCATTTGGCGTTTGTTGCTTATTTTTAAAATTCTACCAACTTTTATTACAGACTTCGTTTATGACATCATCGCCAAAAACAGATATAAATGGTTTGGCAAAAAAGAAAGTTGTATGTTGCCTTCTCCGGAAATAAGAAGTCGATTTCTCGAAATATAATTGCCACACAAATTTTTCTTTCTTTTTATAATTAATTATTTTTGCACTCAATTATATAAACTTAAAATTGAATAAAAATGGGACGCGCATTTGAATATAGAAAAGCAGCCAAATTTGCCCGTTGGGATAGAATGGCAAAAGCATTTACCAGAGCAGGAAGAGAAATTGCCATGGCAGTAAAAGCAGGTGGTCCAAGTCCGGATACGAATGCCAACTTACGTCGAGCTATCCAAAACGCCAAAGCCGCACAAATGCCGAAAGATAGAATTGAAGCGGCCATAAAAAGAGCTTCTTCTACGGATACAAAAGGTTTTTCTGAAGTGGTATATGAAGCGATGGGACCACATGGAACTGCAATTGTTATTGAAACAGCAACCGACAATCCAACGAGAACTGTTGCCAATTTGAGAGCCATTCTCAATAAAAACGGTGGCTCGATGGGAACACAAGGTATGCACGATTTTATCTTTGAACGCAATGGCGTTTTTAAAATTTCTAGTACCAATATCAATGTAGAAGAATTGGAGTTTGAATTAATTGATGCCGGTTTAGATAGGATAGAAACTGACGACGAAAATCATCTAATTATTTATACAAAATTTGCTGATTTCGGTGCTATGCAAAAAGCATTGGAAGATAAAAATATAGAAGTGATTAGCGCAGAATTACAACGCATTCCAACCATTCATAAGGAATTAAATGAAGAACAAACAGACGAAGTATTGGAATTAGTAGATAAATTAGAACAAGATGATGATGTCCAAACTGTTTTCCATAACTTGGCTTAATTTGTTCTTATTTTCTTAATTACATATTAAATTGCTTAAGTTTATGCTTTATCCAAATAAATAAGCATATTTTCGTTATCATTAAAAAATAAAAATGAAAGCTGAAATCAAAAAAATATACGATGCACATGTTGCGTTTGAATTACAACAATTCGACAAGAAACATTTAAAAGCAAACATCAAAGAAGAAATAAGTGCTGCTTGGAAATGGTTAGATACAGTTAAACTTAATGAAGTTGGCTCAGTAGAAAATGTGATTGCATTTCAAGAAAGAAATATCAAAAACAGAAAACTAACCAAACATCAAAAAGAATATTTGGTTGATTTATCTGAATCCGTACACGAATTGGCATTAAAAAGCAAACACACTGTTGCTGATTTTTTAGATAAAGAATCGTTTGATGAAATCGCTGAAAAAATAATTGAGCAAAGAGAAATACGCGAAAAAATAATAGCTGATATCGTGCGCAATCCTTTTTATGGCGAGATGATTGCCGATACTTTATACGATGGCATCAAATCGTTTGCGGCACAAAGTGGACCAAGCAACGAAACGGTTGGCGGTTCCTTATTCAATATTGGAAAAGGCTTAATTGGCGCAGCATTGTCCGGAGTTTCTGATTCTATCGATAGGAATATTAAACGTTTTATTGCCGATAACTTGCAAAAATCTATTGCGAAGAGCGAACAAATGTTGAAAGATAAATTGAGCGATGCCAAACTCAAAAAAATGGCCGACAATATTTGGGATAAATTAGAAGAAACCAAAGTAAAAACTATTGCAAAAGGAGTGAAGCTGTCTAAAAAAGACAGAGCAGCCATTTTAGCATCTGCAGAAAAAGCTACGCATGCAGCTATTCAAACAGAAGTAGTTGCCGAATTAAATGAACATATCTTAAATCATTTCTTCGAACATTCAGGAGAAAAAACAATCGTACAAATTCTGGAAGATAATGATATTACCGAAAAAGTCGTTATCAAAGAATCGGAAGAATTTTTAACACCGTTTGTTGAGAAAGGTTTGAAAGATGGCTACATCAAAGAACGCATCGAAGCAAGATTGTCAAAATTCTATTCTACTTTATAATCTCCAAAATAAAAACCAAAAAAAGCGAAGTTGAAAATAACTTCGCTTTTTTTATGCAATAAATATTTTCTATCGAGCATAAACACCGGTCGGCGACACAACAGCTCCGGGACCGCCTGTAATACCAACAGGAGGAACGATAATAGATACTTCTTTGCCATCTACTTTTAAAACAGTTTTGCCTGTTTTTCGCTCTACACCTTGCTGATAAAACGGTGGCATTTGTGCCGGCAATCGATGTATTAAATACGGCGCACCAACATCACTCATTTCTAATTCAAATGTATGATTAGCCACTACTATTTTGGCAGTTGCGCTATTCTCTTTTATTTGGATATCAAATGTGGCCTCTAAAACAGGTGCTTTTTCAAACGGCGTTCCGACAAATATTTTTGGTCCGAAATAAGCACCAACATTTTTATCTGTACTTACAAAGCCCATTACAACAGGCGGATTTTTTGCATCCGGTTGAAAGAGTATCATTCCGCTTGGTGCGCTTCCAACAGGTGTGTGTACCATTCGTGCCACATGCACAATTACATTTGGCATTTTAAAGTTGGTGTCTGTTATGGCTGCTACATCCACGCCGCCTTCCCAACTCATCCATTCCGTTACAGATGGTGGTGCAGTTGTTGCAGCTGTTGAATCGCTTGTAGAATTAGTTGCGGTGGCTACATCTCCTGTTGATTTAGGTGTACATGCCCAGAGAGAGATGAATGCTAATAATGTACATAGATAATTTATTTTCATTGTTTAGATTTTAGATAATGAAATTAAATCTTAATTAAAATAGAAAACATACCCAATTGATGGTATATCTTATTGATTTGATGATTTGATGATTTGATGATTCGTTCTATCTTTTATATTAAACTTAGTGTTCTTATTGTCTTTGTGGTGAAGAAAATATAAAATGGAATTAAATGAACACAAGGTAAACAAATTAAGATAAATATAAATCATTAAATGTCAATAAAAATTAGTGTTTTGAATGCTTATGCATCAAATGAACATAAATGAATTAAAATGAAAACAAATGAGCATAAATCTCATATAATAAAACACATTAATTTAAGCTGCTGAAGTCAACCGGAACAACTCGTGAAATACCTTGCTTCACCATCGTAACACCGTAAATAGTATCTACACTTGCCATTGTAGATTTGTTGTGTGTAACAATGATGAATTGAGAATTCTCGCTGAATTTTCTTATGGCTTCATTGAATTTACGGATGTTGGCATCATCCAATGGAGCATCAACCTCATCTAAAATACAGAACGGTGCCGGCTTATATAAATACAAGGCAAAGAGCAACGATAACGCAGTTAAAGTTTTTTCTCCACCGGAAAGTTGGTTGATGCTTTGCGGACGTTTGCCTTTTGGTTTAGCGATAATATCAATATCAGATTCTAACGGATCTTCAGGATTTACTAATACTAAATCGCAGTTATCATCTTGCGTAAACATACTTCTGAAAACACCAATAAAGTTTTCTCGAACAGCACTGAAAGTTTCCAAAAATTGTTCTTTTGCCGTGTTTTCGATTTCAAGCATCGTTTGTAATAAATTCTCTTTCGAGTCTAGCAAATCTTTTTTCTGTGTGTTGATGAATTCGAAACGTTCGTGCATTTCGTTGTAGGCTTCTTCTGCCATCGGATTCACTTCGCCAAAGTTTTCAATTTTTCGTTTTACTTTATCCAATCTGTCTTGCAAATCATCTTTAGCGGTTTCAGGCAATTCCAAATTAGAAGAAAATTCTTCAACATCAATATGAAATTCAATAGAAAGGCGTTCTTTCAAAAGATTTAATTTCAGTTTTAATTCACTCAATAAATCTTTCTTAGCTACGATAGCTTCTTCAATTTGTTGCCTGTTTTTGTTTTTCTCGCGAATAGCATCCTCGATTTTTGTAATGCCTTCTTTCAATTGATAATACGCAGTTTCTTGCTCAGAAAGCGATTGCATTTGAAGTTCTTTTGTTTCGTAAGATTCAATCAGTGCAGATTCTAATTGTGCAATATTATTTTTTAATTGGTCAATTTCTATTTGTGCTTGTTCAATTTCTTCACTTGCTAATTTTATTCTATTCTCATTTTCTTCAAGTTGATGTTGCTTGTAAGTTTGAGCTTGTTGATTAGATTTTAATTTATTTTCTTGTTGGATAAATAAAATATTGGTTTGGTTAAATGCTTGCGAAAATTGATTGAACAATTCGTTGGCTTTTCTAAATTCAATTTCCAAATTTTCCATATTGGTTTTATGTTGAATGGAATTTTGGCTGTGTTCACTCAATGATGCATGTAAAGGTTCGATTTCAGTTTTTAACTGAGTAATTTGTTCTTGAATGGCTTGTGCTTGCGATGAAATTTTGCCGATAGAATTTTCTTCACTTTCAATTTTAGAACGTTTGGCAACTAATTCTTTTTCTATTTGTTGTAATTGGTTGTTTTCGCGTTCAATTACATTTCGATAAGAATTTACTTTTAGATGTTGTAATTCGTTGTAGTTATCTTGCGTAATTTTCTTAAAACTCAACACATCAGTTTCTAAAGTTTTGATTTCTTTTTCTAAAATTTCAAAATTCTTCAAACGACCTAAGCGTTTACCTTCAAACAAACCAACTGAACCGCCCGACATTTGTTTATCAGACTTTAGTAGATGTCCGGAATGAGAAATGATATACGAATCTTTTTTGTTCGTAAGTGTATTGAAGAGTTGATGTATATCTGAACCTTCTTCCGCGATGTAAATTCCATTTAAAAGATAGCTTAATATTTTCTTGTATTTTTCATCTACTTGAACAATATCCATTGCTAATTTTGCGTTTGGAATTGTCGAGTTGTTAGTTTGAAAATTTAATTTCTCAAAATAATCTAGAATGAGGAAACTGGCTTTACCTACTGAGCTTTTCGACAAAATATCAATGGCATTAGTAGCTTCGTTTTCTGTTTCAACAATAAAATTATTTAAGTAAGGTTGCAATACACTTTCAATGGCTACGCGATATTTTTCTTCCGAATAAATAATGTCAGAAAGGAGTGGCGTGTCTTTTAACCAATTTACATTTTTCTTTAAAAACTTGATAGATTCCGGAAAACCTTCCAAATTATCTATCATACTTTTGGTTAATTTGAATTCGTTGTTTTTTGCGTCTAATAGCCTGTTTTTGTTGGTTAGTTCTTGGCGTAATTGTTCGTTTTTTTCTTCGAGAGTTTTTATTTTTTCTAAGTTATCTTCTTCTTTTTTGCGCAAGTCATCTACCAATAAACGTTGTTTATCGATGCGTTCTTCTGTTAAAGAAATTTCTGTTTTTAAAGTTTCTAATGTTCGGTTTCGTTCTTCATTTTCATACATTGATTTTTGTGCACTCAATTGTAATGATTCAAATTGTGCTTCTTTAACAGCAATTAATTTCTCTACTTCTGAAATTTTGTTGGTACTTGCTGAATAAATAGAACGTGCTTGGTCTAAATTATTTCTATATGTAAGATTAGAATTACGTTGTTCTTCCAATTTTTCTTTTGCTGCATCAAAATCAATACGAATAGTTTCTAATTTTTGTTCATCTTCTTCGTTGAATTTTTTGAGTTGGTTGATTTCGTTGTTTAGATTTTCGATGATACTTTTTGCTTGCGTAATTTGTTGTTGTAGTTGACGTGTTTTGTCATTTAAGAAAGATGATTTTTGTTCGTCAATTTTTTTCTGACTTTCTTTTTCTTGTAATTGAGATAAGAATTGATTGAGTTGTTTTTGTTGATCGGATAATGATTTTTCTTTTTCTACAACTGCCAATTTTTCTTTTTCAATTTGTGCTTCTAAAGTTTCAATTTGTGTATTGACTTCTAATCTTTTGTCTTCGTGTGCTTCAATTTCTTTGTTCGACAATAAAAAACTTTCGTTGATGCCATGCAACTCGTATTTCGACAAATCAATAGAAATTACTTTGTATTCCTCTTTATAATTTTTGTATTGTCGAGCTTTGCGCGCTTGACTTTCGAGTGCTTTTAAGTTTTTATCAATCTCAAATAACAAATCATCCACGCGATTTAAGTCGGCTTCTGTAGCTTGTAGTTTACTTAAAGTTTCTTTTTTTCTTGTTTTATATTTTGAAACGCCTGCTGCTTGTTCTATTAATGTGCGTCTGGCATTATCCACGTTGTTCAAAATTTGGTCTATCATTTTTAATTCGATGATAGCGTATGAATCGGTGGAAATTCCAGTGTCCATAAACAAATCGCGAATGTCTTTTAAACGACATGTAACGCCATTGAGTTTGTAAGTGCTGTCGCCGTCGCGTTCTACAGTTCTGGTTATGGTTACGCTCGAAAATTCAGTTGGCAATAAATTGCGAGTATTATCTAAAGTAATTGAAACTTCGGCAATGTTGGAAGCTGCTTTATCTTTTGTTCCGTTGAAAATCATGTTGTCCATTTTTTCTAAACGGAGCGCTTTCGTTTTTTGCTCGCCCAACACCCAACGAATGGCATCTACCACATTCGATTTTCCGCAACCATTTGGTCCAACGATTCCGGTAATATTATTTTCAAAATTGATTTGAGTTTTCTCTGCAAAACTTTTAAATCCTTTAATATCCAAACTTCTCAATCTCATCGCTTATAAATTCAATTTTTTAATTGGTAAAATGCTTGTTTTTCTAAAAAAATTAAGGTGCAAAAATGCACCATTTTTTTAGTTTTTTGGTTAGGTCGTAAATATACGAAGATATTATTTTTTTGATGTGGAAGGTGAAATGATTTACTGCACAAAAATGAGCCTAAAAACGTAAAAATGTGTAAAAAATTATTCGAGATGTCGATAAAAACTTGAAATATGAAAAAAATGTTTAGTGTAGCTGTAAAATAAGAAAAAAATGACCGCGGAAGGATTCGAACCCTCAACCCTCAGAGCCGAAATCTGATATTCTATCCAGTTGAACTACGCAGCCATTTATACTTAAATTATTGTTGTATATTTGTAAAAATGCGTTCAAAATTACGCTCATTTTTGAGATTATCAAAACCTAAAAGTATTTATTTTAATCTATTATAATTTATAATAATGTCCACACAAAATTCAGATGTAAGTAGAAAAGTATCAGAAACATTGAATATCCAAACCGAATTAATTATGCCTGCACATACGAACCCAATCGGTAATTTGATGGGTGGTCATTTGTTGAGTTGGATGGACGTTTGTGCAGGAATTTCTGCCATAAAACATAGCGGTGGCATTTCAGTTACTGCCGGTTTAGATAATGTGTCGTTTAACTTACCAATAAAAATGGGCGATATTGTGGTGATGCGTTCTTTTGTTACGCGCGCATTTAATACGTCGATGGAAGTTATTTGCGAAGTATTTATAAAAAATATCAAAACGCAAGAAGAAATAAAATCTCACGAAGCATTTTTTACGTTTGTCGGTTTAGATTTTCAAAGTAAACCTATTAAATGTATTCCGGTGATTCCTGAAACAGAAAGAGAAAAAAAATTATTTGAAGAAGCTTTGCAACGTAGAGAATTAAGATTAATTAATGCCGGAAAATTAAACCCGAAAGATTCTATTTATCTTAAAAGAGAATTTTTAGGAGATGATGGTGTGAATGTGATTTGATTTGTTTTTTTCTTAGCAGAGTTTCTTGAAAAGGACTCTGCGTTGATAAATAGAAATTTTTTCAGTCGGAAAAGATTATCTTAATTATTTAATACGTAATCTGCATGTGTTGTTTTTGCCTGAATTCTGTTCGCAGAAAAACAATGCCCATTTCAAATATGTCTATTGTTAATGTAACACGCTCGTGATTTTTTACATATTCCCAAGCTTCTTGCATTTCTTCACTCCAATGAATATCATCGAATAACAAAACTGTGTCATTGTGGCAATAAGGCACTACCGTTTTAAAATAATCTATCGTGGGCAATTCGCGGTGGTTTCCATCAATAAAAACTAAATCAAATTGTTTGCGTTCATCACAAATTTGTTGCAGTTTATCGTCAAAATTTCCAACTACTAATTGGATATTTTTTAGGTTGAGTTTGTCAAAATTATCTTGTGCAATTTTTGCAATTGACTCACTGCCTTCAATCGTTATTACTCGTGTATTTGGATGAGCCGAGCCAAGATAAGCTGTGGTAATTCCTAAAGAAGTACCCAATTCTAAAATAGAATTGGCTTTAAAATAGCGCACCAACATGTACAATAAATGCCCGTACTTTTCTTTCTTGACGCTCTTTCGTGCTATCTTACTAATTTTTCGCTGATATACTTTTTTCGTTTTTCTAAAAGATTTAGAACCGGCACCAAGATCAACTACTTCAATAATTGTATCGTTTCGTCTGAGTTCATCTCTCAATTGTTCTATTCTTTCAAAGTCCTTATAATGAAGCTCTTTCTCAAAAACTTCAGTAACCAACTTATAAACAAAAGGAGAGTGTATTTTATACTTATTGAATGAGGTTATCCAATAATATATGTATTCTTCTATTTGGAACAAACTTGCCACGAATTCAAAAGTACATTTTAAATGCTTATTCTAAGAAGTTATTTTCCACGATTATGGATAACTGCAACCGCTTAATCGGTAATTCTATTTAGTTGATAGCCCATAACTTGCAATGGTGTTTGACCTTTGAAATTTGGGTTGGTCAACTCTGAATAATAAATAGAATAGCACAAACCTCTCAGGCCGATATTGAGTTGTCTTAATAAAGAAGGTAACATTCCATCGCTTGGATTGTTTTGCGCATTAGTGCAAATTCCGGTTATCCATCTTAAAACGAATTGCGGAAAGAAAGAAAATATGGCTAATACCATGCTTAATGAAGAAAAATCATCGCTTGGAATATTTTTGATAAGACTATTTAAATGAGCTGTGCCTGCTGCTTCAGAAAATGCGGGAAATTCGCCGTTTTTTGGACAATAAATATCTCCAACTTTTAATAGTCCTTTGGTTGCGCGAGTTGAAAAAAAGTTTGCCATTTTTTATTTTGTTAATTGTGTTGCTAATCGGTGACCTAATGTTTTTATGGTTAATCCCGGATTGATGCCCGGCGCATTTGGATAGATGCTGGAATCAACAATGTATAAATTCTTTTCGCCATGCACTTGAAAATCCGGATTGACGACAGATTTTGATGCATCTGTTCCCATTACACAGCCGCCCATTAAATGCAATCCAAAATAAAATTTTGATTTGTAGATTTCTCTGGCACCGGATGCGCTTAATATATTTTCGATTGCTTGGTGTCCAAGGTCTCTACGTTTTTTATCTTGGTCAGTCAACGGTTTTGAAACAGTCAATTTGCCTTTGTTGTCGCACATTATTTCTCCTACGTTTTCATCGCGCACTGCAACTTCAATACATTGCATATAGCGATATTGCTTCATTAATCGTTGATGTTCTATGCCATCTTCATTCATCAACATACCAATAGATATTGGCGATGCAAACACATTTTCCAATTTAAAACCTAGTTTTCTAAAGTTTGGATCTTTAGAAGCAACGGTTTGAAATGAACCTTTGTGAGCATCAACAATTTCATTTTGGAAACCAAGCCACATAAATTGCGGATGCGAAGAAAATTTCTTGCCAATTGTCGGCAATTTAGATTTGAATCCGGAAAGTGTCATCATTCTGGTAGTGCCAAATGCACCACCGGAAAGAATTACCTTTTTGCCTTCGAATGATACTTTTTTCCCATTTTGATAACCGTGTATTTTACAAGAATCGGCATTGGGTTCTACTTTTAAAATTTCTGTATCAGGAATAATTTCCAATCCTTCTTTTTCTGCTTTTTGTACAAATGCTACTAATGAACTTTGCTTGGAATCTCTGAAACAACCGCCAAGGCAACCGATACAATCATTGCCTCTGTCAACCGCACAATCACTTTGACCTCTTCTTAAATAATCCCATTTATAATTGTGCTTTTCGCAACCTTTTATAAATAATTTTCCATTTCCGTTTCGTTCTTCTGGTACAAAAGTATGCAATGCAATATCGCTTTCCACTTGATCATAATGTGCACTCATAATTTCCGGCGTAAACCAATCCACACCACTTTCTTGTTTCCAATCGTTTAATGCGATATCATCAAATCTATCCATTAAACATTGATATACTATAGAAGAGCCTCCAACCATTTTAGTACGCAAAAATCCCATTCTGCCATCTTTGGCAAATTCAATTCCGCCACCCCAATATAAATGTGCGGAAGTTTCTGCTTCTGTTTTTGGGAAAGTATCTTTTCTGTAAAATCTACCGGCTTCAATTAAGAGTACTTTTGCACCACTTTTATTAAGATAATAGGCTAACGAACCACCACCTGAGCCCGAGCCAACAACTATAAAATCATACATCATTTAGTTACTGATTAATGATAAACAATTAATTATTTTCTGTTACAAGATAGAGAACTTCTTGTTTATTTTTTTTATTGAGTACTAACTTTATCAATATTTTAAGATTATTTAATGGCAATGGTTTATGTAGTTTTTTAAGATTTTATTTATCATTATTTTTGTCCGTTACTATGCAACTATATCCGGATAATACACTTCTGAAACTCGATTTCCCTTTTATATTAAAAGAATTGTCGAGTTTATGTTCTGGAGATTTAGGTAGAAATAAAGTTGAAAATAGTTCTTTTTATACAGATATTGATGAGTTGTCGATTCAATTGAGTTATGTAAAAGAGATGAAATCAATTCTTGAATTGGATACATCTTTTCCGATGCATGGACTTGATGAACTTCATTTCTTGAATAAGCTAAAAATTGAACATTATTATTTAGAAATACAAGAGCTAGTTAATTTATTTCGTTTTCATCATACGTGTGTAGAAGTTTTCCGTTTCTTCTCTCCAAAAGCTCGGCAAGTTTTATATCCTTTTTTGACGCAGAAAATACAATCGTTCGTCATAGAACCGAAATTAAATGCAATAATTTCTGCTGTTATTGATGTAGAAAATGAAAAAATAAAAGAAAATGCAACTCCGGAATTATTCAAAATAAGAAAAGAAATACAAGCAAAAATCCAAGCAATAAATGTTGTTTTTAAACGAGTTTTAAATCAATACAAGCGAGAAAATTTATTAGCAGAAACGGAAGAAACCATTCGTGATGGAAGAAGAGTATTATCAGTAAAAGCAGAATACAAGCGCGTGGTAAAAGGAATGATAACTGACGAAAGTGAAACCGGCAGCATTACTTATATGGAGCCGACAGAAACGGTTCTCTTAAATAATGAGTTGACGGATTTATATTTATCTGAAAGAAGAGAAATCATCAGAATATTAAAATCACTTAGTTCACAAATTCGACCTTATGCAGCAATAATTGAGCAACTACAAGAGTTGATGAGCGAACTCGACTTTATCAGAGCTAAAAGTTATTTTGCCATCAACTATAAATGTTCTATGCCAATTCTTTCTGTAGAAAGAAAAATTATCTTGCATGATTTTGTTCATCCATTGCTTTTTCATTTCCATAGTAAACATAAAAAGTCAATTGTTGCAAATTCTATGCGATTAGATGAACAAGGTAGAATTTTATTGATTTCGGGTCCAAATGCAGGTGGAAAATCTATCGTATTAAAAGCTATTGGTTTAATTCAGTTGATGTTTCAATTTGGTATGTTAATTCCGGCTAAAGAAAACTCGGAACTATCAGTTTTTGATCAATTATTTGTAGATATTGGCGACCAACAATCTATAGAAAATGATTTGAGTACATATAGTTCTCATTTGTCGAATATGAATTACTTTCTTCGACATAGCAATGCTAAAACCTTAATATTAATTGATGAAATGGGCATGGGCACCGACCCGGCATTAGGTGGTCCAATGGCTGAAGCAATCTTAGAAAATCTTCATCAAAAAAATGTATTTGGAATAATTACAACGCATTTTAATAATTTGAAAATCTATGCAGCAGAAACAGCCAATATGCAAAGTGGCGCTATGGCATTTGATACACAACAATTGAAACCACTTTATCAACTTCATATTGGACAACCAGGAAGTTCTTTTACGTTTGAAATTGCTCAAAAAAGCGGCTTGCCTAATGTTGTATTAAATGCTGCTTCTAAAAAAATAGGAACAGATAAAAAAGTATTGGAAAGTACATTAACTGCAATACAAAACGAAAAGCATTTTATTAAAGGATTGCGAAAAAATGTGCAAGCAAAAGAAGCTCAACTATCAGATTTAACTAAGAGTTACGAGCAATTAAATAAAGAACTAGAGAAAGAAAAGAAACGACTTCTAAAGCAATACGAAGCTCGGTTGTTGGAAAAGTTTAATGCTGAAAGTAGAAACTTGGAAAACGAAATGCGCCAATGGAAAGAACAGAAAAACAACAAAGAAAAATTTCTCCAAGTAAGAAAGTTTATTGATGAAAATAGAACTGAAATTGAATATAAATTAGACACAGAAATTCCGATTTCTAATAATAAAACAGTACTTCAAAAATGGGAAATAGGCGATAGCGTAAAGTTGACAGATGGAAGCGAAATCGGGAAAATTATTGCATTGAAAAATGATAAAGCAACAGTGCAGTTTGGACAGTTACAAACCAAAATAAGTGCGCATAAATTAGTGCAAGCAAAAAATAATTCTGATCAATCTGCAGCAAAACAAAAATCGTATTCTTCCAAAAAAATTATTGAGAAAAGTGCATTCGACAACACTTTGGATATTCGTGGATTAATGAAAGATGAAGCAATTAATGCTTTAGATAATTATATGGATAAAGTTTTAATGTACGGAATTCGGCAAATCAAAATTATTCATGGCAAAGGAACAGGTGCATTAAAGCAAATGGTACATACTTATTTGAAGAATTTTCCACATATAAAATCCTTCCAATTCGAAAGCGAACAATTTGGTGGCGATGGCATTACTTTAGTAGATTTGAAATAAACATTTCTGCTGTTAATAAATATATTGTCTATCTCAACTTAAAGTAATAAATTTAAACAAAATCTGTTGCTGTATGGCAAAAATCTTACCCTTGTTATTGTTTGTTTTGGGAAGTACTTTTTTTAGTAATGCTCAAGTTGGTTTTAAATTAGTCAACATTCAACCAACTCAATTTAAAGATTCTACTTCTAAAACAAATCCGTCGGCATTTCGCTATCAACAAAAAGATTATATCGTTGTTGAAATGAAAAATAATTCGGCTACTTTGGTTGAAAATAATGGACTTTCCATTGTTCAATATTTAGGGAATAGTTTTTATTTGGTTAGCTCGCCAACTTCTGAAACGAGCAGAAATGTATCTTCAAAAGATATTATAAATATTGGATATGTCGAGCCGGATTCTAAAATTGACTTGGCTTTAAATTCCATTAAAGCAGTTGCACAGATTGAAGTGTCTTATGCTTCTTCAATAGAAGAACAGACATTAAAATACGAAACAGAAAAAATTGGAATATCCATCTTAAAAAATAATAGCAAATCAAATCGTTTTACTACAACAGCTAATCCAAAACAAATCCAAGCATTAGCGAAATTGCCTTTTGTATATTTTATTTCTAAAAACTACGAACACAAGAATGCATTAATTTATGAATCTATGTTGATGTTGGGCGTAAAACAAGTCAACAACGATAAACCTTATCACTTAAATCTAAAAGGAGAAGGTATTAATGTTGGCATTTGGGACGAAGGTGTTGTTGGGAAAAATTATGATTTGCCGGTTAATAAAAACCATGTAGTTGATAAAGAAAATAATTCGGATATTTTGATGAGACATCCAACGTATGTTGCCGGATTTATTGCCGGACAAGGCAATAATTTCACTACGCTTCAAGGTGTTGCTCCTGCTTCAGATGTTTATTATTGGGATGTTTTGAATGATATTGTAAATGAAATAAAAACAGGAAAAGAACAATTTGGAGTTGATATTTCAAATCACTCTTATAATTTTGCCGAAACCAATTGTGTGCAATCCGGATTTTATCTTCCTGAAACCGGCGATTTAGATAAATTGGTCTATGAAAATCCAACTTTATTGCCAATCGTTGCTGTTGGTAATTCGGCTTCTATTTGTACAGTTACCGATACTTTTAGTTCTGTTGATATTGGCTTTCAAGGTTGTAAAAATGCAATTACAGTTGGTTGGCTTTTTGGCAATGAACAGATCGTTGGAAACAGTGGAAGAGGTCCAACCGTAGATGGCAGATTGAAACCAGAGTTAGTAGCAAAAGGTTTTGGTGTTTCTGTTACAGCACCGAATAATAGTTATACTACAGGTTGGGGTTCGTCATTTGCTGCGCCACAAATTGCAGGCGTCGCAACTTTACTCTATCAACAATTTAAGCAACAATATGGTACACTTCCTAATGCAGCTTTAATAAAAGCAATACTTTGTAATACAGCAAGAGATTTAGGAAACGTCGGCCCGGATTATACGTATGGTTTTGGAAAGCCTGATGCTTTAAGTGCTGTAAATACAATAAAAGAAAATCGATTTGCAGAAGGAGATTGTAGTCAAGGGCAAGTGAAAACGCATATAATTTCGATGCCTTCAGGCTTACAGCAATTAAATGTTGCTTTGTGCTGGACAGATAAAGAAAGTACACCATTAGCAACAAATAATATTGTGAATGATTTGGATATTAAAGTTGTAACACCATCCGGCGATACCGTTTTACCTTGGAAATTGAGTCCGCAATATTATAAGTTGATAGCTACAAAAGGCGTGGATAATTTGAATACAATTGAGCAAGTTACTGTTTCTTCACCAATGCCTGGTAATTACACGATTGTTGTCAAAGGAACAAATGTACCTTTTGACCCACAAAATTATGCGATAACTTATAATCCACAGCCTAAAAAAATTGAACTAACACATCCAAATGGCGGAGAAGTTATAGATGCTCAATCAACAATGTATGTAAAATGGTATAACAATGGAATAGATTCTTTAGCAAGTGTTCAATTGTCATTAGATAGTGGTGCAACTTGGCAAACTATAGCTTTTAATATACAACTAAAAGATAAGAAGTTAGATTATATTTTACCAAATGTTGTGAGCAATAAATGCTTGTTGCGAATTGTTTCAGGAAATAATATCGCAACTTCTGCAGCAACTTTTACAATTGGCGCACAAGTCAACTATTCAACTATTCAACATGTTGCTTGTGATAAATCTATTCGTATAAGTTGGAGTCCTTACGTTGGTGGAACTGCATATAAGGTTTATCTTTTTATAGATAGTGCATGGGTAAATGTTGGACAAACCGATACAACATTTTTTGATGTAGAGAATTTGATAAATGGAAAAGAATATCTATATGCAATATCAACTATAGTAAATGATGTAGAAGGTAATCATAGCTTGGCGAAGACTTGTGTTCCAAATCCTTCTTCTGCTTGTGCTACGCAGAATGATGTTGGCGTTTATGCTGTTTATAAACCTTCTATTGGAAGAAAGTGGACTTCAAACGCATTAACGGCAACAGAGAAATTGTCTTTTGTTATCAAAAATTACGGGCAAAATAATCAAACATCTATTCCAATATCATATCAAATAAATGGGAGTAGTATAAGTAATGCAACATTATCTTCAACTTTAAATTCTAATGATTCAACAATATTTTATTTTACAACAAATGAGAATTTAAGTGCTGTTGGTAATTATGATGTGATTGCTTGGACTAACCTTGTAAATGATGAAAATAAATTAAACGATACATTAAAATTCACGATAAGACATTTGCCAAATGCACCGATTTCATTGCCATTTTCAGAATCTTTTGAAGAAACAAATACGCAATATTCTACAACATATTTTGGAATAGATGGCTTGGAATATGCGGATTATTATCCGGAAGATGGAATGCGTTTACGCACTAATGAAGGCACTCTTTATTCTAAAACAGGAAATCATGCTATCACCTTAGATAATTATTTGCAGGCAGCTTCTCATAAGAATGAATTAGTTTTTACTTACAATCTTTCCAATTATGTAGATTCAGTTGTTTTGTTTGATTTTAATTATATGGATAGAGCTGAAGCAGATAGCAATGATGTAATTTATGCGCGTGGAAATGATACACAAACTTGGGTCCCAATTTTCGATTTATATGCCAATAAAGGAGTTACAGGGAAATATAAATCTGTTTCAGAAATCAATCTGTATCAAAATTTAAAAGTTGAAAACGGACAAGATTTTTCTTCTTCAACACAACTCAAAATTGTACAAAACGGCTTAAAATCTGCTATTTCACCAAATGGAAATGGAGGTTATTCTTTTGATGATTTTGTTTTGTATAATGCAGGAAAAGATGTTGCAGTTGTTACTGCATCTACTAAAAAAATACAATGCTCTAAAACATTTGCCAACCAACAAATTAGCATTACAGTTAAAAATAATTCCGGACATAACATCGCCAATTTACCGGTACATTATCAAATCAATAATGAGCCAATTGTAAATGCAACGATACCATCAATTCCAATAAACGATACATTGACTTATACTTTTTCAAATCCATTTACTAATCATCCGGCAGGAAAATATAATATAAAAACTTGGGCAAGTAATAGCGGAGATTTGTTTCACGCAAACGATTCATTCAACTTAGCCACAATTCTTGTTTTACCTACAATAGATTCTTTTCCGTATTATAATGATTTTGAAAACGACAATGGTAATTTGTTGACTGAAGGAGAAAATAATTCTTGGATTTGGACAACACCTCAGAAGTTTAATATTGATAATGCTGCTCAAGGTAATAAAGCTTGGACAACCGGACAACATTCCGGATATAACTTCAAAGAAAATTCTTATTTGTATTTAGGTTGCATGGATTTCTCAACTGCTTCAACTGACCCATTGCTGTCTTTTAATTTCTTATCTGATATGCAATCTGCTTCCGATTCTGCTTATGCAGAATATTCTACTGATGGCGAAAATTGGCGCCGATTAGGCTGTTATGATTGCAGTTTAAATTGGTATAATGGCTATTTGAATAACCCATATTGGGACCAAACAATTTATCCTTGGCAAGTAGCACACACCATCATTCCGCTGAGTGATATTCCAAGCGATTCTAATTTTATTTGTAGAATTCATTTGCTCTCTGATGATTTTTATACAAGCGAAGGAATCGGCATTGACGACATTCACATCTTAACAGATTTTAAAGAAATCGCACCTTCAGATTCAGGTTATATTACAGCTGTTTCTTCAGGAAATGGTTGGATTCCTTTTTATAGAAATGGGAAAATTGTAGCAGAATTATTTGATGATTATAAAAATTTAGGCATAGTTCATTTAGGATTCGAATCAAACCTAAATAAACAAAAAGTTTATCAAGCAAAAAATGTACTTCCACGTAATTGGGTAATACTTCCCGAACATCCGCAGTTAGGCAACTTTAAACTGAAGCTTTATGTATTGAATAATGAATACACACAATTTGTATTAGCAGAAGATTCTATTAATAGAATGGGCGATATTGGCTTATTGCGATATATTGGGTTAAACACAGATTTAGATGTCAATAATAATTATGTCAATGCTTACTATCGTTATTTTTCGCCGGAAGAAATTCAATTCTATCCATACTTGAATGGCTATTATATTGCTTTGGAATCAGATACTTTAGGCGAATTTTATTTAATAAGCACACATAGTGATGCGAATGCTATTGGAAGTGCCAATTTAATTGATTTTGCAGCACACAAAGTAAACGATGATGTGTATTTAGAATGGAAAACAACGATAGAAAAAAACAGCAAAGAATTTGTAATTCAATATTCATTTGATGCGCAAACATTTATTAATGTCGATACTGTTCCGGCAGGAATTAATTCAACTACCACTACAGCTTACAACTATTTACACGAATTAAATGCCAATGCCGGAATATATTATTATAGAATTATGATAGTTGATAATGCTAACAAAAAATCCTATAGTTTGATAGATTCCGTTTACTTCGCTCCAACAGTAGGAATTAAACAACAAAGTATCAATGTGTCGGCATTTATTGCATCAGACGATATTGTTCTCGATTGGAAAAATAAAGTTACAACGCCTGCAATTATTAGAATTTATGATGTATTAGGTCAACTGCAATGGAATAAAAATGTAGTCTTACAAAATGGTCGTCAATCATTAGGAATTGAGAATTTTAATCGTTGGAGTAACGGTGCATTATTTATGCAGATACAAACGGAAAATCAAAATTATTATATTAAACTCATCAAGCAATAATGCCGGAAATTGTATTAACTGCTGATGGAAGTCATTCCGTTTACTCCGATTTTTTTAAAGAACAATACCATTCTACGCATGGTGCTTTACAAGAATCTATGCATGTTTTTATTCGTGCAGGGCTAGAACCACTTTGTACTTCAAAAGAAGAAATTAATTTATTAGAAATTGGATTTGGAACAGGATTAAATGCTTTACTAACAGCATTAATTGCCGAAGAAAATGAGAAAAAAATACAGTACATAACCATAGAAAAATTTCCGTTAGATAATGAAATCCATAAGCAATTAGATTTTTGTTCTATTATTCAAAAACAGAATTGCACACAAACCTATGAAAAAATATATACAGCAACTTGGAATCAAGAAGTAGAAATTTCACCATTCTTTTTATTACAAAAATTAGAAATGAATATTGAATCTGTCGCATTTAATAATTATTTTGATAGTATTTATTTTGATGCATTTTCGCCAACAACACAACCGGAATTGTGGACAGAATCTATATTTAAGAATATGTTTCAATCCTTAAAAGTAAATGGACACTTAGTAACTTATTGTGCTAAAGGCGAAGTAAAACGAACATTAAAAAAAGTAGGATTTGTAGTGGAAAATTTAGATGGACCAAAAGGAAAACGTGAAATGATTATAGCCTTAAAAAAATGAAATACGATTTTATTATAGTTGGACAAGGAATTGCAGGAAGTATGTTGGCTTGGTTTCTGTGGAAACAGAATCAAAGATTTTTAGTTATTGATGAATGGAATCCTAATTCATCTTCTAATATTGCAGCCGGCATAATAAATCCGGTAACAGGAAGAAAATTAGTGAAAACTTGGCGCATTGACGAAGTGTTGCCGTTTGCCTTACAGACTTATACAGAATTGGAAAAATTCTTGAATACTTCATTTTTTACTCAACAAGATTTATATAAGATTTTTACTTCAGATGATGATGAACAAATTTGGAAGAATAGGAAAAATGATACAGAATATCAAAATTATTTAGGTAAAATTGTAGAACTACAAGATGAACCCGAAATTATTTCAACTCACAAAGTTGGCATTATTAAAAATGCTTGTAGAGTTTTGTTGCCGGTTTTTATAAAAGCATTTCGACAATTTCTTGAATCGAACGAAAAAATAATAAATGAAAAATTTGAGTTTGACGAGTTAAAAATGAACGAACAATTTTATTATAAAAACTATTCAGCAAAACATATAATTTTTTGTGAAGGTTATCAAGCAATAAATAATCCACTATTTCCAAATTTGCCGTTTACGTTGGCAAAAGGAGAGCAGCTTCTTGTTGAAATTCCCAAACTAAATACATCTAAAATTATAAACAGAAATATTTATTTGATTCCGGAAAATAAAAATCGGTATTTTGTTGGTGCAACTTATTTATGGAATGATATGAGTGTTGATGTAACACAAGAAGGCAGAAATGAATTAACTGATAAATTAAAAAAAATGCTTCGTTGTGATTTCAAAATTATTGAAGAACGAGCTGCCATTCGCCCAACTACAAAAGATAGACGACCATTTATTGCTCAACATTCCAAGTATTCTAATGCATATATATTTAATGGAATGGGCACTAAAGGTGCTTCTTTGTCTCCATTTTTTGCTCATTTTTTAGTCGATGCAATTTTGAATAAAAAGCCACTTCTGAAAGAAACAGATTTAAATCGTTTTACATAGTTTGATTAAAAGAAACGTAGTTTAGAACATCTTTTTACTATATATTTGTCGTATGAAATTTTTTGATAAATCCTATTTAAAAGCTCTTCCGCTTCTGGTAATATTAACCGGAATGTTACTTTATAAATTCAGATATACGTTACATCTTTCCAAGCCAACATTAAAAAAGCAAGAAGTAATAGATTCCAGTTATTTATATAGAGAAGATATTAAACCAATCATTGCAAGCGGTTATATGATGGGTGTTCGATTTAATGGAATGGATGCTTCATTATATCCAACAAAATCAGGAACAGGAAACAGTATGGATATGATAAATAATGACCAATATTTTGTCATTAATTTATATGATGAGAAAAAAGGTATGGAAGTCTATATTGCCATTCGTGATTTAACATTAATGACTAAAATTCCATTTTCCGTAAGTTTTGAAACAGGCGAAAAAATATTAGTAACGTCTTTTGTCAGAAATGCATCAGGCGTTAATATTATGTACGGAGGCACAATTTATAACAACAAAGGAAAGTTGAAAATTACAGGATATAATAAAAGTCGTGGTATGGTGTCTGGTGAACTTGATGCCGATTTAACTGGAGTAATAGAGAACGGAGTTTGTGAAATTCGTTCACTTCGTTTCTCGAATGCAGTGTTATTACACGATAAGGTGAAATAAATTAATGAAGTTGATATTGTAATTTCAGTAAATGTGTATATAAGCCATCTTGTTGAGCACTTAAAGTTTGGTGATTGCCTTGCTCAGCAATATTTCCTTGATTGAGTACGATAATTTTATCTGCATTTCTTATAGTTGAAAGTCGATGTGCAATAACGATGGTTGTTCTTCCTTCCATTAGTGCTTCTAACGCATTTTGAACTAATTTTTCTGATTCCGCATCTAAGGCGCTGGTGGCTTCATCCAAAAATAAAATGGCAGGATCTTTTAATATTGCACGAGCAATGGCGATACGTTGACGTTGTCCGCCCGAAAGTTTTACGCCACGTTCGCCAACAATAGTCTCTAATCCTTCCGGAAATTTAGAAATGAAATCGTATGCATTTGCTTTTTTTGTAGCATTGATAATTTCTTCTTCTGTGGCATCTAATTTTCCATATAAAATATTCTCACGTATGGTTCCTCCAAACAACATTACTTCTTGAGGTACCAATGCAGTGTTGGCTCTTAGTGCTTGTACATCCATATCATAAATTGAAGTTCCATCTATTGTAATTTTTCCTTGTTGGATATTGTAAAAACGCATCAACAATTGAAGAATTGTTGTTTTCCCAACGCCTGAAGCACCAACCAAGGCAACTTTTTCACCATTGGCAACAGAAAATGAAATCCCTTTTAAAACTTCTACATCACTGCGTGTCGGATAATGAAAATGAACATTTTCAAACACAATATTTCCATCTAATTTATGAATTGGAATGGGTTGTATTTTTGTTTCAGATTCTTGATTTAAAATTTGTACTATTCTATCAGTAGCACCAAAAGCCACCGCAATTTTTCCATATAAATCACCCAATCCTGCAATCGAACCTCCAATAAATACAGTGAAAATTATAAATTGTAAAAGTTGAGCATCACCTAAAATTCCGGCTTCTAACAAACTACTTGCTTTATACAAAACAACAGTAATTACGCCAAACATGATTAAGATAATAAACGAGATAAACGCACCTTTGTATATAGCATTTCGTAAGAACACATCTTTTATTTTAAGAACTTTTTTTAAATAACGATTGCTTTCAAACCATTCATTCGTATAGGCTTTTACTATGTTGATGTTGTGGAATGTTTCCTCCACAACGATATTAGAATCGGCAATAGCATGTTGTGCTTCCGCAGATTTTTTTCTAATAAATCCACCGAAACTAATTCCCAAAATAACGACTATAGGAACAATGGCTAAAATAAATAATGTCAGTTTTGGTGATAAGTAAATTAGAATAGCAATGCCACCAAGTAAAGTAATAACCTGTCTGAAGAATTCAGCTAAATCTATAGAAAGTGCGTCTTGTAATTTAACGACATCTGTTGAAATTCTGCTGTTTAAATCTCCAATTCTGTTTTTTTCATAAAACTGAATGGGTAAACTAATTATCTTGTTGTATAAATCATGTCGAATGGATGCCAAAACGCGTTCGTTGGTTTGAGCAAAAATGTACAATCTTCCAAATGAAACGGCACTTTGGATAATCAATAAACCAACGATTATTTTCATCAAATCTAAACGACTATGAATCGTAAATAAATGTGTGCCGCTAATCGGAATAAGATGCACTTCTTTATGATGGGCTAAGTCGATTAATAAAGGAAATAAATATGGGAAAGTAAGTGCTGTTAATGTAGAGAATATTAAGAAAACGGAACCAATAATAAATAAAAATTTATGTGGTTTTAAATATTGCACGATTTTTAAGCCGTTGTAGAATGTTTCTTTTGATATTTTCTTGGTTGCATTATCAGGGCTGTTGTTTGGTCGGAAACTCATTCAGTAAATTTGTACAAAATTAGGAATTATAGTAGCTATGAATATTGACTTAAAAATATTTTAAGTTAAATTAAGTTTTATTTTTTATAACCTTGATTTCGATTTCTTTTGAAAAACTTGCCTCTTTTCTTTTTCATTACTTCTTTTTTCTTAGGTTGATATATTGGAGTTTCGCCAAGTTCTAAAGGGATTTCAGCTTTAGGAATTGGATATTCCAATAACTCTTCAATTTCCAAAAGTTTTATTTGCTCAATTTCACTTACCAAAGTTATTGCAACACCATCTGTATCTGCTCTTGCCGTTCTGCCAATTCGATGAACATAATCTTCAGCATCATTAGGAACATCATAGTTAATCACTAAGTTGATGTCTTCTACGTCAATGCCTCTTGCCAATACGTCCGTTGCTACAATAATTTTAGTTTTACCACTTCTAAAATGCAATAAAACTTGTTCTCTTTCATCTTGCTCAATGCCGGAATGTATAGCTTCGTTTTTGATGTGATTTCTATTTAAAAAAACACTTAACCTACGTGTATTTTCTATCCTCGAGCAAAAAATGATAATCTTTTTATTGCCGGCATCTTTTAATAAGAGTTGAATTAATTGTTGCTTTTGAGGTTCGTAAACAATATAAGCTTCTTGTTTTATCTTTTCCGGTGGTTTTGAAATGGAAATATTGATTTGTTCCGGATTTTGCAAGATTTCTACAGCTAATTTCCTAATCTTTATTGGCATCGTAGCTGAAAATAAAAGCGTTTGTCGTTGTTTAGGTAAATAAGTGATAATTTTCATAATATCATCATAAAAACCCATATTCAACATTCTGTCTGCTTCATCTAAAATAAGATATTTAAGTCCGCTAATTTTTACATAACCCGAAGCTAAATGACTAATCAATCTTCCCGGTGTGCAAACGGCAATATCAACGCCGCTCGACAAAGCTTTTTTCTCACTTTCAAATGAAGTTCCGCTTCCGCCACCATACACAGCAATAGAACTAATCGGTGTGAAATAAGAAAAGGCATCTAAGTTTTGTGTGATTTGAACAGCTAATTCTCGTGTTGGCACGATAATCAAGGCGTTTATTTCGTCTTCTTCTTTTGCCTTGGTAGTCAATTCGTTCAAAATAGGTAATAAAAAGGCCGCTGTTTTCCCGGTGCCTGTTTGTGCGCTTGCGATAATATCTTTTCCTTCCAAAATAAGTGGAATTGCTTGTTCTTGAACAGGAGTGGCATCAACATAATTCATGGCATCTATTCCTTCTAAAATCTGAGCATCCAATCCAAAATCGCTAAATTTCAATGTAGAACTTTTTTAAGTGAAACTTTTGAACCCAAATATACATTTAATTTCAGGTAGTTTTATAGGTTGATGTTTTAGACCCTGTTAGGGTATAGGCACTCTGTTAGAGTGTATAGTCCACATGCATCTGTTTACCAAAATATTAATAGCTTATATTTCTAGTAGAATTCTGTCGAAAATTGTATCTTTGCACCTCAAATTCAAACAACGTGGTGCGTCCTGACATAAAACTTCTTTCCGGCAGAAATACACTTTATCTTTCAGATAAAATTGCCGATAGTTATGGTCAAGATTTAACTCCGGTGGAAGTCATGCAATTCAGTGATGGCGAATTTGAACCGGTTATTACAGAAAGTATTCGAGGATGCAGTGTTTTTTGTATGCAAAGCACATTTGCACCAGCCGATAATTTAATGGAATTATTGTTATTAATAGATGCGGCTAAACGTGCTTCAGCAGGCTATGTGGTAGCCGTAATTCCATATTTTGGATTGGCTCGCCAAGATAGAAAAGATAAACCACGTGTTGCTATCGGCGCTAAGTTAGTAGCCAATATGTTGGTAGCTGCAGGTGCACAACGTATCATGACCATGGATTTACATTCAGCTCAAATTCAAGGTTTCTTTGATATTCCGGTTGACCATTTGGAAGCTAATGCAATTTTTACACCTTATATCAAACAATTAAATTTGGATGATATGGTTTTTGCTTCACCGGATGTTGGTGGTATCAAACGGGCAAGAAATTATGCGCGTTTGTTTAATGCAGATTTAGTATTATGTGATAAATTTCGATCAAAAGCCAACGAAATTGAGTCAATGAACTTAATCGGAGATGTAAGTAATAAAAATGTTGTATTAGTAGATGATTTAATCGATACTGGTGGTACATTAACGGCTGCAGCTAATTTAATGATGGAAAAAGGAGCAAAGAGTGTACGAGCATTAATTACACATCCTGTACTTTCAGGTAAGGCACACGAACGAATCAGAGAATCATCATTAACAGAATTAGTCGTTTGTGATACGATTCCATTAAAAGAAGAAAATCCAAAAATAAAAGTGCTTTCAGTGGCGCCATTGTTTGCAAGAGCAATCAGGAATGCACACGAATTCAAATCAATTAATTCATTATTCATATCTAAAAAGTAATTATTATGCAAACCATTACCATTAGCGGAAAAGCTAGACAAAAAGTAGGGAAAGTAGCCTCTAAAGCAGACAGAGCAGCAGGCAATATTCCTTGCGTTTTGTATGCGGGAAACGAGGTGGTACACTTTACTTCAACTATTTCTGAGTTGAGAGGAATTTTGTACACACCCAAATTTTACAAAGCGATTGTCAATATCGACGGTACAACACACGAAGCTTTGTTGAAAGATGTACAAATGCATCCTGTAACAGAAGAAATTAAACACATTGATTTTCACAAATTAGTACCTGGTGTAAAAGTAATTGTGGAAGTTCCAATCAACATCGTTGGTCAATCTCCCGGCGTAAAAGAAGGTGGAAAATTATTAGTTAAAGTACGTCGTGTTCGTATAAAAGCTACACCGGAAAACTTGAGAGATACTATTGATGTGGACATCAGCGAACTGAAATTAGGTCAATCTTTTAAAGTTAGAGACATCAAAGCAGATGGATTTGAAATTTTAAATTCGCCGGCAATTCCATTAGTTTCTGTTGAGATTACAAGAGCGTTGAAATCTGCAGCAACCGAAGCTGCAAAAGCAGGTGCAGCAGAAAAGAAAAAATAATTCAACTTATTTTCTTAAAAGGTCAGGTTTATTCCTGGCCTTTTTTTGTTTGTATTTAGTTCGCTTTCCACTCAAAAATTATGTAGTTTTGAGTGCAGTAAAATCCACGCATAAATCCAAGAAAATGTCCAAATTTTTAATTGTAGGTTTAGGAAATATTGGGAAAGATTACGAACATACTCGACATAATATTGGATTTGATGTGGTTGATGTTTTGGCTAACGAATTAAATGCTTCGTTTGATTTAAAACGCTTAGCAATTTATGCTTCAACCAATTTTAAAGGAAAACAATTGCATATCATCAAGCCTACAACTTATATGAATTTAAGTGGAAAAGCTATTAAATATTGGATGAATGAACTAAAAATTCCGATTGAAAATATTTTTGTTATTGTTGATGATTTAGCTTTGCCGTTTGGCGTTTTGCGCGTGCGTGGCAAAGGAAGCGATGCCGGACATAACGGACTTAAATCAATTCAAGAAGAATTGCAAACCAATGCTTATTCTCGTTTGAGATTTGGCATTGGAAATGATTTTCCTAAAGGTAAACAAGTAGATTTTGTTCTAAGTAAATGGACTTCTGATCAAGAAATTATTTTACAAGAAAGAATTCAAACATCCGTAGAAATTATTAAAAGTTTTTGTTCTGCAGGTTTGTCAAACACAATGAATATCTATAACAACAAATAAACATTCAAATTTCTCAAATCTCACTACTATAATTCTAACTTATGAAAATATTTTGCGTTGGTTTAAATTACAGAAAACATATTGAGGAAATGAAGCATTTTGCTTTTCCTGATAATCCGGTAATTTTTATGAAACCACCAACTGCATTATTGAAAAATAGTCAAGCTTTTTATTATCCAGAATTTTCCAAAGATGTACATTATGAAGGCGAGATTGTCATTCGCATTTGTAAAAACGGCAAAAAGATTGATAAAAAATTCGCGCACAAATATTACGATGCATTTACGATAGGTTTTGATTTTACAGCACGCGATATTCAAGCTGAACAAAAGAAAAAAGGTTGGCCTTGGGAAATTGCTAAAGGCTTTGATGGTTCAGCATTTATCGGCGAATTTATTCCAATTAATAAAGACGAAATCATTTCATTTTCTATACAAAAAAATGGAAATGTTGTTCAGCAAGGCGATACTTCTATGCTTATTTTTTCATTTGATGAAATTGTAAGTTATATTTCACAATTTTTTACGCTACAACAAGGCGATTTAATCTATACAGGAACGCCGGAAGGTGTTGGTGCTGTACAAATTGGAGACACTTTACAGGGTTTTGTAAATAACGATTGTTTAGTTACTTGTGAGATTAAATAGAATTTTCATTTTCTTTCTAAATTTTGAATAAAATTATTAGCCTTTGCTTATTTTGTTTTCATTATAAGATTAACTACTTTTGCTTCGTTAAAAAATAAATTTTTTCAACCTAAATAATAAAAAAATGCCTTATTTATTTACATCTGAGTCAGTTTCAGAAGGTCATCCCGATAAAGTAGCCGATCAAATTTCTGATGCACTAATTGATAATTTCTTAGCGTATGATTCACAATCAAAAGTAGCTTGTGAAACATTAGTAACTACAGGACAAGTAGTATTAGCCGGAGAAGTAAAATCGAAAGCCTATTTAGATGTTCAAGAAATTGCAAGAGAAGTAATCAAAAAAATTGGTTACACAAAATCAGAATATATGTTTGAAGCCAATTCTTGTGGAATCTTTTCAGCAATTCATGAGCAATCTTCCGACATCAATCAAGGTGTAGATAGAAAATCTAAAAAACAAGATTTTGAAACCAAAGCTAATGCACAAGGAGCGGGCGACCAAGGCATGATGTTTGGATATGCTACTAAAGAAACCGACAATTACATGCCGTTAGCATTAGATATTGCGCATAAAATTTTGCAAGAATTATCTAAAACACGCAGAGCAGGAAAAGAGTTGAAATATTTGCGTCCCGATGCGAAAAGTCAAGTAACTATTGAGTATGATGACAACAACAAACCAATTCGAATTGATACAATAGTGGTTTCTACCCAACACGATGATTTTGATGCCGATGCGAAGATGTTGGCAAAAATTAAGAAAGATATTATCGATGTAATTATTCCACGTGTTAAAAAACAATTGAAACCATCTATTCAAAAATTATTCAATGATAAAATTACTTATCATATCAATCCAACCGGAAAATTTGTGATTGGTGGTCCTCACGGTGATACCGGTTTGACTGGAAGAAAAATTATTGTAGATACTTATGGTGGAAAAGGGGCACACGGCGGTGGTGCATTCTCCGGAAAAGATCCAAGTAAAGTTGATAGAAGTGCGGCGTATGCTACACGTCATATCGCTAAAAACTTAGTTGCTGCCGGCGTTGCCGATGAAGTGTTAGTTCAAGTTTCTTATGCTATCGGCGTGGCAAAACCTTGCGGATTATTTGTAGATACAAACGGAACTGCAAAAGTGAATATGACCGATGGCGAGATTGCAAAAATTGCTGAAAAAATATTTGATATGCGACCTTATGCGATTGAGCAACGTTTTAAATTGAGAAATCCAATTTATAGCGAAACAGCAGCTTATGGACACATGGGCAGAAAAAATGAAGTTGTTACTAAAGTTTTCAATAAAGGAAAAGAAAACGAGAAAAAAGTTCAAGTAGAATTGTTTACTTGGGAGAAATTGGATTACGTGGACAAAGTGAAAAAAGCATTTAATTTGAAATAATTATTGTCTCTATTTAATAAAGAAATCACGCAGCAATTATGCGTGATTTTTTTTGAATAATGCGATAGAACTTGTTTTTAAATCAAAAAATGTGTTGTATATTTGCGAGCCGAAATAGAAATATTTCGGTTGAACAGAGAGATGGCAGAGCGGTCGAATGCGGCGGTCTTGAAAACCGTTGACTGTAACAGGTCCGGGGGTTCGAATCCCTCTCTCTCTGCTGATTCTTATTCAAATTCAACTAAAGTCCTGTAAATCTATTGATTACAGGACTTTTTAGTTAAACCAAAAACACAAAAAGTACGACAAATCTTATTATTTAGGTGACCTATTCGGTGACCTTTTTTTATTCCATTTTAGGTCACCAGAAATATATTATTCTGTTTCTCTTTATTTCTTATAAATAAACCTATTTCTAATTATATCCATACAAATGGTTATAGTCAATATGAGTATACCAAAAGTATATTATATCGAACTATTTATATCCTATCTTCTTCATTTTTCTTATTATTATACTAAAAGTATTATATATCGAACTTTTATTTGCATAAATCCTAAGAATGAAGTAATTTTACATCAAAAGTTCGATATAATGAACCTTATAGAAATAGGCATAGTATTAAAAAACAGAAGGAACGAATTGGATATTACCCAAACGGACTTAGCTGAATTAGCCAATGTAACTAAAGGCACTGTAATAAGGTATGAGAAAGGAGAAGGAAATCCATCATTTTCTGTATTAAATAAATTATTGAATGTGTTAGGATTGGAATTAAATGTAGATGTAATAAAAACAAAGTAATAAATGCGAAAAGCAAATGTATATCGCAATGGGCTATTGGCAGGTACTCTAACTGAAGAAAGTAGAACTTCCTATCTGTTTAGATATGATGATAAATATTTTTATGATACAAATTGTCCGGCAATAAGTTTAACACTTCCTAAATCACAACAGGAATACAATTCTGAATATTTATTTCCATTCTTCTATAATATGTTGAGTGAAGGTGTAAATAAAAAGTTACAGAGCATACAATTGAAGATTGATGAAGAGGATAGTTTCGGATTTCTAATAGCAACTGCTCAATATGATACTATTGGAGCAATAACGGTAAAAGCATGTTCAAACGAATGAATATAGATGATTTAAAATATTGTCCTGGTACTTTGGCCGAGGGTTTTAATACATATAGCCCAAAATGCTTACGTGCAGTATTTAATGGCAAGAAGGTATATCACGTTTTACCTTATGCGTATATGAAAGATGATGCGGATTCTGAACAGTTTCTTGAAAATCGTAAACGTATTTCCATATCAGGTGTTCAGGAAAAACTAAGTTTACTCTTAGATAAAAATAATTTAAGATTAACTAATCTTGGAGAACAAGGTACTTATATATTAAAACCTATACCACGAGATTTAAAGAATGTTGGACAGGTGCCTGCAAATGAACACTTAACTATGCAAATTGCAAAGCAGGTATATAAAATCAATACGGCAGAAAATGCTATGATCTTTTTTAATAATGGCATTCCGGCTTATATAACAAAACGATTTGATGTAAAGGATGATAAAACAAAGTGGGGAAAAGAAGATTTTGCATCATTGGCGGGTAAAACAAAAGACAATGCTGGTCCAGATTTTAAGTATAAATATAGTTATCAAGAAATAGGTGAATTAATTCAGAAATTTGTTCCTGCATGGAGAGTGGAAATTGAAAAATATTTTGCATTGGTGCTTTTCAATTATGTTTTTTCAAACGGAGACGCACATTTGAAGAACTTTTCATTATTGGAAACAACTAAAGGTGATTATATTCTGAGTCCGGCTTATGATTTAGTTAATACATCTCTTCATGTTAATGATACAGGTTTTGCATTGGAGCAAGGATTGTTTTCTGATGATTTCAGAAGCGGTTCATATAAAAAGAATGCGTATCCTGCTAAAGCGGATTTTGTAGAATTTGCAAAACGTATCGGAGTAATGGAGAACAGAGTTGAAAGGATAATACAGCCTTTTTTAGAAAAACAACCAATAGTAGAAACATTGATACACCATTCGTTTTTAAATAATACTTCAAAAAAGACATACATATTGTCTTATTATAGAAAGATAAATTTTCTTAATGCCTAAATAGACTCTTTTTACCAAAAGTAAATTTTACAGATAAAACATAAATCGCAATGCTTTAATGTAGGCTTATACGGTTGCTATGCAAATACCAACCCTAATACCGCATCTGTGGCTCGCAGCCCATTTCCTTTGTCATGCTTTTTGCACCTGCCTGCCGTAGGCAGGATTCCACGTAAAAAGGCACATTGCTATTCCTACTAATTATTCGTTTATCAATTGTGTTTAATAATCTAATTTTCCAATTACATTAACAACCCTTAAATCAAAAGTATTTCTCTACCAAGAGCCGCCGCCGCCGCCGCCGAAGCCACCGCCACTAAATCCACCACCACTAAATCCGCCACCGTAACTACCACCACTACCTGATGATGCGGGACTACTAACCATTGTAGTACTTGCTTTGAGCATCGTAGCATTAAAAGAAGTAGAAAAATTGCTCATAGAAAAATGCGAATAATTTCCTCCATACCATTCAGGCGCTTTAGCTATTAAGCCTTCAAATTTGTTACAGTATTTATCTGCGAAACCAAAAGCAACAGCATAAGCAAGTGTGTCGTCGAAATAATTAGGATTTTCTTTTAACAGCCAAGTCAACTCGTCTTTTTTGGCTTTCTCAATAAACATTCTAAATCCTTCTACCTTTTGTAAAGCCTCATCGCCGGCAACCACACGTTTACGCATAATTCCTGAAAAGAAACTTAATCCTATGCAGGTAAGAAATAATAGAACTCCACCAAAAATATTTAACAATGATGCCACTAAAATGCCACCTATCATTCCATATAAAATAAAAAAGGTTGCAGTTAGAATTACTATTTTTTTAGAATAGGTTGTGAAGAACATTTTATTGCTTATATCAGCAAGTTCTGATTTTGCTTTTATCATTTTTGAATAAAATTTATCCTTCAAACTGCTCATTTTTATTACATTTCCTTCGCTAAATAGTCCGTAAAATATGGTATTTTCATATTGATTTACATTATTAGGTAATTCTTGAAGTTTATACAATTTAAAATCATTTTGTTTTATACTTTTCGCTTTCTTATAAATAATAATTAATGCTACAATAATAAAAGGAGAGAAGCCACCAATTATGCTTACTATATACCAAAAATAATTTGGGGACAGTGATGTTGACAAGATATAAATCCCAAAAATTGAACCAAAGAAATAAATAAATCCTAAGTGAACTTGTGGATTAGATGAAGGAAAAATTGAATACCATTTTTTTTCTGTTTTTTCTTCTTTGTTTAAACTTTCTATTTTTAAAAATCCTTGTTTACCCCAATATGGAATTAAAGATAAAATATCTTTTGTATCAGCATCAGTGTCGGTAAGATAGCCAGCCAATGCAGGGTCAATATCTTTAGGAGGAAAATATTCAACTACTTTTACCGGTTTATTGTCGCGTCCCCAAATAAACCATATCAAAAAGAAAATAAAAAATGCAAGAAATGGAAAAATTATCCAACCGTAACTGCGCCACCATAACTGTAGTGCTGTAGGTGGTTTAAAATATGTTGGAGGCAATTTGAGTAAGACAGTCATATCCTTTCCTTGCCCTAAAACAATGTTTGATTTTCCGGATAAGATACCATCTTTATATTCAAATTGTGCTTGAGTAGTATGTTCGCCAACATAGCCATTATAGACATAATATTGTATGTTTGGTTGATTAGGAATATGAACCTCAAAGCTTGATTCTAAAAATGGAAATTCCCAAAATGAACCTGTCGTATTCCAATAAAAATAACATGCGGAATCGTCAAACAGAATGGCATTTTTTACTCGATATTTTATAGTATAGTGTTTTTCACCTGAAACATATTTATCGGCATCACCAATGCGAATATTGAGTGTAGATGTGAATCTACCTCCAGAAATTCTATTTGTTTCATTTAGTACATCAATTTTATCTATCGTAATTCTATAATCATTTGGTTGCTGTGCCCAAAATTTATTAGAGTTTGTATTTTGTTGGGTTGATGTTGTTACATTGTTTAATTGATAAACCAAAGGAATATTTCTATAAATTCCGTGCCTTTCCTTATTAAATTGTATGTCATAATTTTCTTCCACTAAAAAATAACCTTCTTGCGGATATAAATCAATTTTCGTGTGAAATTTTTTTACAACGACATCTTCGGATTTTAAATATTCATTTTTTAATCGATTTTCATTTTCTCGGACGGTTTTTATGCTATCAAGATATGAATTGATATGTTTATCGTGTGGTTGAGTTAATGCAGTTGTATGAAAAAGCAAAAGCAAAAAAACAAAAATAAAGGAACAATATAATGCAATCTTTTTCATTGATTTTTATCTTCAGACTTAGAAAAATCAACTGTAACATTTTCTCTTTCTTCAGTATTTGCTTCAAAGAAATCAAAGTGTTGATAGCCAAAAATATTTTTAAATAAAACTGCAGGAAAACTTTCACCATAGGTGTTGTTATCTCGAACTGTTGCGTTGTAATATTTTCTGCTTCTGCTGATTTCTTCTTCAAGTTGAGAAAGCTCATTTTGGAAATTTATAAATGAAGCATCGGCTTTTAAATTTGGGTATGCTTCGCTCAGCGCAAAGATACTTCTAAGTGCTTGTTGAAGAGTATTTTCTGCTGCAATGCGTGCATTAATATCAGTAGATGAAGATACATTGATTGCTTGGTTGCGCGCTTGAATGACTCGTTCAAGTGTATCTTTTTCGTGTTCGGCATAACCTTTAACGGTATTGACAAGATTGGGAATTAAGTCATGTCGCTTTTTGAGAAAGACATCAATATTACTGAAGGCATCTTTTACAATATTTTTGTTACTGACAAATTTATTGAATACAGAAATTAAGAATAAACCTGCAAGAATTAATCCGACAAGACTTCCAATGGCAATAATAATAGTAAGCATAGTAATAATTTTTTAGTTTATAATTCGATTTTTCAAAAGGCATTTCCAATGCCAACTTTTTTCCAAAGTATTGCTACTTCTTCTTTGTTTTCTTTGTTATAAAATGCTGGTATTTTCATTCCAATTTTTATACTCGACATATAAATTGGGTCAATGAGTTTTTTTTCGGTATATATAAATGTATAGTTTGTAGAATCAGTAATATTGAATTTAAATTTATATTGATGAATATTGTTTACAATATTTCCTGTTCTATCAATAGAAAGTAAAGTGGCTTCACATGGAATTCCTGTTTGGATAATTTTTACTTTTTCTTTGTCAGAAATGCCTGTACCTGAATAAATGGAAAATATGCCAATGCCGGCAAATGCTAATGAAATTATTACAATGACTACAGGTAAGAACTTTAAATTAGTTTTCATAAATAGTATTGTCTTCTTTTGATATCAAATAATATCAAACCTCAAAAAAAATAAGAAACATGATTTATATAAAGAAGAATTGGTTTCTTATAGTTTTATTTTTGGTTTGTAACTATAAATATATCAAAAAAAATAGAATTATGTAGAAATTAGTTTTTTACTT